>JADLAB010000144.1 GCA_020848455.1 Polyangiaceae bacterium
CCATGAGCCCTGGGGCAGGGGCATGCGGTTCGGCGCGGCATGGGAGGGTCCCGATGCGAGCGCGAGGACGCAGGCGGAGCGGCTCGCATCCGAGCACGACCCCCTGCCTGCGCCCGAGCGCGAGCCAGGGGAGGGGCCCATGCCGCGCCGAACCGCGCACCCTCCTCACCGCGGGCGGCCGTCAGCCTCCGCGCCAGTTGGCCGGGTCGATCTGCTTCAGGTACTCGCCGACCTTGCGCGCCACGCGCGTCGCGTCGGGGCGGCTGACCCCACGGATCGCCGGCTCGGCCACGAACATCGCGAACGAGGCGTACTCGTAGAGCAGCTCCGCCACCTTCTCGTCGGAGAGCTCCTGGCCCTCGGCGTTCTCGCGCACGACGGCGGCGTCGAAGCTGCCGTCCTCGGTCGGGCCGGCGTCGTGCAGCAGCGCCGGATAGGCGTCGCCCCCGCGCGCGAACGAGGCGAGGTTCTCGCGCACGTCCGGGGCCCCGGGCAGGCCCTCGAGCGCCTCGTGGATGAGGCGCAGGGCGCGGTTCCACACCGCCACGATGTCGATCAGCCCCTCGAGCCGCGGTGGGCGCAGGACCACGACCTTGCGGCGGATGAGCTCGCATACGGCGCGCGAGGCCTCGAACTCGTTCGTCCCGATGCGCCGCGCGATCTCCGCGATGCTGGACGCTCCGTCGACGGCCGCGAGCACCTTGACGGCACCCTCGTCGCTGCGCACCTCGCGCAGCTGTTGGGGCAGGCCGATGCGCAGCGGCACGTACTGGCTGCTCGGGATGAGCAGGCGGAAGTGGTCCATCTCGTCGAGCCGCCGCACGCCCTCGAGCAGCAGCGACTGCACCGGCAGAGCCGCGCGGTGATCGATGCGCGTCTCGTCGAGGCCCGCGACGAAGTAGAAGCTGCCCCCCGTCGCGGCCATCGCCGAGTAGAAGATCTCCTCGCTCTGCTTGTCCATCATCTGACGCAGCGTCGCGCGGTCGACGAAGCCGAGCTCGACGGCGGCCTCGCCGAAGCGCTTGCCGGCCGTCGCGGCACGCGCCACCTGGGCCGCCTGGTCGGCCGCGAGCAGGCCGTAGCGGAACAACGTCCCACCGATGCGCTCGGCCGCGGCGCTCGAGGCGGCCCCGACGAGGTGGCCGAGCTCGAGGAACAGGTGGCGCCGGTCGGTCCCGTCGTCGACCACGAACTCGCCCACGCGGCGGCTCTGCGCGAGCATCGACAGGATCTCCCAGAGCACGCCCGGGCGCGTGACCTCGCCCGTGAGCCACGCGTTGCCCGAATCGGCCGGACCGCGCCGCTCGTCGCCCGGCTGCGGCGGTCGACGCAGGAGCAACACGTGCGGGGGGCACGGGGTCCACACCATGGGCCCGGCGTGCGCCTTGAGCTCGCGTTGCGCGTGCTCGCCGAAGGGCGTCAGCTCGCCGCCTTCCCCCACCGTCGCCACGGAGTCGAGCCGGGTGGTGGGCAGCGAGTCGGGGTACGAGGGGCGGGGACGCATGGGCTCGGCGCGGTCGAGGCGCGCGCACCCTCAGTTGGGCGGCGCGATCACGGGGGCGAGCGTCGTGATGCCGGCGCCCGCCCACTTGTCCGTATAGCTCTGCACCAGACACGCCGTGCCGTCCACGTTGCTCACCTCGACCGCGAACCCGCCGTTCGTGTTGCGCGAGAAGCCGAACACGCTGCTCTGGAAGGCCGCGATGCCGTACATGCTCCCGTAGCTCTGGTTGGCGGCGTCACTGCAGCCCGCGCGCTTGACCACCTGGCCGCGCACGCTCTTCGTGACCGACTGGGTCGTGGCCGTCGCGAGCGCCGGCACGTCGAGCTCGATGAGCGTGTCGGTCTTGTTGCAGTTGAGCGGGTCCGGCGGGTTCGGGCAGTCTCGCACGGTGGCGAAGCCGACCGGCGAGCCGCCGTTGTAGAGGAACACGATGTCACCCGAGAGCTCCCAGGGCTGACCGGCGTTCGCGTAGACGTGGCCGTGGCCGTCGTCCGCGGGCACGAGGCCGAAGGTCCCGCGCTGGGCGAGGTTGCCGTTGCCGTCGATCGACCAGAGCTCGCCGGCGGAGTTGCCCGCCACGAGCACCTCGGTGCTCGGATCGAGCACGCCCTCGGGCGCGAAGGTCACGCCGTAGAACGGGCTCGGGTTGTTGAGGCTGACCCGATTCGAGCAGTGCACGGCGCCAGGCTGTGGATCGATCTGGTAGATCGAGTAGGAGCTCAGCCCCCAGAGCGCGCCCTCTCGGTTCACGGCGACGTCGGTCATGCTCGTCGTCTGACCCGGGCCCGCGGGCACCGCGACGCAGTCGAAGTCGCCGAGCAGCTCGAGCGTGAGCGGCGCGACCGAGGGGTCGCCGCGGTAGAGGGTGGTGTTGGAGTGCACGTAGAGGATGGCGTCGGCCTGGCTCCCACCCGAGCCACCCGTGCTGAAGCCGCCGATGTTCGTCGTCGTGCTCGTCGTGGTGGCGCCGCCCGCCCCTGCCGTCCCGCCGCTCGCGGTCGCACCCGTACCGGTCGTGCCGGGGTCGGTAGAGCCCCCGGCGTGACACGCCGCTGCCAGCGCTCCCACGAAGGCCCAAGCAAGCACGGCGCGACTCGACATCGCGGCATTTTCTGCCGTCGGCGACGGGGGGTCAATGGCGCTCGCCGGCGGGAGCTGCTCGCCGCGACGCGGGCTCAGGGCTGCAGACTCCAGGCTCCAGGCTTCGGGAGGGAGAGGGACGCCACACGCATCCACGCCGCGGCTTCTGCGCCTGAAGCCTGGCGCCGGAAGCCGGAAGCCTGAAGCCACGCCACGCTGGAGCCGAGTTTCCTGCTAGTCGCCGGTGCGCGCGATCTCCGCGAGCGCGGCCTCTACCGCCTGCGCGGCCACGCACTGCCCTGTCGCGCGCGCCCGCGCGACGAGCTCCTCGCCCCGGGCGCGGAGCTCCGCGCCGCGCCCTCCGCGCGCGCCCGCGACGAGGAAGCGCGCACGCTCGATGACGAACGCGCCGAGGCCGCCCGGCTCCCCCGCGACGAAACGCTCGAGCGCCGCGGCGTGCCTCGCCACCTCGTCCCACTCCTCGTGCGCGCACGCGTCGTCGACCGCGTAGCGCCGATAGAGCACGTGGTTGTGGGCGAGGACGGCCCCGGCGAGCAGCTCCTCGGCACGCGCGTGGAGCGCGCGCCGCTCCGGCTCGTCCGCCGTGAGCGCGGCGAGCCCGCCGAGCAGGACGGGCTCCCAGTACTCCGGGGGGCAGCCGCGGTAGAGCTCGAGCGCCTCGCGGCTCGCGCGCTCGGCCTCGTCGCGCCGTCCGAGGCGCGCCAGGCAGAGCGCGACCAGGTGCCGGCTCTCGGCCTCGAACAGCCGGGTGCCGAGGGCCTGGGAGAGCGCGACCGCCTCCTCGGCGCACACGCGCGCGCGCTCGGGGCTGCCGGCGTCGAGCGCCGCCATGCACAGCGCGTGCGCGGCGATGAGCTCTGCGCGCCGGTTGCCCACACGCTGCGCCGCGGCGTGTGAGGCCTCGAGCTCGCCGGGCGGCGGCGGTCGGCCGAGCATCATGCGCGCGAACGAGACCATCGAGCGATTGGCGACCTCGATGCGCCCGAAGCCGTGTTGCCGCGCGAGCTCGATGCAGCGCACGAAGTGCCCTTCGGCCTCGGCGAAGTGACCGAGTGCGTAGGCCGCGTCTCCGAGGCCGCTCCGGGCCAGCGCCTCGAGCTCGGGGGCACCGGCCGCGAGCTCGTGGGCCGCGCCGTGCTGCTCCGCACACTCGCGCATGCGCCCGCGCACGAAGTACGCCGAGCCGCGCAGGTAGCAGGCCCGGGCGCGCTCGTGCCTGAGGCCCGCCTCGAGGGCCAGCGCCTCGGCCTCCTCGGCGGCGAGGAGCAGCTCGTCCGTGCGGCTGGCCGTGCGGAGGGCGGCCGCCCGGACGAGCAGGGCCCGACAGCGGTCGGCAGGGCTCGCCGCGAGGGCGCGCGCGCGCTCGCTCTGCTCGAGCGCCCGATCCACCGAGCCCTCGTCGAGGGCCAGCTGTCCGGCGCAGAGCGTGAGCTCTAGCCGGTCGCCGCGCTCGGTCGCGAGCGCCGTGCCGCGCTCGCACAGGGCGCGGGCGCGCGCGCCTCGGTAGGCGCTTCGCTCCGCCTCGGCCGCGCGCAGGTACGCGCGCGGCGCCGACGGGTGGTCGGCGCGGTCGAGGTGCTGGGCCGCGAGCGCCGGGTCGCGGTCGGCGTAGTAGGCGGCGACGCGGCGATGCAGCTCCGCTCGCTCGGCACGCAGCAGCGAGGCGTAAACTCCCTCCTGGATGAGCGCATGCGCGAAGGTGAAGAGCCCGGCGCCCTCCGCCGGCCGAGCCACGCCCTGCTGGAGCAGCTCCGCGGGCTGGTAGCCGTCGTCGCCGAGCAGGTGACCCAAGAGGGCGAGGTCGAAGCGCTGGCCGACGACGCTCGCGGCCTGCGCCGCTGCCTTGTCGCGCGCCGGCAAGCGATCGACGCGCGCGAGCACGAGGCTGTGGATGGTCGGCGGCAGGCTGCTGGCCGGCCGCGCGGCCGCGCTGGCACGCAGCAGCTCCTCGAGGAACAGCGGGTTGCCGGCCGCGCGCTCGAGACACTCGGCCGGCACCGTGCCGTGCGGCGCGAGGGCGCGCGCGAGCTCGCCCGCGGCGTCCGCTTCGAGGGGCGCGAGGTCGAGCACCTGCGCGGGCGCCGCCCCGCCGGCCGGCGTGTCGGCAAAGGCCGTCGGGCCGGGGCGCGTCGTGACGAGGAAGGCGCTGCCGGCCTCCACGACCGCCCGCGCCATGCCCAGCAGGGTGGCGAGGGTCTCACCGTCGGCCCAGTGCACGTCCTCGACGGCGACGAGCCGCGGTTGCCGGCGGCACGCCGCGCCGAGCAGCGATGCGGCGCACGCGCGCTTGCGCTGCAGGCGCAGCGCCGGGTCGGTCGCGTCGAGCAGTGCCCGCGCGCCGGTCGCGAGCGTCAGCTCCAAGAGATCCTCCAGGAACGGGCGTTGCTCGGCGGCGACGAGCCCGCCCTCGACCGCGCGCGCGAGGGCGTCGCCGATGGCCTCCTGCGGCGTGTCGGGGCCGAGTCCGAGCACCCCGCGCAGCACCGTCGCGACGGAGCCCTCCCCACGTCCCACGCCGAAGTCGAGCACGCGGCCGCGGTGCACGGCCCGGCCGGCCTCCTCGGCCAGGCGCGCGGCCTCCTCGAGCAGGCGCGTCTTGCCGATGCCGGGCTCGCCGCGCAGGACTGCGATCACTCCCTGCGGCGCCCGGAGCAGGCTCGTGAGGCGCGCCAGCTCGGCGCGCCTGCCGACGAAGGCCGTGCGCGCGGCCGTGGTCGCGACGAGTCCGCGCAGCCGGTAGACGCGCTGGGGCTCGGCGAGCCCCTTCACCGCGTGAACGCCCGCAGCCTCGCAGTCGGTGTGCCGCTCCACCGCGCGATAGCAGGCCTCCGAGAGCAGGGTCTCGCCAGCGCCCGCAAGGCCGTCGAGCCGCGAGGCCAGATTCACCGCGTCGCCGAGGACCGTGTAGTCGCTGGCGCTCCCGCGCCGCAGGCCCCCCGCGACGACCTCGCCGGTGGCGATGCCGATGTGCGCCGCGAGCTCGCGTCCGAGCTCGCGCCCGACCTCGTGCATGCGGGCGTGGATCGCGAGCGCCGCCCGCGCGGCCCGGAGCGGGTCGTCGCCGTGCGCCACGGGCGCGCCGAAGAGCGCCATGACGGCGTCGCCGATGTGCTTGTCGACCGTGCCGCCGAAGCGCGCGACGATCGCGTCGACGGCCGAGGTGTACGCCGCGACGACGGCGCGCAGCTCCTCGGCGTCGAGGGTGCGCGACAGGGCCGTGAACCCGCAGAGATCGGCGAACAGGATGGTGACCTGGCGGCGCTCGGCGCTCGAGGCGGGCGCCGCCGTCGGCGCCGCGCGGACCGCCTCGATGGCGGCGAGCAGGCGCTTGCGGTGCCCGAGCGAGGCGACACCGAGCTCCCGGAGATCGGCATCGCCGAGGGTCGCGAGGGTCTCTTCGTCGATGTGGTTCGCGGCGAAGGCCGGCGCGTACACCTCGAGGCCGAGGTCGCGCAGCCACCCGCCCACATCCATGGCCGGATTGGAGCATGCGCTCCGGCGCCGCTCAACTCGGGCGCGCAGGGCTGGCGGGGGCGACGCCGCGCCCCCATGCTAGAGCACCGCACAGGTTGAACAGGGAGATTCCATGCGCTTCACCCCGCCCGTCCTTGCCGTCGTCCTCGGCGCCGCGTTCTTTGCGGGCTGCTACCCGAAGTCGGCCCCGCCGCCCGGATCCGTCGGCCCGAAGGGCGTAGAAGCCGCCCAGGCCCACGCGCCGGGCGCGAGCGTCGCGTCGCTCGAGCGCGGCCGGCAGCTCTTCCTCGCCCACTGCAATGCCTGCCACGGCTACCCCGACGTCGACGCGGTGCCCGCCGCGGAGTGGCCGGGCATCTTGGTCGAGATGGGCGACAACGCGCACCTCACGCCCGTCGAGCGCGACGAGACGCTCGCCTTCGTGCTCGCGTCGCGCGCCCGCTGAGGCTTCAGGCCTCGGGCCTCGGGTCCCGGCCTCGGGCGCCCCGCTCCGACTCCGCGGCGGGCGCGGGCGTCCGGATCCGCAGCGAGCGCACGCGCCGCGTGGAGGCCTCCACCACCTCGAGCGTCGCGACGCCCGGGAGCTCGACCACCTCGCCGGGCTTCGGGATGTGGCCGGCGTGCGTCACGCACAGCCCGGCGACGGTGTGCCAGCCCTCGTCCTCGGGCAGCGACAGGCCGTGCTCGCGATTCAGGTGGCGCACGGGCGTCGTGCCGAGCGCGAGCAGGGCGCCGTCCGCCTCGCGGCGCACCAGCTCGGGCTCGTCGCGCGAGTGCTCGCTGAAGAGCTCACCGACGAACTCCTCGAGCAGATCCTCGAGCGTCACGATGCCGGCGACGCCGCCGGTCTCGTCGACGACGATGGCGAAGGGCGCGCGCCGCTCCTTCATCTCCTCGAGCAGCTCGATGGCGAGCTTCGAAGCCGGCACGAAGAACGGCGGCCGCAACAGGTCCTCGAGCACGAACAAGCGCTGGTCCCACACGAGGTACAGGATGTCCTTGACCGTGATGTAGCCGACGATGTTGTCGATGCTGCCCTCGTACACGGGCATGCGCGTGTAGGCGTAGTCGAGCACGGCGCGCTGCACCTCCTCGGCCGTCGCGCTGCGCGGCAGCATCACGACCTCGTGGCGCGGTACCATGACGTCGGCGACCGTGAGCTTCGCGAAGTCGAAGGTGCGCGCCATGATGCGGCCCGCGTGCGGGTGCACGACGCCGCTCCGGGCCGCCTCGCCCACGAGCTGGTCGAGCTCCTCGGCCGAGCGCTGCTGCTCGACGAAGGCCGTGCGCTCGCCGAACAGGCGCAGGATCAAGTTCGAGCTGCCGGTGAGCAGCCACACGAGCGGTCGCATCAGCCACGCGAGCGCCCGCATCGGCGCGGCGATCGTCAGGGCGTAGCGCTCGGCGTGCCGCAGGCCGAGCGATTTGGGCACGAGCTCGCCCACGACCACCGAGAAGAACGACACGACCGCGACGGCGATTGCGAAGGCGAGCTCGCGTGCGTAGGGCGCGAGCGCCGGCACGGCCGCGAAGCGCCCGGCGAGATCGGCCGCGAAGGTGGCGCCGCCGTAGGTCCCCGCCGCGGTGCCGATGACGGTGATGCCCACCTGCACCGTCGCGAGGAAGCGCTCGGGCTGGGCGCGCAGCGCCGTCGCGGAGCGGGCGCGGCGCGACCCGCGGCTCACGAGCTCCGCGAGGCGCGTGTCGCGCACCGTGAGCAACGCGACCTCCGCGCCGGAGAAGACGCCGTTGACGAGGGTCAACAGCAGGATGATGAGCGCCTCGACGAGAATGGCCCCCGCCTCCTTCGCTCCTGATGGTGCTACCCGCCGCGCCGCGCCGCAATCCGGTCCAGCGCCGAGCGCGGCGGCGCGCGGCCACGCCGGCAGAGCCCACGCGGGCGGCGCGCGTCAGCTCGGTGTCGTCGCCGCCGTCGTCCCGACGAGGCGCCCCTTCTCGCGCAGTTGCTCGAAGCGGTAGGCACCGAGCAGGGCCGCGCCCACGGCGCCCGCCAGGATCGAGTGCGGGTGCGCCTTCACCTCGGGCGCGGGGCCCGCGACCTTCTTGCCCCGCGGCTCCTTGCCCGCGAGGTCGCGGATCGCAGCCACCATGCCGAGGTCGTTGGCGAGCCCGCCGGTGAGCGCCACGGTGCCCTCGGCGGTGGCCGAGCGCAGGAGCTTCACGAGGCGCCCGGCGATCGACAGGTGGATGCCCTTCAGGACGTCGCCGGCCGAAAGCCCGCGGCTCACCATGTTGATGACGTCCGTCTCGGCGAGCACGGCGCAGATGCTCGACACCTCCTCGGCGTGGCCGCTCTCGAGCGACATGCGCCCGACGTCCTCGAGCGGCACGCCGAGGTAGCGCGCGATGTTCTCGAGGAACTGACCGCTGCCGCTCGCGCACTGGCTCGTCATGCGGTGGCCGAGCACCTTGCCGCGCTCGTCCATCTTGATGGCGCGCGCGTGCAGGGCGCCCATGTCGAGCACGGCGCGCGCCTCGGGCACGAGGAAGAGCGCGCCGCGCGCGTGCGTGGTCATGCCGTAGAAATGACCCGTGGCGAAGTCGACCGCGTCGGCGTCGCCGGTGCTCGCCACGTACTGGAACTCGCGCACGTCGCCTATGCCCGCGTGCTGGCAGGCCTCTTCGTAGGCGGCCTTCGCGACCTCGAACAGATTGCGGCGCCGGATGCGCTGCACGCTGGTGGCCAGGATCGCGCCGTCGCGGCCCGCGCGGCTCTTCACGATGGCGACCTTGATGCTGCTCGTGCCGGCGTCGATCCCGGCGGTCAGGTGCTCTTGCATGGCTCTCTCGTTCAGGCCCGGGCCACGTGGCTGCTCTTCTTCACGAAGGGCGGCAGCGGCGGCGGGCGGTCGGCGCGCGCGTCGTCGAGGGCGTAGAGCGCCGCGCCGAGCGCGCCCATGTAGATGCTGTCCGGGTGGATGTTGAGCGTGATGTCGGCCGAGTAGTTCTCGTTCACGAGCTCGCGCAGCACCTTGGTCGCCATCGGGTTGTTGCACACGCCGCCGGTGAACGTGAACTCGTCCTTGATGCCGCCCGAACGGGCCAGGAGGCTCATCGCCCGCAGCATGATCGCGCGGTGCAGGCCCGCGAGGATGTCCTCGCGCTTCTGGCCGAGCGCCAGCCGCTCGCGCAGCTCCGCGCCGGCGAACACGGTGCAGGTCGAGCACACGCGCACGCTCTTGGTCGCCTTCAAGGCGAGCGGGCCGAGCTCGTGCAGCCCGAGGTTGAGCTCGTCGGCGATGTAGCCGAGATAGCGCCCGCAGCCGGCCGCGCAGCGGTCGTTCATCTGGAAGGAGGTGACGACCCCGTGACCGTCGACCTGGATCGCCTTGGTGTCCTGGCCGCCGATGTCGAGCACGGTGCGCGTGCCGTCGAACACGCGGTGCGCACCGCGGCCGTGACACAGGATCTCGCTGCGCACCGACTCCTTGGGGAAGGGCAGCGTCTGGCGCCCGTAGCCGGTGCCGACGACCGCGATCTCCTCGAGCTCGCCCGTCGCGGCCTCGGCGACCGCCGCGGCGAGCACGGCTTGGACCGGGTCCGGTCCCGCGCCCGTGCCCGGGCGCACGCGCACGAGCGCGCGCTCGAGCAGGCCGCCCGTGTCGCGCGGCTGCAGCCGGCCCTCGACCTCGAGGATGGCCCGGTCGTAGAGCGCGGCGAGCGGCTCGAAGGGCAGGTTCTCCTCCTTGGCGAGCGCCTCGGCCTCGGCCACGTAGGCGGCACCCGCGAGGTCGCGGAAGAACTCGCTCTTGCGCGGCGCGCCGCCGAGGAAGGTGGCGGGGGCGCCACGCTCGACCGCGTCGAGGATGCGGCTCGCGGCGTGCTCGAGCGTGGCGCGGTCGACCGTCTTCTTCTTCGTCGCCGCGAAGTCGGGCTCGGCCGGGCCCACGAACAGGCTCTTGCCGAGGTTGCGCAGGATGGTGGCCCGCAGATCGCCGAGCTCGCCGAGGAAGAGCTCGAGCCGGTAGGCGTCGCGCATCGAGCCCACGAGGCTGCGGGCCTCGGGGGCCGCGTGCGCGCGCGCCTCGAGCGCGCGCTCGAGCATGTAGAAGCGCGCCGAGGAGAGGGTCTCGAGGCGCGCCACGGCGCAGGCCGTCTCGTAGTTCGAGCGGCTGTTCGTGATGCCCCGGCCGATGATGCTGCCCGCCTCGTCGAGCAGCACGGCCTTGGTGGTGGTCGACCCGAGGTCGATGCCGACGACGCACTTCATGCGCTTGCTCCGCGCTGCTTTCGCGCCTCGAGCATCTGCAGGTAGCTCTGGACGCGGTTCTCGATGTTGGCCTTGCCGAAGTAGCGGGGGTCGACGAGGTCGCTCTCGATGAAGCCGCCCGGCACGCCGGTGCGCTCCTCGAGCTGGCGCAGCATGAGGAGCTGCCCCACGCTGAAGGAGTTGCAGCTCTTGACGCTGTTGATGAGAAAGCCGTCGGCCTCGTAGCGCTTGATGTAGCGCTCGATGAGATCGACGCGCGTCGGCAGCCCGAGGTTCGTGTAACAGCCGAGGCAGTAGTCCGCGAGGCTTTCGTAGGGGCTGCTCGGGTCGTGGCGGAAGCCGAGATCGTAGAGCCCGCCCACGCGCGTGTAGGTGCTCGACACGACGACGGCGCCCTCGCGCGCGAACATGCGCCAGAAGTCGTAGAAGCTGGTCCAGTTGGGCGGTCCCTCCACCACCAGGCGGAAGCGCTCCTTGACCGGGCCGTCGGGCGTCATCGGGCCCTCCTGGCTGGCGACGCGCGCCTCCACCTCCTGGCGCAGCTCCTGGTAGTAGAGCACGGCGTCCTCGCCGCCCCGGAAGGACGAGAAGATCGGGCCCACGTAGTAGACGCCGCCGAAGTAGCCGTCGATGGGCGAGGGGCGGTGCCGCGCCGACTCCCACACCGCGCAGAGGTCCTCCTCGGCGCGGCGCGACAGCGCGAGGCGCGCCGTGAGCGCGTCGAGGTCGAGCTTCTTGCCTGCGACCTTCTCCATGGCCGGCACGACCTCGCTCTTCAGCTGCGCCACCACGTAGTCGCGCATCTCCTTCGTGATCTGCCCGTCCGGCTGGTAGGGCACGTGCAGCATCACGACCGGGCAGCCGTACTCCTTCTTCAGCAGCTCGAACCACTTCATGAAGGTGAAGCAGCCCGTGTACGACAGGAGCAAGAGGTCGGGCGACGGCAGCTTCTGGCCGGTCGGCCCGATGTTGCCGCTCTTCAGCATGCCGATGTCGCACTTCACGTAGGTGCAGACGTCCTCGGAGTGCCCGTGCTTCTCGGCCTCGGCGATGTAGCCGGCGCTCTTCTTGCGCATACCGCTCTGCAGGGCGTTGATCTCGGGCAGCACCGGCAGCATGTCGAAGGCGCCGATGAGCTCGGTGAGGTTGCCCGGCACGAAGGTATAGACGACCTTCTTGCCGTCCTCCTTGGCGCGCGCGAGCTTGTCGAAGTGGTCGGCGATCATCTGCTTCTGGCGCAGCTGACTCCGGTCCTTGACGGTGTCCGTCGCGGCGGGCGCGGCGGCCGCCTTGTGCGCCTCGGCGCGCGGCTCGTTCGTGGTGCTCATGGCGATGCTCCCCAGAGCTTGACGGCGTCGCTGAACGCGCCCGCCTGCTCGCGAATGACCTGGAATTGCCCCGCGTTCTCGGCGAACTTGAAGCTGGTGTGCGGGATCTTGGCGGCGTCGAGCGCGGCCTCGAGCATGGGCTCGTCGAGCAGCGCCGGGTCGCAGAACGAGGCCGCGCCGAAGAGCACGCCGTCGGCCTCGCAGGCCCGCACGCGCGCCACCAGGGCCGCGCCCTTCTCGCCCTTGTCGATGTAGCGCGAGGCGGTGTCGCGCCCTCGCACCAGGAACGCGTTCGCCAGGGCGTGGAGCGGGTCGCCGTCGGCGCCGTCGATCGGACCGTCGATCATGCGCAGGCCGAGCTGGAAGTCGTCCTCGACGATGTCGCAGCCCGCCTTCTCGAGCGCCACGATGAGGTCGAGGGGCGGCTGCTCGCAGAAGGAGCCCGTGAGCACGACGCGCACGTTGTCGACGATGCGCGTCTCGCGCGTCCGCGCCGCCGCGAGCACCGCGCGCAGGAAATCGGTGTGCTCGCTCGCCGGCATGGCCGCGCCCGCCCGCACGACGAGGTAGGCCTCGCTGGCGCGCAGGCGCCACGGCTCGGCGCGGCGCAGCTTGTCGACCTCGTCGAGCACGGCGCGGCGCTCGTTCTCGCGCACGATGGCGGCGCGCAGGGCCTCGGGCTCGAGCGGTCTGGCGCCGCGCTCCCTGAGCTCGCGCGCGATGCGGCCGAGCTCGTGCGCGTAGAACTTGCCGCCCACCGCGGGGTCGAAGTTCTGCGGCAGGTCGAGGTACGAGGCGTACTTCTGCGGGAAGAGCATCTTCCACATGCCGCCGAGGTTGCGGATCACGTCGCAGATCGACGGGAACACCATGCCGTCGAGCACGTCGAGCTGGCCCCCGAGGCCGAGCTCCACGGTGCTGCGCGGGATGTGACAGATGTAGGACTGGAAGTACGAGTCGCCGCGGATGATGTCGAGGGCGTCGCCGCCGCCGAAGATCGCGACGGGCAGGCAGCCGAGCGCCTCGAACAACGGTCGCGGCGCGTAGACCGGCATGTAGCCCACGGCGAGGCAGCCCGGGTTCTCGCGCTTCCAGGCGTGGACGCTCGCGAGCGCGTTGTCCTCGGTGAGCGCCCGGGCCCGGTCGAGCAAGGCCGCGAACGTCGCTCCTCTGTAACTCATGCACTGCCTCCGTGCTTCGCGCTGCCGCCGCTCTGCGCTCGGTGCTTGGGGGTGAGGCCCGGCAGGCCGCCGAGCGTCAGACGGTGGATGGTGCGCGCCAGCACGGAAGCGGGGCCGTGCTTGCGCGGCTCGTACCAGCCGAAGGTCCAGTTGAGCATGCCGAACAGGCTGTACGTCGCCCGCTCGAGCTCGTCGTCGTCGAGCCGGGCCACCGCGGCCACGAGCTCGCGGGCGCGCGCGAAGTAGCGCTCCTTCAGCGCGCGCACCTGGGCGCGTTGCGGGCGCGGCAGCGCCGCGGCCTCCTGCACGAGCACGTGCATCACGTCGGGCTCGCGCGCGCAGAAGGCGATATGGTTCTCGATGAAGGCGTAGAGGCGCGTCGCGGCGTCCGCCGGCGCACCCGCCACGGCCGCGAGCGCGCGCAGGGCGCTCTGGTCGAGCTCCTCGAAGGCGCTCGACTGCAGTGCGAAGAGGATCTCGTCCTTCGACCGGAAGTGGCTGTACGAGCTCGCGAGCGCCTTGCCGGTCGCGCGCGCGAGCTCGCGCATGCTCATGCCGTGGTAGCCGTGCCGGGCGATGGCGTGCGCCGCCGCCGAGAGGATCTCCTCGCGGCCCGAGCGCCCCGCCGCACCGCGCCCGTGCGACCGCGCTGCCCGCGCGCGCCGCGGCGCGCTCGCCGGCGCGCGCGTAGCGGTCGCCGCGGTGCTGCGTGCGCTCACGCGTCCACCCAGCGCGGTGCGCGCCGCTCGAGGAAGGCCTGGATGCCCTCGTTGCCGTCCGCGCTCGTCACGATGCGCTCGAGGTAGCGCTGCTCGGCGGCGGCGAGCGGGGCGCCGAGCGCGGCCGCGACGCCGGAGCCCTGGCGCGCCGCGGCCGTGGCCTCGCGCAGCGCGAAGGCCGAGAGCGGCGCGAGGTTCAGCCGGTACCAGGCGAGCACGGCGTCGACCGCGCTCGCGCCGGCGGGCACCAGGCTCGTGACGAAGCCGACGGCGTGGCCGCGCTCCGCCGTGAGCTCGCTGCCCGCGATGAGCAGCTGCTCGCCGAGCGGGCCGAGGCGGAGCTGGCCGAGGGCCGCGAGCACGGGCGGGAAGACGCCGAGCTTGACCTCCGGGCAGGCGAAGACCGCGTCGGCGCGCGCGAACACGAAGTGGCTCGCGAGCACGAGCTCGAAGGCCCCGCCGAGGCATTTGCCCTCGACCGCCGCCGCGACCGGCACGGGGTAGCTGCCGATGCGGCGGGCGAGCGCGTGGAAGGTGGCGAGCATGCGCGGCGCCTCGGCCGCGCGATGCTCGGGCACGCTCGCACCGAAGGAAAAGTGGCTGCCCTGGCCCGACAGCACGACCAGCCGGAGCGCGCGCTCGTTCGCGTGCGCGTCGAGCGCGCGCGCTAGCTCCTCCATCATGGCCATCGAGAGGATGTTCGCCTTCGGCTGCGCGAGCGCGAGCGCGAGCACGCGCCCCTCTTCGAGCCGCCGCACCTCGATGGTCTCGTAGCCCTTCTCGGCCTCGCTCATCGTCCCCGTGCCTCCATGCTCCTCGGCCCTTGGCGCGCTCAGGCCCCGTCCTGCATGCGCTTGTGCGCCGCGGGGGGCATCACCTCGGCGATGAGCGCCGCGTCGAAGCGCGCACCCTCGGCGATGCGGCGGCGCAGGCGCACGAAGTCGATCTCGCGCGCCTCGCGGTCACCGTAGTGGAAGGCCGGGAAGCCCGCGGCGGCCTCGGTGTTCATGTTGAGCGCCAGCCACGAGCGCGCCGTCTCGCTGTTCTGGTACCAGTGCTCGAGCTTCTTCTTGCGCAGGCTCTCGAGCGTCTTGCGGGTGCAGTCGGGGAACGTGTGGAGCAGCTTGGTCGCGAGCTTGTCGACCGCCTCGTCGAGCGGCGCGAGGTCGATGGTGCAGCTCTTGGCGAGGGCCTTGCCGGCGTCGAGCTCGGCGCCCTGCTTGCTCTCGCCGAGCACGACGCGCCCCATCTCGTCCGTGTAGCGGTCGGTGACGACGAGCGGGTTCGGGACGAGCTTGCCCGCCGGCGTCCGGTACGAGGGCACGAGCTCGTTGAGGAGGCCGAGGCGGTAGGCCTTGTGGGCGCTCCAGGGCTCGCACAGGCTGAGCGACTCGGCCGCGTGCGAGAAGCCCACGTAGAGGTGCAGGAAGTCCGTGGCCCCGCCGTCGGGCGCCGAGCCGTGCACCGGGCCGGCCTGACCGAAGCGCGCGTGATCGGCCGCGACCGAGAAGTCGCAGGCCATGCCGATCTCCTGGCCGCCGCCGATGCGCATGCCGTTGACGCGGCAGATGACGGGCTTGTCGCACAGCATGAGGCCCGTCACCATGTCGTTGAACAGGCGCATGTACTGCAGGTACTCGGTCGGCCGGCCGCGGTAGTAGCTCGCGTACTCGGCGGTGTTGCCGCCGGTGCAGAAGGCCTTGTTGCCCACGGCGGTGAACACGACGGCCACGCAGCGCCGGTCGGCGCTCGCGCGGCGCAGCCCGATGATGACGTCGCGCACCGCCGCCGTCGTGTAGCTGTTGAGCTGCGCCTCGTTGTCGAGCCACAGCCACACGTTGTGCAGGCCCTCGGCGGGCTTGCCGTCGCGCCCGCGCACCGGACGCTCCTCGTAGCGGATGTGGCGGAACTCGTAGCCGGGGACCAAATCGTGGCTGAATAGCTCGGTCATCTTCGTGTCTCCAGAGGCGGTGGTGTCGGTGGCGGCAGCCGCGCGCGCTCCCCAGCGTGTGCTGGCGGCTGCCCGTTCGTGTGGCTCGGGGTCGGAGGGGCGCCTCAGGCGCGCGGGTCGAGCACCAGGCGCCGCGTGAGGCGGTGGTGCGCCATGTCGTCGAGGGCCTGGTTCAGGCGCGACATGGGCGCCTGCTCGACGAAGGGCTCGAGCGCGACCTCGCCCGCGTAGATGTGCCGCAGCACCTCGGGGTAGAGCGCCGGCGGGCAGCCCCAGCTGCCGTGCAGGGTCGCGTCGAAGGCCATGAGGTTCGACAGGCGCACCTCCACGGTCTTCGGGGTGAAGCCCACCTGCACCATGGTCGCGGCGGGGGCGAGCAGCGTGAAGGCCAGCGTTTGCCCGGCAGTGGTGCCGCTCGTCTCGAAGATGCGGAAGGCGTGCGAGGCGATGCCCCAGCCCTTGGCGGCCGCGTGCACGTCCTTGCGCACCTCCTTGGGCGCGCGCCCGGTGACGTCGAAGGTGAGCTCCGCGCCGTGCGCTGCGATGAGCGCGAGCTTGTCCTTGGACACGTCGCACGCGATGACGCGCGCTCCGAGGGCCCGCGCCAGCTGCACGAGGTAGCCCCCGACGCCGCCGGCGCCGACCACGAAGGCCGCGTCACCCTTCGCGAGGCCGCTGCGCCGCAGCGCCTGGTAGGCCGTCGAGACCGCGTCGGCCACGACCGCGAGGCTCCGGCGATCGACCTTGGCCGGCGCGTCGTCGACCGGCACGAGCGCCCACGCGGGCACGGCCACGTGGCTCGCGAAGCCACCGTGGATGTCGTTGCCGGGCATCTTCTGGCGCGGGCAGATGTTGCCGCGGCCGGCGCGACAGTAGCTGCAGTCCCCGCAGGGGATGACGGCCGGCACGATGACCGCGCGCCCCGCGAGCGACTCGAAGCCCGCCGGCGCCTGCGTCACCGTGCCCACGATCTCGTGCCCGAGCACGAGCGGCAGCGCGTGCTTGGGCGCCACCGAGCCGTCGGCGAAGCCGAGGTCCGTGTGGCACAGGCCGCAGGCCTCGACCGCCACGACGGCGTCGCGCTCGCCGGGGGCGAGCTCGAATGCCTGCTTCACGAGCGGCTTCTGCGCCGCCTCGAGGAACCAACCTTCCGCTTTCATGTGCGACACCTCGGCCGTGCCACCCGCGAACCCAGCTCGTTCACCCTAGCGTACGAACGTTCGTTCGCCAAGCGCTTTGTGGCCGGGCCCGGCGGCCGTGCGTGGCGCTCGCGCTGCAGTCTCGCTAGCGTCGCGGCATGCAGTGCCCCCAGTGCCAGGCGCTCATGGTGGAGGGGCGCGTCGAGCTACACCCGCGCCGCGTACGCACGCGGCTGCTCGGCGGGCGGGTCGACAACGCGGACCTCCACTTCACCGACCGGAACGGCGCGGCGCTCTACCCGAAGGTCGGCCACCGCGGACAGCGCTGCCCGAAGTGCGACACCGTCGTCGTGCTCGGCGAGGCGCTCGAGACGGGGCTCGGGCTCGCGTGCTTCGAGTGCGGCGCGCCGATCGCCGACGACGCGGACCGCTGCGGCAAGTGCGGCTGGACCTGGAAGTGAGCGCGCCACGGCTCCGGCTTCTCGGGTGCGCGGGGGTCGGCTAAGGTCACCCGATGCTCGGGGGACCTGCCGACCACGCACCCGCTCCGCAACCCGTCACCGCGCCCGCCGCCGGGGCCGTCGCGCCGTCGCGCGCGCACGCCGCGCTCTCGGTGGCCGACTTCGTGTTCCGGCTCGCGTACTTCCTCGTCATTCCGGTGGTCCTGTTCTTCACGTCCCTCGTCTTTCCGCTGACGGGGGCGTTCGTGAACATGGGCCTCTTGGTCCTCTACTTTCTCGTGAACCCGCTGCTGCGCCCGCTCGTGGCCCGGCGGCCGTGGCTCGCCAAGCCGCTCAAGAAGTTCATGGCCTTCGAGGCCTACTACCGCGAGAACCCACCGCGGACCTTCGCCTACTACGTCTTCTTCCCGCTGCTCTTTCCGTACTGGCTGCTCGTCAAGCGGCCGCGGCGCGAGTTCCTGCTGTTCCGCGGGCTGTCGCTCGTGGCGCTCCTCATCCTGATCGGGCTCGCGCTCCTGCAGTACTTCACGAAGTGGGCGCCCGACATCGGCTTCGGAGCGTTCGCGCAGGCCTTCGGGCTCATCTTCCTCATCCAGGGCTTCATCGTCCTGACGTTCCTGATGCCGCTCGCCACCACGGTCATCAGCTACCAGCACGCGGGCAAGACGAAGCGCCTCGTCGCCCTGTTCCTGGCCATGACCGTCGCGACGTCGGCCGCCGTGATCGCCCACGCGAAGCGGCGCCACGGCACCGTGCCGGTCATGACCGTGATGCGCATCGGCCTGCGCACCGCGGCCTCGCCCGACAAGGCCGCGGCCGCGCTCCGGGCCGGCGTGGAGGCTGCCATCCAGGCCTCCCAGCAGGGCAAGGGCGACCAGACCTCGGATCTCAAGGCGGACGTCGCGGGGGGCGTCGAGGTGGTCGGGCCCGTGCTCGAGGCGGCGCAGGCGGGCCTCGCGACCTACTACAAGGCCGACGAGGCACAGGGCTTCCTGCTGGCCAAGATCGCCGACCCCAGGGCCGGCGTCATCCTCGCGCTCTACGCGGTCGACAGCGCGGGCAAGCCCATCATCTGGCTCGCCGTCGGCGCCGTCGCCGGCAAGCTACAGATCCTCCCCGGTAGCGCGCTCGCGCCGGAGTCGGTCGACGTGATGA
>JADLAB010000145.1 GCA_020848455.1 Polyangiaceae bacterium
ACCGACGATCATGGGAAGCTCCTTTCCGAGGCGGAGGCACGCGAGACGGGACGACGGCTCCCCAGCCTGTCCGAGCGGCCGGACGCTAGCCAAGGAACGCGGGGCGAGCAAAGGCTACGTGCGCGAAACGTAGCGGAGGCTCGTCGCGCGCCGTCGGCCGGGCCGGAGCGGAGCACGACGACGCTCTCTACGGCGCCGTGCGGATGGTCGACGAGACCTCACGAGGTTGCGCTAGGCTGCCGCCGTGGGGGCACGAGACAAGCGCGCGGAGCCGGGCCTCGTCGTCGCGTGGGCCGCAGGATGGCGTCTTGCGCTGCTCGCGCTCGGCTTCGCCGCCTGCACCGGCGCCGCGCGCCCGGCGCTCGGGGCCGCGGCCCGCACCCCTTGCCGCCGAGCGGCAGAAAGCTGAAGCGACCCATGGGAGGGAAGACGACGGTTGGCATTTCGACGAGCGTCGATTGGCCGAAAGTCATCGAGGCGGTCTATTCCCCGTCCTCCGATGATGCGGCCTGGAGCGCCCACGTTCTCGCCACCGCGCACCGGGCGCTCCGTATCGATGCCTCGCCGGGTCTTGTCGTGCACCGCCACGCACCGGACCTCTCGTCGTGGGAGCACCTGTTTCACGAGGCGCCGATGTCGCGGGAGCACACCACTCGCGCGCACGTCGAAATGATCAACGCCCTCGGCCTGGAAGGGATGCGGGAAATGTACTATCCCGCGTCGCTCGTCACGACGCACCTCGACATCGCCCGGCGACTCTCCCGCGCAGGGCGGGACTACATGCGGCAGTACCGAGCCGCTTTCGGCGCCCTGGACGTGCTTGGGCTCGTGGTCCATCCGGAGCCGGGCGTCGTGGCGGTGCTGTTCTTCGGGTCGCAACGCGAGTTCGCGCTGCCGCGCGCCGCGCGCGCGACGCTCTCGCGTCTCGCCCTCCACGTCGAGGCCGGACTTCGCCTTCGCCTCCGCCCCGAGAGCATCAAGGCGGTGATCGACACGAGGGGTAAGGTCGAGCACCACACGCCGGGCGCTCCACGTCCCGACAAGCTCTCGTCCTACGTCCAGCGGATCGAGAGCACGAAACAGCGAGCGGCTTCCGACGCCCTCGAGCTCTGGACCGCGCTCGTCGACGGACGCGTGACGCTCGTGCCGCGGACCGAGGGCTCGCGACGTTTCTATCTGGTGCTCGAGAACGCCCCCGCGACGCAGCCAATCCGCGCCTTGACGCCGCGCGAGATCGACGTCCTGTCGCAAGCCGCCAGGGGACTGCCGGGGAAGCTCATCTCCTACGCGCTCGGCATCTCGGGGACGGCCGTGTCGGCGCAGCTCGGGAGCGCGGCGTCGAAGGTCGGCCTGGCGACGCGCATCGAGCTCGTCCGCATCGCCGCGATGCTCGCGCGCGACCCGCGCGCACGGTTCGAAGCGCTGGCGCTGACGACGGCGGAGCGCGACGTGCTCCAGCTCCTCACGCACGGGCTGTCGAATCGAGAGATTGCCCGCATGCGGGGCCGCTCGATGCGGACGATTGCCAATCAGGTCGCACGGCTGCTCGAGAAGACGGACAGCCCCGGCCGGCGGGCGCTGGTGGCACGAGTGCCTTGAGCGACGGCCACGCCGTGGTCGCGCCGAGCTGAGCGCCCGCCTGCGCGCCTCGCGCCGCGGCGGAAAAGGCCCGGGGCTCTGCCGCCGCGGATCCGAGCGGCGGCGCCGCGCCTCCGCGTCTATGCTCGGGACATGCCGCACCGTGTCGTCGCCCGGCGCGCACGCGCGCGTCTGCTGCCGCTCGTCGTCGGGGGCCTCGCGCTCTCGGCCTGCGCGCCCGCGCCCGCCCGGCGGCAGGAGCCGACCGTGAAGGCCCTGCCGATCGCGCAAATCCCGGCGCAGACGGTCACTCCGAGTGTCGAGGACGAGCGGCCGGCCGACGGCACGCCTCCCACGCTGACGCCGGTCGCCCGCTACGGCGGCACGCGCTGGGTCGCGAGCTCGGAGGTGAAGGCCGTGGCCCTGTCGTCCGACGGCCGCTGGGCCGTGTCGGGCGGCGGCGACGGGCCGACGCCGCTGCTCTGGGACGCGCAGACGGGCGAGCTCGCGGGCCCCCTCGGTGGCGCCACCCTCTCCGTCGCTGCGCTCGCCTTCACGCCCGACGGCAAGCTCGTGGCCGGGGCCGACATCGGCCGAAGCATCGTCGTCTGGGACGTCGCGACGCGCGCGGTCGTGCGGCGCCTCGAGGGTCACACGGCGAGCGTCTATCGCCTCGCCATCGCGCCCGACGGCAAGCTCCTCGCCTCGGGCGACGCGGACGGCGTGGTGCTGCTCTGGGACCTCGGCTCGAGCGCAGTGCCGCGCACGCTCGCCCGGGATCTCCCGTCGACGGGCGCGCTCGGTTTCTCGCCGGATAGCCGCACGCTCGCCGTGCCGAACGACGGGGGCATCGTCACCCTCTGGGACCTCGCATCGGGTCGCATGACGCGACAGTCGCCGGCACCGAGCGGCAGGCTCTCTGCCGTGCACGGCCTGTGCTACTCGCACGACGGCACGAAGCTCGTGACCGGCGAGACGCTGGGTGACGGGACCCAGGCCGTGGTCGTCCGCGACGCGGCGAGCCTGCGCGTCCTGCGCACGCTCCTCGGCCACGACAACTACGCCTACGGCCTCGCGACGACGCCCGACGACCGGCTGCTCGTGTCGGCGGGCGGCGACGGACAGGTCCACGTGTGGGAGCTCGCGACGGGCCGCGAGCTCCACGCTCCGTCGCACGCGGGCGTGCCGCTCTGGACGCTCGGCCTGTCGCCCGACGGTCGGCTCGCCGTCGCGGCCGGCGCGGGCCGCAAGATCCACCTCTTCCGCGTCGACACCGGCGAGGCCGCCGTGCCCCAGGCCGACCACGAGGCCGCCATCGCAGAGCTCGCGTTCGCGCCCGACGGCCGCACCCTCGCCTCCGGGGACGACGACGGCGTCGTCATCGTGCGCGACCTCGCGAGCGGCACGGTGCGCTACCGCTTGCCGAAGCAGGCGCGCTCGCTCGCCGCGCTCGCCTGGAGCACCGACGGTTCGCGCCTGTTCACGCTCGCGAACGGCGACGGACGCTACTGGAACGCGCAGATCGGCGCGCCCCTCGGCAGCCTCCAGCTCGGGCCCTTCGACGGCGCCGTCCTCTCGCCCGACGGCCGCTACCTCGCCGCGAGCAGCTCCTCGCGCATCGTGCGCCTCCTCGATGCGGCGACGGGCACCGTCGTCCGCACCTTCGGCGAGGCCCTGCCCCACGACGACGTCCGGCAGAACCTCATGACGCCGAGCGCGGTCTCCTTCTCGCCGGACGGCAAGGCACTGGCCGTGGCCCGCTGGGACCAGCCGACCCAGGTGTGGGAGATCGCGACCGGCGCCCCGCTCCGCACGCTCGCCGGGACGCTCCACGTCGCCTTCTCGCCGCGCGGCGACATCCTCGCGGGCAGCGTGGGCTCGGTGAGCAAGGGCGGCCGCGATCTCCGCACGCGCCTGTGGCGCGCCGCCACCGGCGCCGAGCTCTTCACCTTCGCCGGCGAGACCGCGCCCGTCTTCACACCCGACGGCCGACACGTGCTCGTGCTCCACGACCCCGAGGCCGCCGCCGGGAGCGGCTCGAGCCCGGCCCCCGAGCGCGAGCTCTATGTGTGGAGCGCCGCGACCGGCCGGCTCGTCGCGCGCGCGCCGGTCCCCCGCCACGACGCGCTCGCCGCATCACCCCACGGCACGCTCGTCGCCCTCGGCAGCCGCGACGGTACGGTGGTCGTCTTCGACCTCGCGCCGCCCGGGCCGTGAGGCGGGGGCGCGGGGCGTGGTGCGTGCCTCGCGGCGCGGGGGTCCGGGCCACTCGGTCGAGCGCGCGCCCCGGAGGGGCTTCCCAACGCCCCCGCGCCCTGGGAGACTCGGGCCGCCATGCCATCGCCCCACCGTCGCTCGCCCCTGCTCGGTCTCGTCGTCGCCGGTCTCGTGTCCGCGGGCTGTGCCGCGCCCATGGGCTCGGTCGGCAAGGGCTCGATCGGCCCGACCACGCCCCAGCAGGGCCTCACCACGCAGGCGCGGCCCGCCCCCGGCGGGTCCGCGGCGACGCCGCCCCCGAGCCCGGGGCAGCTGCCCGACGCCAACATGGAGCGGGCCGCGATCCCCGACCGCTACAAGTGGAAGCTCGAGGTCCTGTTCGCGAGCGACCAGGCCTTCGAGCAAGGCATGAAGGACGTGGCCGAGCGGCGCCAGGAGCTCGCCGCCTACGCCGGCAAGCTCGGCAAGCCCGCCGAGCTCCGCGCCTGCCTCGAGCGCTACTTCGAGGCGCGGCTCGCGACGAACAAGCTCACGCTCTACGCGAACCTGCGCTTCGACAGCGCGCAGAGGTCGAACGAGCTCCAGGGCATGAACGACCGCGCGCAGGACGCGATGAAGGAGCTCATGCGCGCGGCCTCGTTCATCCGCCGCGAGGTGCTCCTGCTCGACGAGGCCACGCTCGCGGCCGCCTACCGCGCCGAGCCGAAGCTCGCGGGCTACAAGCCCTACGTCGAGGAGCTCCGCCGCCGGAAGAAGCGCGTGCTCGGCCCCGACGCGGAGCGCGCGCTCGCGCTGCTCGGCGACAACCTCTGGGCGGAGATCGATCTCAACGAGCTCCCGTCGGACGTCGAGCGCATCTACAAGTCGGTGCGCGCCGACACCGTGCTGCCGAAGATCACGGACGAGGACGGCAAGGAGGTCCAGCTCACCCTCGCGAACTACGGCAAGTACCGCGGCTCGACCGACCGGCGCGTGCGCCGCGACACCGTCGAGGCCTTCTTCGGCGCGCTCAGAGCCGCCGAGAACACCTTCGCCGCGACGCTCGCGGGCCAGATGAAGCTCGACGTCGCCTTCGCGCGGGCGCGCGGCTACGACACCGCCCTCGCCGCCTACCTCGACAAGGACGACATCGACCCGGCCGTCTACCACGGCATGGTGAAAGCCCTGCACGCGAACGTCGCGCCGCTCCACCGCTACGTGAAGCTGCGCAAGCAGCTGATGGGCCTCGACGAGCTGCACATCTACGATCTCTACGGCCCGATGTTCGAGGGCACGAAGCGCAAATTCGGCTACGACGAGGCCCTGCGCATCCTGCCCGAGGCGCTCGCGCCGCTCGGCGACGCGTACGTGGCCGAGCTCCGCCGGGGACTCGACCCGGCCCAGGGCTGGATCGACGTCTACCCGCACAAGGACAAGGACGCGGGCGCCTTCTCGGTGAACGTCTATGGGGTGCATCCGTTCCTCAAGATGAACTACCAGGACGACGCCGAGGATCTGTCGACGCTGGCGCACGAGTACGGGCACGCCATTCACAGCGCGCTCGCGATGAAGGCGCAGCCCTACGTGACGGCCGGCTACGTCCCCTTCATCGCCGAGATCGCCTCGACCCTGAACGAGAAGCTCCTGTCGGACTACCTGCTCGCCCACGCCAAGGACGACGACGAGCGACTGTCGATCTTGAATCGCCTGGTCGAGGGCATTCGCACGACCATCTATCGCCAGGCGATGTTCGCGGAGTTCGAGCTGCGCGCCCACACGGCCGTCGAGGCGGGGACGGCCCTCACCGCCGAATGGCTCGACCAGCAGTATGGCGAGCTCTTGCGCACCTACTACGGCCCCGACCTCACGCTCGGCCAGAACGACGCGGTCGAGTGGTCCTACGTTCCGCACTTCTATTACAAGTACTACCTCTATGCCTACGCGACCGGCCTCGCGTCGGGCATCGCGCTCGCCGACAAGGTGCAAAAGGAGGGCGCGCCGGCGCGCGACGCCTACCTCGCCATGCTGAAGGGCGGCTCCAGCAAGCCGCCGCTCGAGCTGCTCCGGGGCGCGGGCGTCGACCTCACGAAGCCCGACGCCATCGAGGCCGCGGCGCGCCTCATGGACCGGACGCTCGGTCAGATCGAGGAGATCCTGGCGCGACGGGCGGGCGGCGCGAAGAGCCCCTGAGGGTACCCGTTCACTGGGGATCCGAAATCTCGCGCCAAGACGGTAGAGTAGCGGAGGCCGGCCTCGCCGCCGGCCCCCGCGCTCGTCACACCGGACGTGCGGATTTCCCGCATCCGGCGTTCCCGGACACGTCACCGTGGGCATGCGCAGGTCAGCCACCGGCCACTCCGGCGCCGATCAGAGCTAGGTCGTGAACGTGCCGGTAGAGGCTCACCGCGGCGGGAGGCCTCAGCCGCCGCGACCGGTCTGCGTGCCGCTCGGCTGGGTCGCGAACCAACGGCAGTAGTGCGCGTAATAGGCGCTCCAGCGCTGGAAGAGCGCCGGATCGTGGCCGAAGCGCTCACGCCAGCGTTGTTCGAGCGCGCGGTACGCGTGCTCGTCGGGCAATCCGTAGCGCGCCCACACAGCCGCGCGCCGCTCGGGTACGGTCACGCATTCGGCGAAGAGCGCGGCGCACTGCTCGACGGTGAGCTCGGCGGGCGGCGCGCTCGGCCGCGCGGTGGCGGACGTTGGTGGCGGCGACGGCGGCCGTGGCGTCGGCTGGAGCGACGGCGGCGGCGCGACGACCGCGGCCGTCGTCGGGTCGACCGCGCGCTGCAACAGCGTGCGGAACGGCGTGCTGGGTCGGGCCGACTCGGCAGCGTCCTGGGCACTGCGGGCGGCGGCGTCCCAGGCCTGCTCCGGGTGGGTGACGAACGGCGTCGCGGCGTGCCTCTCGGCGCTCGCGGGCGCTCGCGCGGCCGCCCACTCCGGAGCGCTCGTGGGCGCCCGTTCCGGCTCGCTCGGCCGCGCCTCGCCCGTCGACGAGGCCGGTGCCGGCTCGGGGCCCGCGCCTTCGCGCGCGAGCGCCTCCGCCAACTGCTTGCCCTTCGCGAAGGGCAGCGTGACGCCGCGCACGGGGCTCATCAACTCTCCGCCGAGGGTCATGCCCGACTTCGACGAGCTCCTGCTCGCCGGGGGCTCGCCGCTTGCGACGCTCCGTGGTGGGGCCTCGCCTTCGCGAAAGGGCAGGGCAGGCGCGACCACCATCGCCGCGTCGAGCCCGATCGTGCCAGGGTCACTTTCGGTGGTGCGGAAGCGATTGAGCGCGGCGAAGTCGATGGCTGGTGGTTTGGCCGCGGCGGCCGGCGCGGGCGGAGGTGGCCCGGCGGCCGGCGCGGATGGGTTGGGCGGCGGCAGCACCGGGGCTGGCTCGGCGGCGGACCAGGGCGACGACCCCCGCGCCGATCGGCTGCAAGGCGCGGCGCTGTCCGCGACCAGAGGCCACGGCGAGCTCGGCGCGTCCGCGACTCGCGCTGGCGCGCCCGCCGGGGCGACCGAAGCCGCCGGCAGTCGGGCGGGCGGCGCGCTGGGAGGGTCACGGGGCGGCTCGGGAGCCTCGGCGGCCGCAGGCGGCTCGGGTGGCGCAACCGCTGCGACCGGCGCTGCGGGCTGCAACGACGCGACGGCGTCGGGGTGCTCGCGCAGCAGATCCTCGAACGCCCCCCAGAGCCGCGTGACGAGCCCCTGGCCGTGAGGGCTCGACGAGCCGAGCGCGCCGCATAGCGCACCGAGCAGCGCGCGGGTGTGCGCCAGATCCTCCACCGCGAGGCTCGAATCGGGGGCGCGGCGTGCGCGAAACGCCTTGAGGGCCGTGACCGGCGTGATCGCGAGCGCGGCCAGGGCCGCAGCTGCCTGGCTCGTCGGCGTGGGATGCGGTCTCTTCGCGGCCGCCTTCGGACCTGCTGCGTCGTTCATGTCGCTAGCCGCTTGTTTTGCTACGAGCGCAGCCGCCTCATGGGACGGCGCGCTCGCCGGATCCTCAGCCCTTCACGAGCACCTTGACCTGGCTCGGCACCGAGAAGGTCGCCGCCATGCAGTTGTCCGAGTTGTGCTCGGTCGCGTCGCCCATGCGCGCCGCCGCCGCGCCCTCGATCTTCACTTTGGTCGACTGGCACGTCATGAACTTCATGTCGCCCATGAGCTTGCCCGAGAGCGTGCCGCCCACGCCCATGGGGCCGATGTCCTGCGACGGGCTCGACTTCGAGCTCTTGTTCATGGCAGCGGAGCCGCAGGCCTTGACCTTCGAGGAGCAGTCCTGGCCGCTCGCGCCCTGGGCGTTGTTGCCTGCGGGCAAGGTGGGCGGCGGCGCCGCCGGCTGGTTGTACGGGGCGGGCGTGCCGATCGACATCCCACCGCCTTTGCTGCACATGTTCATGGTGCGTCTCCTCGCTATGGACGTGCCGGTCCGTCGCTCCGCGTCAGCTCAGGTGCACTTCCTCGCCGCGCACCTGCACGACGCGCTCGGCCGAGACGAACGCACAGTCGCCGTGGGCGCGCAGGTTGCCCTTGGCCTCGAGATCGAGCTGGCCGGCGCGGACCTGCTCGACCTCCGTGACCCAGCGGAACGATCTCTCCAGACGCATCGCCACCGAGTCGATCGCGGCATCGAGCTTCTTGGCCACCAGCCGTGCCGTCTCGAGCCCGGCCGTGACGCGCGCGGCGAAGAGGTCCACCGCGTGGCTCGCGAGGCGCGTGCGCTGCGCCGTCACGTCGAGCACGTCGGCGCGCACGCTCACGGTCGGCGCGCCGAGCTCGAGCGCCCGTCCCCCGCGCACCCGCAGTCTACCCGCGGCCGAGAGCTCGGTGCCTTCGCCGGGCAGCGACACGACGGCCGCACCGGTCGCGGCGCGTCCCAGCACCGCGCCGACCACCCAGGCGCCGTCCGCCCTCGGCAACAGCCACACCTCGTCGCCGACCTCGGGCACGAGCAAGCAGCTCGGCGCGCGCTCGGCTCGCAGCGAGCCGCCCGACACGGCCACCTCGAACGCCGGCGCATCCAGGACCTTCGCGACGTGACCCCATTGCGGGACCCGTTGCGGATCGACGGCCGCGCGGCGTGCGGCTTGCGCGAGCGATACGACCTTCTTGGCGGTGCTCATTTCGATTCCTGTTCGGCTAGGTGACGATGGGCGGTGTACCAGGCCTCGGCGCGAAGCCGGGCCTCGTCGGGTGGCAGCGCGCGCTTCTTGTCGGATGGGTACTGGCAGCCCGCATCCCCGACGGCGTGGAGACTCGTGCGCTTCATGCTCGCATCTCGGAGCTTGGCGCGCTCGAGCGTCGCATAGGAGAAGTCGGCGGCGTCGAGCTTGCATTGTTGCAGATCCGCCCCCGACAGGTCCGCCCTCTGCCAGCAGGTCTCGGACAGATCGCAGCCGATCGCCCCGAGATCACGTGCCGAGGCGCCCGTGAAGTCGGTGCCCTTGAAGTCGGCGCCCGCGAGCTCGGCCCCGTCGAGCTTGGCTTGCCGGAAGTCGGCGTGGTGGCAGACCGCCCTCACGAGGCGCGCGCCCGTGAGGTCGGCGGCTATGCAGGAGGCGCCGGTGAGCAGCGTGCCCGTGAAGTCGCAGCCCGCGAGATCGGTGCGATCGAACTGGGCCTTATGCAGCGAGAGACCGGCAAAGGACCGCCCGCCGACGTTGCAGCCCACGAACATGACACGGAAGAGCGCTGCGCCAGTGAGGTCGATCGAGGCGACGTTCATCGCCGCGAAATGCGCGCGCTCGAGCTTGGCGCCGGCGAACGAGACCTTGGTCGCGCGGCATTGCGTGAAGGTCGCGAGCGGGAGCTCCGCGCCCGCGAAGCTCGCTTCGTCGACCACGCACGCCGTGAAGTCCGCGTTCTTGCCGCTGGCTTGGCCGAGCTTCGCGGCCGTGAGGTCGCAACCGTTCCAGCGCGTCCCTGCCACGAGCGCGCCCTCGAGCCCCGACATCACGAGCCGGGTCGACGCGAACGTCGCGCCGACGAGGTGCGCCTGCCCGAGCTTGGCGGTCGCCAAGTCGCACTGCTCGAAGACCGCGCCTTCGAGGTCCGCGCCCTCGAGATCCACGGCGCGCAGCGCACAGTGGCGGAACATCGCGCCGCGCAGGGATGCGGCGCGCCACGTTCGGCCGCAGAGGTCGAGGCCGACGAACGGCTGCTTGTCTGCCGCGCGCCTCTCAGCCTCGTGCTGGTCCATGGGTCTCCTTGACCGGCTGGAAGAAGCGCACCTTCTCGAGGTTCGCGCCGCGGAAATCGGTGCGCTCGTCGAGCCGAATGCGCAGCGTGTTGATTCCGAAGAGGTTCGCGTGGCGGAAGTCGGTGCCCTGGCAGCGCGCGCGCATGAGGTGGGCGTCCATGAGATCCGCCGCGACGAAGGAAGCACCTCGCAGGATCGCCCGCTCGAAGCGCGCCGCGACCAGCCGCACGCCGTCGAAGCGCGCGCCGGTGAGATCCGAGCTCGAGAAGATCGCTCCTTCGGCGGTGGTGTCGCGGAACTCGGCGCCCGTGAGATCCGTGTCGCCGAGGCACGCGCGGTCGAGCATCGCGCCGCGGAAGTTGGCGCGTCGGAAGCTCGAGCGCTCGTCCTCGCCCCGGGCGAACCGCAGGTTGTGCGCCTTGGCACCCGAGAAGTCGACGTCGTCGCCCTGGCAGTTGAAGAACAACGTGCGCTCGAGGCGCGCGCCGCGGAAGTCGGCGCCGTGGAGCTTGCAGCCGGTGAAGTTGGACACGACGACCTCCGCCTCGCGGAAGTCGCAGCCGGACAGGTCGACGTCCGTCATGATGAGGCCGCTCGCCCGGCAGCGCGCGAAGCTGACGCGCAGGAGCAGCGCCGCCGACAGGTCGACTCCCCCGAGCGACGTCTCGGCGAGCGACGCATCCGCGAGCTTCGTGCCGACGAGGATCGCGCCGGCGAGCTCGGCGCGTGTGAAGCACGTCTGCGTCGCGTCCGCACCGCCGAGGTTCGCCTCGGTCAGGGTCGCTTCCGTCAGATCCGCTCCGGTGAGGTCGGCCCGTGTGAGCACGGCGCGGTGCAGATTGCATCCCGCGAGGCGCGCGCCCACGAGGACGGCGGACTCGAGCCACGCCTCGGAGAGATCGGCCCCGCGGAAGTCGAGCCCGGACAGATCGAGCGCGGTCAAGTCCCACCGCCGCAGCGACGCCCCTGCTGCCACCGCGCGCTCGACCTCGTCGCGCCCCGGCGCGGACATGTCGCGGTCGAGCGCGGTGAGCTCCGGTTGGAGGTGGGCGCTCGAGCGGTAGTGCTCCCGCACCCGCTCCTCTTCCGCCCGCAGGTCGCGCGCCAGCGTCGGGCCCTGCAACGCGGCGATTTGGGCCTCGATCTGATCGGGGTACCGGGCTCCGAGCTGCTCCTTGACGTGCTGCAGCATCGCCAGCGTATCGAGCTGCTCCTCGGCTCGTGGCGGAGGCGGCGGTCCCACCGGTCGTCGCTCTCTGTCGGTGGTGGCGGCGGCGATCTGTGCCTCGAGGATCTTCGCCTCGGCGGCGCTCACGTCGAACTCGGCCACCGTGTGAGCCGGCGCGGCACCGGCGACGAGCTGCTCGCGCACGCCGTCGAGCTGCGCCTCCACTTCGACGCCATCGCCTTCCGCGCCCGTCGCGATCTTCTCCCACGCCGTTTCCGCGTCGGTCGCCAAGAGCGCGCGGTCCACGTCCCCGGTCGGCTCGCCTTGGGCGATGCGCTCCGCACGCTCCGCGCGCAGCTCGGCCTGGACCGCTTCGAGGGTGGCCGTGAGCTCGGCCTTCATCGTGTCGGAGAGGGGAGCGGGTGGCTCGGCTTCGGGCCGTGGCGCGGGGGGCGCGGGCAGCGCGGCCGGCGCGAGCTCCGGAGGCAACAGGTCGCCGTCGCCCGCGTCGAGCGCCAGCGCATCGCGCAGCGACTTGCGTCGCGCGCGGGCCGCGGCGTAGTGCTCCGCGGGCCGGCGCTGGTCGCGCCACTCGAGCGCCGCCATGACGTCGAGGACCTCGAGCTCGTCGTCGTCCTCGAGCTCGAACGACCCGCGCCACAAGAGCGCGATGCGGCCGAAGCGGGGGAAGAACCACACGGTGTCGAGCTCGAGCGGCATCTCCTCGGGGCAGGGCGAGCGCGTGCGGCAAACCCAGGCGCGGGCGCCGAGGCCGGGCAGCGTGCCCTCCCAGCGCGGCAGCCTGGGGTGGAGATTGAGCAGGCAGAAGCGCTCGTCGCCCCGCCAATGGGCGCCCGACCACTGGTCCTCGCAGGCCTGTTGCCCGTAGCGCGGATCGAAGTCGGTCGGCATCTCGGGGAAGCGGCGCTCGATCCAGGCCTCATCCATCGTGCCGAGCAGGTTGCGGCGCGGCAGCTCTGCTCCCGTTCGCGGCCCGAACCCGGCGGGCGGTGGCCTGTCCCGCGGCCCCTGCAGCAACTGCTGCGGCAGCTCGATGTTGGGCAGCAGCACCGCCCCGATCGTCGGGTCCTCCACCTGACCGCGACCGGCGTAGTTGCGGTGGTCCTTGGGACCGCCGAGCGCGCGCTCCCACGTGATCGGCATCTCCGTGAACGGCATGGGCTGGGACGGCCGCGAGCCGGACCAGAAGCGCTCCCCGAACACCTGCAGGTGCTTCTTGACGGCGCCGAGGGTGACCATCACCCCGAGGCTCGTCACGGGCGTCGCCGACCAGGCACTGCCGGAGAGGAGGAACTCGCCCCGCGGTTTGGGCAAGCCCTCGTCGAAGGTCGTGCCTTCGGCGGCGACCGTCTCCCAGAAGAGGTCCTGGCCGACGAGCGTCCCGGCGCGAGGCTCGCCAGCCTCGGCGGGCTGCCACATCGCCATCACCCGCAGGCAGCCGCGACCCGGCTGGCCCAAGCCGAGAGCGCGCACCGAGGCGACGACCGGTTGCGGGACGAAGATGCGCATCAGCCGAGATCGACGCTACCGATGCACTTGAAGCAGCCCTTGAACTGCGCGTCGTCACGGACGATGACGACGCCGTCCACGCCGACGCTCTTGTTGAACGTGGTGGCGCCGTGCACCGTCACCGTCGGGCAGTGGATCTCGGCCCGGCCGCCCTTCACCTCGACGCTCCCGTCGCCCTTGATCTCCACCATGCCCGACCCGTGGACGTCCACCACGCCGGCGGCATGGATGTCGACGCCCGCACCGGCGTGGATGCCCACGCTGCTCAGCGCCTTGACGTGCACGGACCCGCCCTCGAGGTGATTGACCGGCGAGAGGTCCTTGTGCGGGCCGGCGTGGAAGTGAAGCCCCGCCGCGCCGACGAGGTGCGTCTCCAGGCCGGCGGTGACGACTGCCTCGGCGCCGCCCACGATATGGGTGTAGAGGCCCGCGTTGATGTGGGTCTCGGCGCCCGTGACGAGCTTGTTCTCGTAGCCGAGGATCGACTCCGACACGCCGCCCGTGACGGTCTTGGTCTCGCCGGAGTCGATGGTCTCCGTCACATGGCCCGTGATGTGAAGCGTCTCGGGGCCATTGACAGTCTTGCGGAAGAAGGCGCCCACCGTCTCGACCACGCCGCTGTCGAGATCGAGCGTCTCGAGGCCATGGACATGCTTCTTGAACGTCCCCTCGACCTCGATGTCCTCGTTGCCTTTGATGAGCTCGTTGTGATCGTGGTTGGTGATGATGCGGTTGTTGCCGTGCTCGTCGTGCCGATCGCCGCCCGTTTGGATCTGAACGCCGGGAGCGGCGGGCGCTCCGCCGGCTCCGGGGTGCGCGGTACCGCCACCGTCGTGTCCGCCGGCCGCCGGTGGCGTGGCGCCGTGTCCGTCGCCCGCGGGCGGCGTGGCGCCGTGGCCTCCGTGCGGATCGGCGCCGCCCGTGGCGCCGAGTGGCGCGGGCCAGACACTGGCGCCGGGGCCGAGCGGTCCCGCCGACGCGCCGAAGCCTCGAGCATGGTGGGCGGGGCCGACGACGTTCTCGGCAGCCCACGGGTCCGACCCGCTGCCGCCGAGCTCGCCGAGGGCGTCGGGGTGGTAGCTCCGTAGCTCGAGGGCCTCGACCAGGATGCGCGCCTTGTCGAGGGTGTCATCGTGCCACGCCGCCGCGGCCGCGCCCCCCACGGCGATTTCCCGGGCGAGGAGCGGTACGAGCCGCGCGAGATCCTCGAGCAGCTCCGGCACGGTCGGCGTCGGCGCCCCCTGCGGCGCCGGTCCCAGCTCCAGCGCCGTCGACGCTGCCGCCGGCACGACGACGAGCGCGCGTTCGGTCGTGAGCGCCGTGCCGAGGCTCGCGTCGGACGAGCTGGCGGAATGCATGCCGCTCGCGACCGCGATCACGGCGGGCAAGGGCTCGGCGTGGGACGTGGACGTGCGCGGCGCGGCGCCGCTGGCGCCTTGCCCGGCCGCGCCATCGGCCGGCGTTTCGCTCGGCAAGCGCACCATCACGTCGGTGCCACGAGCCCCGAGCGCTCTCAGCACCGCGGTGCAGCCGTGCTGCGCGGCGGCGGCGAGCAGGGCCCCGCGCGGGATCCCGAGCAAATCGAGCGCTGCCGGAAGCGCGGTCGCAACCGGGGGCTCGCCCTCGCCGAGGGCCTTGCCGCGCACGCTGTCGTTGAACAGCATGCCGACCGCGGCGACGAGCCCGAGGCGCTCGCCGCGCCGCGCGAGCTCCGGGCCCGAGGGCGGTGGCTCGCTCGCGCCGCGGAGCGCGGGCTCCGAGGAGCGTGCCGTGGCAGAGGTCGATGCCGGTGCCGGCTCGGCCGCCGAGGCGGCCGCCCCAGCTCCGCCGCTCGCGCCGGCAGCCGCCGAGCGGGGGCCGCGTACTGCACCACTGGCGCCCCCTGCCGGGCTCGCGCCCCCGCGCGGCGCTCCCATTCGGATGAACGTGCCGGAGTGGGGCGTGCTGATGTGGACGCACTCGCTGCCGGCCTGATCCTCGATCTCGATGAGGCTTCTGCCACCGGTCTGGATGACGTTCTTCGAGCTGTTGCCCTTGTGGACCGGGCTCTGCTTGAGCGCATTGGGCACGACCCCCGCGATGACCGGCCGGTCCGGATCGCCGTGCAGGAAGAAGAGCGCGACCTCGGTGCCCTTGCGGAGCGGGAAGTGGAAGCCCTCGTTGCCGCCGCCGTGCGGCTGCATCATACGGATCCAGGTGGACGCGCTGCCGTCGGCCATCGTGCCTTCGTCGAAGTACGCGCGGCACTTGTAGCGGCCGTGGTCGTCGACCTGTGCGTAATCACTGCTCGCCGAGCCACAGATGTCCGCGAGCTCGTAGCCGTCGATGCGCGGCCAGAGCGCGCGCCGCGGCGCGCGGTACTGCACGTCGTCGCGGATGGCCGTCAGACGCACGGCGTACTCTTCGCTGCCGAGATCGGGCAGGGCGAGGCGCTTCAGGGTGTTGGCGTCGCGCGCCGACTGGTTGCCCGCGTGCCGCAGCTCTGTGACGAGGTAGCTCTCGCCGTCGTAGAGGGCGTTCGGGTGCCCGTCGAGCGAGAAGCGGAAGTTCGGCCGCAACTGGAAGGCGCGCCCCTCGGCCGCGAACGTCACTTGGTCGCAGGCGATCTCCTCGGCCCGCACTGCGGCGTAGCGCTTGGCCTCGCCGGGGTTGACGAGGTTGTCGCCGAAGATGTGGATCTGGCCGTCGCCCCTGGCGTCCACGACGTGGCAGCTCTGCAGGTCGAGGGTCGGCTTCAGGTAGTCGTAGTCGCGCAGCAGCACGTCCGCGGGTCGGGCGCGATGGCGCGCCGAGAAATACGAGAAGTGCTCGAGCGCCATGAAGTCGTCGTTGCCGGTCGGGACGTAGCGCACGGTGCCGCTCGTCAGCCCGCCGTGGAGCGTGATGGAGTCGGTGACGACGAGCTTCTCGCAGTCGTCGGTCTGCTCGAAGAAGTAGTAGAGGCCCTCGCGCTCCATCCAGCGCGAGATGAAGTCGAAGTGGCTCTCCTTGTATTGGGTGACGTGCTCGACCTTCGCGTAGGTCGCCATCGTCTTGATCTCGAAGTCGGTGCCCTTCTGCAGGCCGCAGTTCTTGAGGATCTTGGCGATGATGTCGGGGACGCTGAGATCGGTGAAGATGCGGCTGTGGAAGGTCTGCGTGAGGTTCCACAGGCGCGGCACCAACGTCAGGCGGTAGAGTGACCGACCCTGGTGCTGGTGCACGAGCTCGACCTCGCGCAGGATGCCGTGCACGAAGTAGGGCTTGGCATCCGGGCCGAGATTCCACAGGAGCTTGGCCTTGGCGCGGATGCTCGCAGCGGGATCGAATTGCTCGTCGCTCGTCTGGATGCCGATCTCGAAGACGTACGGCTCGGAGAGCGCCTCCCGCCCGGTGAAGGCCACGACGTGGGCGTCCGAGGGCAGCGCGTCGCATTCGATTGTGTACAGGATGTCGGCCATGAGCTCCTCGCAGTAAGGCGGGCCGCGCGGCGTCCCCGGTCATGCCGAAGGCGGCCGAGCAATCCCCAGATCGCGCCGCGGTCTGCCGTCCGTGGCGAACGATGACGTTATCAGCCGAGCCGCCTCACGAGAAGCCCCGTCGTGCCGAAGCAATCAGGGTGGACTATTGCAGCTTCGCCGTCGAGAGCGGCGTGTGGACCGCGGGCTACCCTGGCGCGGCTCTGCTTCAATCAAGCGCGTCGCGCCGAGACTGCCCGTGGGCCGGGACGTTCTCGCGGGCTGCCCACCCAGTCTCCGATGTTAGCCACGGCGCCGTCAACGCGATGTCAAGATTGCCCGCTCCGCTCGCAGCCCCGCCGTGCGCCGAGGCGTGGTGTTGATCCCCGCCGCGACGGTGCTGCTCGCCACGGCGGCGAGCACGGCGTGGAGCGCCACGCGGGCCGCGGCGCCGAAACCTAGCGCCCACGGCTTCAGCGAGATCCTCTACGCCTACTCCTCGGCCGGCAACAACAACGGCTCGGCCTTCGGCGGCTTCGACGGCAGCGGCACCTTCCACGCGACCGTGCTCGGCATGGCCATGCTGGTGAGCCGCTACCTCGTCATCGTGCCCGTGCTCGCCGTGGCGGGCTCGCTCGCGAAGAAGAAGTACGTGCCCACGACCTCGGGCACGCTCCCCACGCACACGCCGCTCTTCGTGGGCCTGCTCGTCGGCACCGTGCTGCTCGTCGGCGCGCTCACCTTCGT
>JADLAB010000146.1 GCA_020848455.1 Polyangiaceae bacterium
GACGCAGACATGGTGGTCCATGAAGCTGCTCGGCGAGCTCGCGCCGGGCGATGGCTTGTTCGTCTACGAGGGCTCTCCGGGGTTCCAGTTCTGGGGCCTCGCGCGCTACCTCGACCGCGGCGCCGAGCCTCACACCTTCGAGATCCGCTACGACACGGACGCGCATCTCCGCGCACGCCCGAACCCGTCGCTGCCGCGACGCCGGCTGCTCCCACCCCGCGCACACCGCGCGCCCCCTCCCAGCGCCCCCGCGCGCTGCCCGCCGCGGACATCGAGCGCGCCATCAGCATCCGCCAGCCGTACGCCGAGCTGATCCTACGCGGCGTCAAGCGCAACGAGTATCGCAGCAGGGCGACGACGATCCGCGGGCGCGTGTGGATCCATGCGGGCCTCCAGCCCGCGGACGACCCCGCGGCCTGGAGGAAGGTCGGAGCCAGCCCCGGCGATCTGCCGACGGGCGCGATCGTCGGCAGCGTGGAGATCACCGACTGTCGCGCGACCCGCGACGGCGGCTTCGCCTACGTGCTCGCCGAGCCACAGCGCTCCGACCCGCCGCGCACCGCGAAGAACCAGCCCCAGCCCGTGTTCTGGCGCCCGCGGTTCTGACGGCCCTCCACGCCCCCCGCCGCCCCCGTCCCGTCCCCGTCCACGTCCACGTCCACGCACAGCGCCAATTTCAGGGCCGCTTCTGCATCGTCTGCGTGATCGGGGCGTTCGGGGGCTTCACCTGCACGCTCTTCACATGCCAGATGCGCTCGGCGTACTCGCGGATCGAGCGGTCCGAGCTGAAGCGACCCATGCCCGCGATGTTGCGGATGGCGGCCGCCGACCACGCCTCGGGGTCGTTCCAGAGCTGCGCAACGCGCTGCTGCGTCTCGGCGTACGAGCGGAAGTCGGCCAGCAGGAAGAACGGGTCGTGGTCCATGAGCCCGCGCACCATCGTCTCGTAGAGGCCGGTGTCGCCGTTCGAGAAGCGCCCGCTCCGCACCAGCGCCAGGACGCGCGCCAGCTCCGGGTCGCGCTCGAGGATCGCCTGCGGCCGGTAGCTGCCGCGCATCGCCGCGATCTCCTCGGCCGTGAGCCCGAAGAGGACGAAGTCGTCGGCCCCCACGGCCTCGCGGATCTCGACGTTCGCCCCATCGAGCGTGCCGATGGTCAGCGCGCCGTTCATCGAGAACTTCATGTTGCCCGTGCCCGACGCCTCGCAGCCCGCGGTCGAGATCTGCTCGGACAGGTCCGCCGCCGGATAGATGCGCTGCGCCGTCTTCACGTTGAAGTCGGGCACGAACGCGATGCGCAGGAGGCGCCTGACCGCCTCCTCCTCGGCGCACGCCTGCGCGATGCCGTGCAGCAGCCGGATGATGACCTTGGCCTGCATGTAGGCCGGCGCCGCCTTGCCCGCGAAGACGAGCGTACGCGGCACCATGCCGGCCGTGTCGCCGCGCTCGATGCGGTCGAAGAGCCAGATCGCGTGCAGCGCCGAGAGGTGCTGGCGCTTGTACTCGTGGATGCGCTTGCACAGCGCGTCGTGCATCGACGCCGGATCGGTCTTGATGTCGTAGTTGTCGTCGAGCCAGGCCCCGAGCCGCTCCTTGTTCGCGCGCTTCACCGCGCGGAAGCGCGCGCGGAAGGCCGCGTCGTCGGCGTACGGGCGCAGGTCCGCGAGGCGGTCGAGGTCGTTGAGCCAGCCGGTCCCGATGGCGTCCGTGATGAGCTCGGCCAGGCCCGGGTTCGCGATGCGCACGAAGCGCCGCGGGGTCACGCCGTTGGTCACGTTCGTGAAGCGCCCGGGCCACAGCTCGGCGAAGTCCTTGAGCACCGTCTTCTGCAGGAGCTCCGAGTGCAGCGCGGCCACGCCGTTGACCATGTGCCCGCCGACCGTCGCCAGGTTCGCCATGCGCACGGACTTGTCGGCGCTCTCGTCGATGATCGACAGGCGCCGGATGCGGGCGTCGTCATCGGGGAAGCGGGCGCGCGCCACGTCCAGGAAGCGCCGGTTGATCTCGTAGACGATCTCGAGGTGGCGCGGCAGGAGGCGCCCGAAGAGCGGCAGCGGCCACGTCTCGAGCGCCTCGGGCATGAGCGTGTGGTTGGTGTACGAGAACGTGCGCGCCGTGATCGACCACGCGTGGTCCCACGTGAGGCCGTGCACGTCCATCAGCAGGCGCATGAGCTCGGGCACCGCCAGCGCCGGGTGCGTGTCGTTGAGCTGCACCGCGTACTTGTCGGCGAGCTGGTCGATGGTCGACTTCTGCAGCAGCACGCGGATGGCGTCCTGCAGCGCGCACGACACGAAGAAGTACTCCTGCTCGAGGCGCAGCTGCTTGCCGGCCGGGCTCTGATCGTTCGGGTAGAGGATCTTGGTGATGTTCTCGCTGCGCACCTTCTCCTCGACGGCGCGCGTGTAGTCGCCGATCTGGAAGGCCTGCAGGTCCAGCTCCTCCGAGCTCACGGCGCTCCACAGCCGGAGGAAGTTCGCGTTCGACGTGCCGTAGCCGAGCACCGGCGTGTCATACGGCACGCCGAGCACGACGCGCTCGGGATGCCAGCGCACGCGGAAGCGCCCCTTCTCGTCGACGTAGTGCTCGGTGCGCCCGCCCAGGCCGACCGAGTACTGGATGTCCCAGCGCTGCACCTCCCACGGGTTGCCGTGGCGCAGCCACTTGTCGGTGACCTCGACCTGCCAGCCGTTCTTGATGACCTGATCGAAGATGCCGAACTCGTAGCGGATGCCGTGCCCGATCGCCGGGATGTCGAGCGTCGCGAGCGAGTCCATGAAACACGCCGCGAGGCGCCCGAGGCCGCCGTTGCCGAGGCCCGGCTCCTCCTCGTGCTCGATGATCGTGTCGAGGTCGAGGCCCAGCAGCTGCATCGCCTCGCGCGTCGCGTCCTCGATGCCGAGCGTGACGAGGTTCTGGTGGAGCTGCGGCCCCATCAGGTACTCGGCCGACAGGTAGATGACCGTGCGGTGGCGCCCCTCGAGGTAGGTGCGCGCCGAGCGCACCCAGCGGTGCAGCACGCGGTCGCGCACGAGCCAGGCCAGCGCCAGGTAGTGATCGTTGAGCGTCGCGACGCCCGGGAACTTCGCGAGCGTGAGGTAGAGCTTGGCGACGAAGTCCTTGCGGATGGACGCCGCGTCGAGGCCGAGGTCGAGTTCGCTCTCGTGGATGTTCTGTGCTTGCGGGGTGGATCGCATGGCGGTCACCATGGCACAGCCATCAAAGGGAGTGCAGCCCCCTCGCGAACGTTTTCGCCGGATGTGGCCGTTCCCACACCAGGAGTCCGGAAGTGCCCATCACCCTCGAGCCCATCGGCGCCGTGCGCAGCTCGCGCAGCGCCCCGATCGACGACAACTGGGACGCCGAGTCCGCGCGCATCGAGCTCGACCCCGCGCGCTGCGGGCCCGACGCCCTGCTCGGGCTCGACCAGTTCTCGCACGTCGAGGTCCTGTTCGTGATGGACCGCGTGCCCGAGAGCGCGATCGAGCGCGGCGCGCGCCACCCGCGCGACAACCCGGCCTGGCCGCGGCTGGGCATCTTCGCGCAGCGCGGCAAGAACCGCCCGAACCGCATCGGCGCCACCGTGTGCCGGGTCGTCGCCGTGCGCGGGCTGACCCTCGAGGTCGCCGGGCTCGACGCCGTCGACGGCAGCCCGGTCCTCGACCTCAAGCCGTGGATGGCCGCGTTCGGGCCGCGCGGCGAGGTCGTCGAGCCCGCCTGGGTGGCCGAGCTCATGCGTGCGTACTGGCGCGGCTGAGGCTCGGTCGGCGCGTCGTCAGTCGGCGAGCAGGAGCGGCTCGCTCACGACCTCGATCGGCCCCTCGCTGCACGTGTCGGGCGTCGCGCCGAGGCACCCCTGGTAGTAGCTGCCGCGCGCGCGCACCCAGCGCCACGCGAAGTCCGCGGGCTCGAGCGGCGGCGTCGCGCGCACGAGCGGCTGCGCGAACGGCGGGGCCTCGGCGGCGCTGCAGCCGGACTCGCTCGGGCCCGCCTCCCATGCGCCCGTGCGCTCCTCGCGCAGCTCGAGCGTGAAGCTCGGGCACGGCACGAGCCCATAGCCGACGGCGAGCCACCACACCGCCTGCGGCGCGCCCGCCGCGTCGGCGACGAGGCCGAGCCCCGCGGCGCCGCCGGGCGGCTGGCACTGGCCGACGTAGTCGAGCGGGCTCGGGCACGGGGCGCACGCGGCGCAGCTCACGAAGGCGTTGGCGCAGGTCCACCCGGCCGGGCAGTCGCCGTCCTGCCAGCAGGTCCCCGGCACGTTCGCGGCCACGCAGCGCCCGATGGTCGCCGTCACCGCCGAGCCGCCCGCGCACGCGCCGCCCGCACAGTCGGCGTCGCGGTAGCAGCCGGCTTCGCACAGGCTCGGCAGCGCGCGGCAGCGCGCGTCCTCGGCGCAGTAGAGGCCGTCGGCGCAGGCATCGGCCGCGAGCTCGACGAGGCACGCCGCGCCCTCGGCCGCCGCGTGCGCGGGGCACGCAGCGCTCGGCACGGCGATGCA
>JADLAB010000147.1 GCA_020848455.1 Polyangiaceae bacterium
ACGATGAGCGCCTTCGGGTCCTCCACGTTGGGCAGGAAGTGCAGCTCGCCGTGGTCGGTCTCGGTCGGCCGCAGGCCCTTGCCGCTCGGGTTCTGGGCGAAGCCCTCGCCGCCGAAGGCGTGCGCCCAGTCGATGGGCATGACCTCGAAGGGCTTGGGCTCGCTCGGCGTGCCCCCCTTCCAGTAGCGGTCGCCGAGGACCGCGAGCCGCTTGTCGACCGAGCCGATGCGCACCCGGGCATAGGTGGCCGCCACCTTGGTGCCCGCGGGCGCGCACGCCCGACCGGTGACGAGCACCTCGCCGCGCGGCTTCGGCAGCCCCTCGTCGACGACGCCCCCCGGCACCTCCTCGCCGAGCTCCTTCCACAGGCTCATCTCGGTGAGCAGGTGCCGCGGCTCCGCGAGCGGCAGGTACGCGAGGCCGGTGACCACCAGGCGCGCCTGGCGGTGGTGCTCGACCACGCGCTGGAGCAGACCGAGACGCTGCGGCTTGACGACCTTCATGCCCGCTCTGGCATCAGGTGAAGGAGGTCATGCCGGAGATGGCCGCCCACACGGCCTTCATGCCGGCCTTGGGGCCGCCGGAGCGGAAGGTCGCGGCGATCTCCTTGAGCTCCGCGGCCTTGTTCTCCATCTTCGCGCCCACCGTCTCGACCTTGACGAGCGTCGCGCCGAGGCTGATGCCGACGCCTTCCATCTTGAAGCCCGTGAACTCGGCCTTCTTGGCGATGTTCCACTCGGAGATGGCGCCGATCCAGCTCTCGTTCGGGTCGGTGACCTCCCACTTCGGGGTCGTGATCTTCACGCCGCCCGGCACGGTCAGCTCGACGCTCGCGATGGTGCCGGTCGTGGCGCCCCAGTCGACGCTGGTCGCGCCGAACTTCAGCGTCGTCGCGCCGAAGTGGATGTAGGCGTCCGAGTCGAAGCCGATCTCGCCGTGCGGCGCCTTCAGCTTCATCTCGCTGTCGGCGTTCATGAGCACGTCGGTCGAGGCGAAGCCGTGAATGTGGGGCGAGCGCATGGTGGCGCCGGCGTCGGCCTTCAGGTTCCACCAGCCGACCACGTGTCGATCCTCGTTGTTCGCGACGTCGACCGCGAGGAACGCGCCGTACCACTGGCTCGAGTTGCCCGCGACGTTCCACACGTGCGGCCCCGCGTACTGCTCGAGCAATTTGCCGCCGCCGTAGACGTGGATGTCGCCGCTCACGCTCTGCCACCACTCGGTCTCGACGTTGAAGCCGGCGTTCATGTCCGTGTAGAGGTAGAACGAGGTCGACACGTCCTGCTGCGTGCAGGCGGTGGCCTGGCCCTCGGGCGGCGCCCCGAACTTGTGGCGCTGGGTCTCGGCGTCGCTGTCGCAGGTCGGACCGCCGAGGAACATCTCGGTCAGCTTGGGCGTGAACAGGTGGATGAACTCCGCGCCCTTGTTGTCCTCGATGGTGATGTGATTGCCGCCGCCCGTGCGGATCATGTTGCGGGTGTGGTTCTTGGCCGTGATCGGGCTCGGCGTCTCGGCGTTCGGCACCACGCCGGCGATGACGGGGCGGTCGGGGTCGCCGCCGAGGAAGGTGAACACCACCTCGGTGCCCTTGCGCAGGGGAAAGTGGAAGCCCTCGGTCGAGCCGCCGTGGGGCTGCATCATGCGCACGAAGGTCGACGCCTTGCCGTCCGTGAGATCGCTCTCGTCGAAGGTGAAGCGCACGAGGTAGCGCCCCTCGGCGTCGATCTGCGCGTAGATGCTCTCGGCCTCGCCGTCGACGATGCCGTTCTCGTAGCCCCACACGCGCGGTCGCGGCGTCACGCGCGGCGCGCGGTACTGGGTGCTCGCCATGATGGCCGTGGCCTCGGCGCGGTACACCTCGGCGTACTTCGGCTTCACGTGGCGGGCGAAGCCCTGCGCCTCGCCGCGGGCGAACAGGTTGCCGTGGTGCTGCACCTCGAGCGCGAGGTAGTCGACGTTGTAGGCGTCGCTCGGGTGGTCCTCGAGCGTCACCGTGTAGCCCGAGCGCAGGCCGAGCCCGTTGCCGACGGCGTGGTACAGCGTCTCGCGACAGGCGAGCTCCTCGGCGCGGAGCTTGGCGTAGCGCTTGGCCTGGTCGGGGTCGAAGAAGCGCGCCGCGTGCACGTTCACCTCGCCGAAGCCGCGCGCCGTGACGTCGGCGCTCGCCGAGACGTCGAGCGCGGGCTTCAGGTAGTCGTAGTCGCGCAGGTTCACGCGCCCGACGAGCGCGCTCTGCACCACGGTGAACGAGTCGAAGCACTCCCCGGCGCTCTCGTCCGTGCCGAGCTGCGGGTGGTAGGGAAGCTTGCGCGCGAGCAGGGCCTCGTGGGCGCTCTTGTGGTCCACGATGTGGAGCTTCTCGGCGCTGCCGTCGGCGGGGTGCTCGAAGTAGTAGTAGATGCCCTCGTGCTCCATCCAGCGCTGGAGGAAATCGAGGTTGCTCTCCTGGTACTGGACGACGAGCTCCTCCTCGGGGTAGCTGCCCTGGAGCTCGAGCACGAAGTCCGCGGACGTGAGGCCGCTCGCCTCGAGCAGGGTCTTGATGATGTCGGGGACCTTCTTCTTGGTGTAGACGTTGCTGTGGCGCGTGAGGCCGAGCTGCCACAGCTTGGGCCGCAAGGTCGCGTGGTAGAGCGCCATCTCGGGCGTCTGCGCCAGGAGCTCCACCGAGGCGCACAGGCCGTGGAAGGTCATGTGGGTGGCGTCGTCGCGCTCGAGTCGCAGGCTCGCGGGCGCCGGTACGGCCGCCTTGAGGTCGACCGGCTCCGTCGTCGTGAACCAGACGTCGAAGCGGTAGGGCTGCGACACGGCCTCGGCACCTCGAAAGGCGACGACTCGGGTCTCACCCAGCTTGTCGGAGCGGAGCTCGGCGAACGACATCTCAATCTCCTCATGCGTGCCGCTCGCCTCGAGCGGCGGTATCCGAGCGAACCAGAGCGAACGGTCAGGCGATCGCGGTCATGCCGGCGACCGCCGACCAGACGGCCTTCATGCCGGCCTTGAAGCCACCGGTGCGGAACTGCCCCACGATCTTCTTGAGGTGCGCGGCGTTGTTCTCGGCCTTGGCGCCCACCGTCTCGACCTTGGCGCCGACCGCGCCGATCGCGATGCCCACGCCCTCGATCTTCAGGCCGATGAACTCGGCCTTCTTGGCGAGCTTCCACTCGGAGATGGCACCCACCCACGTCTCGTTCGGGTCGGCGACCTCCCACTTCGGGGTCGTGATCTTGGCGCCGCCCGGGATGGTGACTTCGACGCTGGCGATCGTGCCGGTCGTGGCGGCCCAGTCGACGCTCGTGGCGCCGAACTTCAGCGTCGTCGTGCCGCAGTGGACGTAGGCGTCCGAGTCGAAGCCGATCTCTCCGTGCGGCGCCTTCAGCTTCATCTCGCTGTCGGCGGTCATGAGCACGTCGGTCGAGGCGAAGCCGTGGATGTGCGGGGAGCGCATGGTGGCGCCGGCGTCGGCCTTCAGGTTCCACCAGCCGACCACGTGGCGGTCCTCGTTGCTGGCGACGTCGACCGCGAGGAAGGCGCCGTACCACTTGGCCGAGTTGCCCGCGACGTTCCACACGTGCGGCCCCGCGTACTGCTCGAGCAATTTGCCGCCGCCGTAGATGTGGATGTCGCCGCTCACGCTCTGCCACCACTCGGTGTCGACGAGGAAGCCCGCGTTCATGTCCGTGTAGAGGTAGAACGAGGTCGACACGTCCTGCGTCGTGCAGGCGGTCGCCTGGCCCTCGGGCGGCGCTCCGAGCTGATGGCGCTGCGTCTCGCCGTCCTCGTCGCAGGTCGGCCCACCCATGAACAGCTCGGTGAGCTTGGGCGTGAAGAGGTGGATGAACTCCGCGCCCTGGTTGTCGTCGATGGTGAGGTGATTGCCCCCACCGGTGCGGATCATGTTCTTGGTGTGGTTGGCGGCGGTGATGGGGCTCGGCTTCTCGGCGTTCGGCACCACGCCGGCGATGACCGGCCGGTCGGGGTCCCCGCCGAGGAAGGTGAACACCACCTCGGTGCCCTTGCGCAGGGGGAAGTGGAAGCCCTCGGTCGTGCCGCCGTGGGGCTGCTTCATGCGCACGAAGGTCGAGGCCTTGCCGGCCCCCGGCTCGCTCTCGTCGAAGCCGAACTTCACGAGGTAGCGCCCGGCGTCGTCGATCTGCGCGTACTCGCTCTCGGCCTCGCCATCGACGATGCCGTTCTCGTAGCCCCAGACGCGCGGCCAGGGCGTCGCGCGCGGCGCCCGGTACTGCGTGCTGGCGGTCACCGCCGTCATCTCGACCCGGTACACCTCGGCGTACTTCGGCTCGAGGTAGCGCCCGAAGAGCTGCGCCTCGCCCTGGCCGAGCAGGTTGCCGTGGTGGTGGACCTCGAGCGCCAGGTACTCGACGTTGTGCTCGTCGCTCGGGTGCTCGTCGAGCGTCACGGTGTAGCCCGAGCGAAGGCCGAGCGCGTTGCCGACGGCGTGGTAGAGCGTCTCCCGGCAGGCGAGCTCCTCGGCGCGCAGCTTCGCGTAGCGGCTCCCCTGGGTCGGGTCGAAGAAGCGCGCGCCGTGCTCGTTCTGCACGCCGAAGCCCCGCGCCGTCACGTCGGCGCCGGCCGAGAGCTCGAGCGCGGGCTTCAGGTAGTCGTAGTCGAGCACGTTCACGCGCCCGACGAGGGCGCTCTGCAGCACCGTGAAGGAGTCGAAGCACTCACCCGCGCTCTGGTCCGCACCGAACGCCGGGCGGTACGGCAGGGCGCGGTCGACGAGCGGCTCGTGGGCGCTCTTGGCGTCCACGATGACGAGCTTCTCGGCGCTGCCGTCCTCGGGGTGCTCGAAGTAGTAGTAGAGGCCCTCGTGCTCCATCCAGCGCTCTAGGAAGGCGAGGTTGCTCTCGCGGTACTGCACGACGAGCTCCTCGACCGGGTAGTCGCCCGCCAGGCGGAGCTCGAAGTCCTCACCGCCGAGGCCGCTCGCCTCGAGGACCGCCTTGATGATGTCGGGGGCCGTCTTTTTCGTGAAGGCGTTCGAGTGCTCGGTGAGCCCGAGCTGCCACAGCCGGGGGCGCAGGCAGGCGTGGTAGAGGACGAGCTCGGGCGTCTGCGCGAGCAGCTCGAGCGACGCGCACAGGCCGTGCAGCGTCATCCCCGAGGCGTCGTCGCGCCGCAGCACCAGGCTGGCACTCGTCGCGATGGCCGCGGCGAGCTCGACGGGCTCCCGGGTCGTGAACCAGACGTCGATGCAGTAGGGCTGCGACACGATCTCGGTGCCGCGAAAGGCCACGACGCGCGTCGTTCCCAGGGTGTCGGAGCGGAGCTCGGCCCAGGCCATGGTCGCCTCCAGGGTGTCGGAGGAGGCTACCTGCCCGGCGCCGCTCGCGTAAGCGAAAAAGCACCGGCCGCCCGGGCGAGCCTTCAGAAGGAAACTCGGCCCAGCGTGACGTGGCTTCAGACTTCGGGCTCCAGGCTTCAGGCCCAGAAGCCGGAGCGCGGAGCCCACGCGGAGTGCACGCACGCAGGCGCCTGCGGGGGGCGCCGTTTCGTGCGACGCGGGTCGGGCGCAGCCCGGTGCTGGCGCAGCTCCGTGGTTGCCTCGCGGGCAAGGGTGCGGCGCGCCTGCCTCATCGATCTCGAGGATGGCGCCCACCGGCGATCGTGAGCCCATTATTGAATGCCGCCGGGTCCTTCTGGCCACGGGCAGGTGACC
>JADLAB010000148.1 GCA_020848455.1 Polyangiaceae bacterium
ATGCGAGCGCGAGGACGCAGGCGATGGTGCTCCCCATCGCAACCCACCGCCGGCCTGCGCCGCAGCGCGAGCCAGGGGAGGGGCCCATGCCGCGCCGAACCGCATGCCCCTGCCCCAGGGCGACCCCGACAGGCTGCTACGGCCGCTTCGGCACGGCGTCCACCGCGAGGACGCCGAGGTCGTCCGCGCCGAGGCCGCGCCCGAGCAGGGCGTCCATGCGGGCGGCGAGCGCGGGCAGGATCGACAGCGGGCGGTCGCCCGCGGCCTCGAGCATCAGGCCCGCGTCCTTGCGCGCCATGGCGAGCTCGAAGCTCGCGCGGTAGTCGCCCTGGGCCATGCGCTCGCCCCGGTACGACAGGGTCGCGGCCGGGTTGAACTTCGCGAACAGGCCGAGCGCATCCGGCGCGGGCACGCCGAGCGCGGTCGCCAGCGCGAAGACGTCGGCGAGCCCGGCGGTCACCGCGAAGATCATGGCGTTGCCGAACAGCTTGTAGGCGGCGGCGAGGTCGGTCCGCTCCCCGAGGTACTCGAGCGTGCCGGTCATGGCGGCGAGGGCCGGGGTCGCCGCCTCGGCCAGGGCCCGCGGGCCGGCGAGCAGCATGATGCCCCGCGCCTCGCGACACATCTGGGGAGACATGAACACGGGCGCGTGCAGGAAGGCGCGCCCCTCGGCGGCGAACGCCCGCGCCCGCCGCGCCGTGCCGGCCGGCGAGGTCGTCGTGTGGTCGACGAGCACGGCCGCCGGCGCGAGCCCCGGCGCACACGCCGCGAGCACGGCGTCGACCGCGGCGTCGTCGCGCACGGCGACGTGCACGCGCTCCGCCCCGGCCACGGCCTCGGCCGCGCTCGCGGCCACCGTCGCCCCGAGCGCCGCGAGCGCCCCGGCCTTGCTGCGGGTGCGGTTCCAGACCCGCACGTCCGCGCCGCGGCGCACGGCCGCCTCCGCCAGACCCGCCCCGATGAGACCCGTGCCCAGGAACGCGAGCTTCTCCATCGCGGCCTTCATGCCACCGGAGGGTCGGGACCGCCACGGGCCGGTGCGGCTCGCGCTCGAAACCGCTTGACGGCCCGGGACGCAGGATTAGGTTGCGCGCCGCTGGTGTCCCCCCGCTCCACGTTCTGGGAGGGCGCCGCCCCGGTCGAACCCAGGGAGAGGTCGCCGGGCAGGGTCGGGCGACGCCCACGCGCGCAACGGACGTTCAGCGCCGCGCGGGCGGCGTGACGGGTCCGACCCACGTCAGCGCCAAGGAGACAGCCATGAAAATCAGGCCACTTCACGATCGCCTCGTAGTCAAGCGCCTCGCGAGCCAGGAGACCACCAAGGGCGGCATCATCATCCCCGACACCGCGAAGGAAAAGCCGATCGAGGGCAAGGTCGTCGCGGTGGGCAACGGGCGAGTCCTCAAGGACGGCAAGCTCCGCGCGCTCGAGGTGAAGGTCGGCGACACCGTGCTGTTCGGCAAGTACAGCGGCACCGAGATCAAGCTCGACGGTGAAGAGCACATCATCCTGCGCGAGGAAGACGTCCTCGCGGTGACGAAGAGCGAGAAGTGACGCCGAGCCTGCGCGCTCGCCGGAGGAACGCATCATGACTGCCAAGCAAATCGTTTTCAGCCGCAACGCTCGCGCCGCCGTGCTCCAGGGCGTCAACGTGCTCGCCAACACCGTCAAGGTGACGCTCGGCCCCAAGGGCCGCAACGTCGTCATCGAGAAGAGCTGGGGCTCGCCCACGGTGACCAAGGACGGCGTGACCGTGGCCAAGGAGATCGAGCTCAAGAACAAGCTCGAGAACCTCGGCGCCCAGATGGTGCGCGAGGTCGCGTCGCGCACGAGCGACAAGGCCGGCGACGGCACCACGACGGCGACCGTGCTCGCGCAGGCGATCTACGGCGAGGGCATCCGCCTCGTCGAGGCCGGCCACAACCCGATGGCGTTGAAGCGCGGCATCGACGGCGCGACCGAGCTCATGGTCGCCGAGCTCAAGAAGATGTCGGTGGCCACCAAGGACAGGAAGCAGATCGCCCAGGTCGCCACCATCAGCGCCAACGGCGACGACGCGGTCGGCAACATCCTCGCCGATGCCATGGAGAAGGTCGGCAAGGAAGGCGTCATCACCGTCGAGGAGAACAAGAACGTCGAGACGGTGCTCGAGACCGTCGACGGCATGCAGTTCGACCGCGGCTACATGTCTCCGTACTTCGTCACGAAGGCGGACAAGATGACGGCCGAGCTGACGAACCCGCTCATCCTCGTCTACGAGAAGAAGCTCTCGGCGATGAACGACCTCTTGCCGCTGCTCGAGATGGTGGTCAAGACGCAGCGCGAGCTGCTCATCATCGCAGAAGATCTCGAGGGCGAGGCGCTCGCGACCCTGGTCGTGAACAAGCTCCGCGGCACGCTCAAGGTCTGCGCGGTCAAGGCGCCGGGCTTCGGCGACCGCCGCAAGGAGATGCTGAAGGACATCGCGATCCTGACGAACGCGACGCCCTTCATGGAGGACCTCGGCCGCAAGCTCGAGAGCGCGACGATCAAGGATCTCGGAACGGCCAAGCGCGTCGAGATCGACAAGGACAACACGACCATCGTCGACGGCGCGGGCGACAAGGCCCAGATCAAGGGCCGCATCGAGGCCATCCGCAAGCAGATCGAGGACACGACCAGCGACTACGATCGGGAGAAGCTCCAGGAGCGCCTCGCGAAGCTCGCCGGCGGCGTCGCGGTGGTGCGGGTGGGCGCCTCGACCGAGAGCGAGATGAAGGAGAAGAAGGCGCGCGTCGAGGACGCGCTGCACGCGACGCGTGCGGCGGTCGAGGAGGGCGTTCTGCCCGGCGGCGGTGTGGCCCTCATCCGCGCCAAGAAGGCCCTCGAGTCCCTCAAGTACGGCGACGAGCGCGACTACGGCGTGCGCATCCTCGCCGACGCCGTGACCTGGCCGCTGCGCCAGATCGCGCAGAACGGCGGCCTCGACGGCTCGGTCGTGCTCGAGAAGGTCCAGGGTGGCAAGGGCGCCTTCGGCTTCAACGCGGCGACCGAGAGCTACGAGGATCTCGTCAAGGCCGGCGTCATCGACCCCACCAAGGTCGTGCGCCACGCCCTGCAGAACGCCGCCAGCGTCGCGGGCCTCATGCTCACGACCGAGGCGCTCATCGTCGACAAGCCGAAGCAGGAAAAGGCCAAGGGCGGCGGCGGCGGCGGCATGGGCGGCATGGGCGGCATGGGCGGCATGGGCGGCATGGGCGGCATGGGCGGCATGGGCGGCATGGACGACATGGACTTCTGAGAGAGAGAAGAGGGGCCCCGCCAGCCGGAGCCCCTCACCCACCGCTCGACCGAAGGCCGGCCTCGCGCCGGCCTTCGGCGTTTTGTGCCCCCGGGGCGCGGCGCAAGAAGACGCGAGCCGGCGCAAGAATTGCGCGCCCACGGGAGGCCCGGTCGTTGCATCCCCGGATTCCGGGCATCTCCAGGTTTGGCAAAGACCTTGCCAAGGTCGCCGCCCGGGGGACTCCGAGGTGAACGAGTGAACGGCTACCGGATCGTCAAGCGGGACCAGTTCGGGCCCGTGACCTTTCTCTGGGACGTGGAAGCACCGCGGGTGGCGCGCGCCGCCCAGCCCGGTCACTTCCTCATGACGCGCATCGACGCCACCGGCGAGCGCATCCCCCTCACCGTGGCGGACTTCGACGCCGAGCGCGGGACGGTGACGGTCGTCATCCAGGCGGTGGGCAAGACCACCCGCCAGATGATGGCCTTGCCGGAGGGGTCGAGCATCCTCGACTTCGTCGGGCCGCTCGGCGTGCCGAGCCACGTGCAGAAGGTGGGCAAGGTGGTGCTCGTCGGGGGTGGCCTCGGCGTCGCGCCCATCTTCCCGCAGCTGCGCGCCCTCAAGCTCGCGGGCAACACCACGTTCTCGATCCTCGGCTTCCGCAACAAGGACCTCGTCTTCTGGGAGGACAAGTTCCGGCGCTACTCGGACGAGGTCTTCCTCGCGACCGACGACGGCTCGGCGGGCCGCAAGGGGCTCGTGACCGACGTCCTGCGCGATCTCTGCCGGGAGCACAAGGACATCGCCCAGGTCGTCGCGATCGGCTCGCTGCCGATGATGCGCGCCTGCGCGAACATCACGCGCGAGCTCGGCATCCGCACGCTCGTCAGCCTGAACTCGATCATGGTCGACGGCACGGGCATGTGCGGCAGCTGCCGCGTCACCATCGGCGGCGAGATGCGCTTCGCGTGCGTCGACGGGCCGGACTTCGACGGGCACCAGGTCGACTTCGACGAGCTCATCCTGCGCCAGAAGCGCTTCGAGCGCGAAGAGAAGGAGTCGCTCGAGCGCTACGAGCGCGAGAACGCGCTCGTGGCCGCCATGGGGCGCCCCGCCGAGGCGCGCGCCGAGCGCCACGTGCACCTGCCCTTCGCCCCCGGCGAGGTGCCGATCCCGCTGCCGGCCGAGTCGCGCCCGGTGGTGAAGAACATCCGCACCATCCAGAAGACGCGCACGGCCATGCCCGAGCAGCCGGCCGGGGTGCGGGCCCACAACTTCCTCGAGGTGAACCTCGGCTACGGCCAAGACGACGCCAAGGGCGAGGCGAACCGCTGCCTCTACTGCAAGAAGCCCCGCTGCGTGCCGGGCTGCCCCGTCGGCATCGACATCCCGGCCTTCATCCGGGCCGTCTCGCGCCAGGATCTGCGCACCGCCTACGGGGTGCTCAAGGCCTCGAACGCCCTGCCCGCCGTGTGCGGCCGCGTGTGCCCGCAGGAGAGCCAGTGCGAGGCGACCTGCATCGTCGGGAAGAAGCTCGAGCCCGTGGCCATCGGCCGGCTCGAGCGCTTCGTCGCCGACTTCGCGATGTCGCAGGGCTGGGACGACGCCGACCGTGCGGCTCCGACCGGCCACAAGGTCGCCATCGTGGGCTCGGGGCCGGCCGGCCTCGCGTGCGCGGGCGATCTCGTCAAGCACGGCGTCGACGTCACGATCTACGAGGCCCTGCACGTGGCGGGCGGCGTGCTCAAGTACGGCATCCCCGAGTTCCGCCTGCCCGACCACATCATCGACATCGAGGTCGAGTCGCTGCGCAAGCAGGGAGTGAAGATCGAGCTCGACGCCGTCATCGGCAAGCTGCTCACCGTGCCGCAGCTGCTCGGCGAGATGGGCAACCAGGCCGTCTTCATCGCGACCGGCGCAGGCTCGCCGAAGTTCATGAACATCCCGG
>JADLAB010000149.1 GCA_020848455.1 Polyangiaceae bacterium
ATCGCGCGTACATCGCGGGCGTCGTGCCCACGGCCGTGCGCAAGAGCCCGGTCACCGCCGCCAACGCGACGCTCAACATCCTGCGCTCGGGCGGCGGCAACTACCTCATCATCGAGGACCTCGAGGGCCACCAGTTCATGTGGTTCTACTCGCCCACGAGCAAGACCACGCTGGGCCTGGGCGGGCCCTTCACCGGCAAGTTCCACGGCTTCAAGATGAGCGGGCCGGAGGAGGTGCCCTGCACGTTCTACGTGAAGACGGCCGGCAACGCGGGCTTCAGCATCGGCGGCGGCGAGTGGCAGGACATCGCGAAGACGATGAAGGTCCACGTCAAGGGCAACACCAAGCTCGAGTACGACGCCCACGCCACCCTGACGGTCGGCGCCAAGGAGGACGAGTCGGTCGGCGGGATGCGCCTCGAGGAGACGCTCGGCACCTCCACCCTGACTCACACGGGCTACCACTCGCTCTACTCCAGCTCGCTGCAGCTCCGCATGGTGAGCGGCAACCACACGCTCGCCCGCCACGCCGGCGTCGTCGACACCATCTCGGGCTCCCACATCCAGGCCGTTCTCGGGCACGTGAAGCAGGACTTCGGCGGGCAGACCACGACCACGGGGCTCACGGCGCACATCGGAACCGGCAACATCACGCTTCACGGCGCATCCGCGGCACACCTCGAGGCGCCCGCCATCGTCACCTTCGCGTTCGCCAAGCTCCTCGACGCAGCGCCGGGCAAGACCGACGTCTACTGCAGGAAGGCCGCGATCGGTGCGGTCAAGGTCGACGTGTGCGGCCGGAGCGCCTCCGCGACGGGCATCAAGCTCGAGTACGTCCGGTCGAGCTCGTCGGCGACCCTAGGCAAGTTCGACATCGCTGGCCTGAAGGGAGAGCGCGGCAGTCTCAAGATCAAGCTCGGCGGTGCCACCAAGGAGAAGGTCGCCCTCGACTCGAAGAACGTCGGTGTCGCGGCCAAGGGCGGCGCCGAGAAGGTCAACTGACAGCCCCGCGCGCGAGCACGCCATGACCATCGATCTGTTCCATCTGTCCTGCGATGCACTTCAGGGAGCGGCCCTCGTCGGCTGGAAGGGCGAGGAAGGGCTCGGCCGTCCCTTCGAGCTCGAGCTCTTCTTCACGGTGCCCCGCGACACCGACGTGAAGGCCGCCCTCGGCGCCGCCGCGACGCTCACGGCGACCCGGGGCGACGAGCGCGAGCCGATGCGCTGGCACGGCGTGCTCGCCCGCGTCCGCCTGCTGCACATCACGGCCGAGCGCGGCCTCTACGCGGCGCTCCTGGTCCCGCGGCTGTGGCTCCTGCGCCACGGCGAGCGGAGCTACGTCCACACGAAGAAGCGCCTCGGCGACTTCGTCACGCGCACGCTCGAGGACGGGGGCCTCACCACGGCCGACTACCGCCTCGACATCGACGCCGGCAGCTACCCCGAGGAGGAGCTCGTCATCCAGTACCACGAGACGCACCTCGACTTCGTGGGGCGCTGGCTCGAGCGCGAGGGTCCCTACTACTACTTCGAGCACGCGCCCGACGACGGCGGCGACGCCGTGATGGTGGTGGTCGATCGCGCGAGCCAGCACCAGCCGCTGCCGGGCAGCGGCAAGGTGAAGGTCCGCCCACGGACCGGGACCGACGTCTCGGCGGGCGAGTCCTTCGCCGAGGTGACCGGCGAGTACCGGGCTCGCCCCGCGAGCGTGCTCGTCTGCGACTACGACTACGGCGCGCCGGACGCCCCGGTCGAGGGCGAGGCCGCGGTGATGGACGGCGGGGCCGGCGTCGAGCGGCAGTACGGCTACCGGGTGTTCGACTCCGGTGAGGCGGCGCGGCTCGCCGGCGTGCGCGCCGCGTCGCGCGCCTGGCAGGCCTTCGTGCTCCGGGCGCGCGGCAACGCCTTCCACCTCCGGGCCGGCTACGTCTTCGAGCTCGAGGATGCGCAGCCCGGCATCGCCGCGACGCGCTTTCTCGCCGTCCGCGTGCGCCACGAGGGCGCGGTCGCGGGCGCGACGCCGGAGGTCCGCGCCCTCGTGGGCCTCGACGCCACCGAGCCGTACCGCGTCGAGGTGGAGGCGATCCCGGCCGACGTGCAGTACCGCGCGCCGCAGGTCACGCCCTGGCCCCGCCTGCACGGCTACGAGAACGGCACGGTCGACGGCCCGGCCTCGAGCCAGTACGCGCAGATCGACGCCGAGGGGCGCTACCTCGTGCGCCTCAAGTTCGACGCGAGCAGCCTGCCGGACGGCTCGACCTCGACCTACGTGCGCATGATGCAGCCCCACGGCGGCATGCTCGAGGGGCATCACTTCCCCCTGCGCAAGGGCACCGAGGTGATGCTCGGCTTCCTCGGCGGCGACGTGGATCGGCCGTTCATCGCCGGCGTGGTGCCCGACGCCCGGCATCCGAGCCCGGTGACCCGCAAGAACCAGACGCAGAACGTGATCCGCACCGGCGGCAAGAACCACCTCGTCTGGGAGGACGAGGACAAGAAGCAGTACATCAACCTCTACTCTCCGACCTCCGAGACGACGGTCCAGCTGGGCGGCCCCATCGAGGGGACGTTCGGCAAGAAGGAGGCCGTGAAGTGCACGTACTTCGTCACCACGCGCGGCAACGCCGGCTTCGAGATCGGCGGCAGCTGGTGGGAGGACGTGACGGGCG
>JADLAB010000150.1 GCA_020848455.1 Polyangiaceae bacterium
CATCGGGGCCCTCCCATGCGGCGCCGAGCCGCGTCACGCCATCGACGTCGTGCTCCGGCCCCCACGGGCCCTCCCATGCGGCGCCGAGCCGCGCACCCCGGCCGCCGGGCTCGCAGCGGCACGACGAGCGCGGCGCGAGTGGGTTGGGCTCGGAGAGTAGGGAGAAAGGCGGAGCACGTTCCAGCACCGGGTTGCGCCCGGCCCGCGTCGCACGACGCCGACACTGCGCCCGGCCGCGTCGCACGAAACGGTGGGCCGACACTGCGCCCGGCCGCGTCGCACGAAACGGTGGGCCGACACTGCGCCCGGCCCGCGTCGCACGAAACGGTGGGCCGACACTGCGCCCGCCCGCGTCGCACGAAACGGTGGGCCGACACGGGCGACGGGCTCCAGGCTTCGGGCTCCAGGAGGGAGAGCGGGTGGCCACAGGGTTCGACGCCGCGGCCTCTGGGCCTGAAGCCTGGAGCCAGAAGCCTGACGCCAGAAGCCTGACGCCAGAAGCCTGGCGCCAGAAGCCTGAAGCCACGTCGCGCTGGAGCCGAGTTTCCTTCTAGCCGCCCATCGCGCCCGGGCGCGACCCGCGTCCTATGAAACTCCGCGTGGTTGCGCCCTTGTTTCTGATCAGCGTCGCAGCGCCTGGCGCACGTGGCGCCAGTCGCCGGCGTCGCAGCGCCGCGACAGCGCGGCGGCGAGCCGACCCTTGCGCCAGGCGTGCTCGCGCTCGAGCTCGGCCGCGTCGTGGGGGCGCCCGGCCGCGACGTAGCGCGCCGCGAGCTCCGCGACCCGGCCGCCCCTGTCGCTGCAGAAGCGCTCGTGGAAGCGCTCGACCGCGCCCACGAACGCCGCCCATGCGAGCTCCCGCCGGCCGACCTCGGAGGACCACACGCACTGCCCCGCCACGAGCTTCGCGCGGTTGTCCCACTCGATCGTCACGAGGTCGGCGTGCCGCCAGAGCCAGAGGTCGGCGCTCGGGTCGAGGTAGCCCGTGTCGAGCTGGCGGCCGGCCAGCACGGCGCTCGCCTCGAGCAGCAGCGTCGCCTCCGCGCTCTCGTCGAGCTCGTCGAGCGCATCGGAGGCGGTGCGGAGGCGGCGCGCCGCGTCGCCGAGCGAGCCCGGCGCGAAGGCCAGCACCACGTCGTCCGGCACCGGCTCGCAGACCGCCGGCAACATGCCGAGGACGTCCTCGTGCAGGCGCACCACCGGGTGCTCGACGGCGTGCCCGCCGAAGTCGGCCGCGTAGTGGAGCAGGTGCACGTCACCGACGCGGATGGAGTAGCTGCCGCCGCTCAGGGCGGCCCACGTCGGTCGCCCTTCCGGGGGAGGGCCTCCGGGCCCGAGGGCAGGGTGCGAGGAGAGCGTGTACTCGAGCTCGAAGTCCGTCATGGTGTGGGCCCCCTCGGGTGCGCGATTGTACTCGCGGCGCGGCCCCGGGCCGAGAACGGCGCGGAGCGCGTCGCGCCTGGCACGCTCCACGGCGCGCGCGGCCGGCATGGGTGTTGCGCGAGCGGGGCACGCTCGCGCCTTCGATGCCGGCCGGATCAGCGCAGCGCGGACCCCGCCGCCTCCGGTGCCTCGGGCTCGCGGGGCGGCCATGCGCCGTCCGGGAGGCGCAGCTCGGGCACGGGTGCGTCCTCGTGCCCGAACCCCGTGAGACGCGCCTCCTCCAAGAGGATCGGGACGAGGAACAGGTAGCCGTCGGCGGTGACGCGGATCGTCTTGCCGGGCACCTGCGGGGACGCCCACACGCGTCCGACCGCCTCGGCCGGCCCCATCGCCTTCGCGAAGCTGAGCCGCTGCGCGTGCACGAGCTCCGCGCCCACCTCGATGTCGTCGTCCTCGGCCGTGAACCCCTCGAACTCGTCGGCGCCGGGGATCACGTTGCCGCTCGCTCCTCGAGCGCGCGGTACGCGGCGCGACCCGTGGCGCTCGAGGGGACGCCGACCTCGCCGGCCTTGCCGGCGAAAGCGGCGACGAGCGGCTTGCCCGCCGGCCCGGGCCCGAGCACGAACGCGTCCACGAGGCGCGGCGCCTCGTCGCCGAAGGTGATGCTCTCCCACCACTCGGAGCCCGCCGCCGTGCGCGCCAGGAGCCGGAGCCTCCAGCTCCCGTCCAGGCCGTAGATCATGTCGCCGTCCTCGCGGAGCTCGAACCAGTCGCCCACGCGCCACACCTGCGGCTCCTCGAGCCAGGCCGGCACGTCCGGCCGCGTCTTCGAGGGAGCGTGCGGCGGGTAGGCGGCCGGTGGCGCGGACGTCGACGTGCCGTGGCAGCCGCCGAGCACGAGCGCGGTCCCGAGGCACGCCGCGCGAGCGCAGGAGGGGAGGGGGAGGCGCATGGCCCGACGAGGACACTGAGCCCGAGACCCGTGCCCGGGTTCCCGGCGAGCAGCATTGTCGCACCCGGTGTGCGGCGTGCAACCCGCGAGCCCCGTCCGGGCGGCCCGGACAGCGTCACGCGATCGCGCGCGGGTGCTCGACCGGACGCGTGGGCCCGGCTAGCCTGCCGAGGTGGTCGAGCTCACGCTTTCGCTGCCCGAGCTCTGCGGGCAGCTCATCGTCGGCGGTTTCGAGGGAACGGAGCTGCCGGAGTCGTTCCGGCGCGCGCTCGCGGCGGGGCAACGCGGTGGCGCGATCCTGTTCCGGCGCAACCTGAAGGACGTGTCGCAGGTCCAGGCGCTGTGCCGCTCCATCGCCGCAGCCGCTCCGAAGAGGCTGCCGCCGTTCATCGGGGTCGATCAGGAGGGGGGGCGGGTCGTGCGCCTGCCCGAGCCCTGCCTCGCGCTGCCGCCGATGCGCGTGTTCGGCCGCATCGACGACCCGGCGTTCACCTACCGTGCGGCGGCGGTGCTCGGCTCCGAGCTCGCGGCGCTCGGCTTCAACCTCGACTTCGCGCCCGTGCTCGACGTGGACTCGAACCCGGACAACCCGATCATCGGGGACCGGTCCTTCGGCTCCGAGGTCTCGGTCGTGACGCGCCACGCCCTGTCGTTCATCGACGGCCTGCAGAGCCAGCGCGTGCTCGCCTGCGGCAAGCACTATCCGGGTCACGGCGACACGGCGCAGGACAGCCACGTGGCGCTGCCCCGCGTCGAGCGCGAGCTCGCGAGCCTGCGTGCGACCGAGCTCTTGCCGTTCCAGGCCGCGTGCGGCGCCGGTGTGGCGAGCCTCATGACCGCCCACGTCGTGTACCCGGCGCTCGCCCCGGACGTGCCGGCGACCTTCTCGTCGGCGATCTGCTCGGAGCTGCTGCGCGGCGAGATCGGCTTCCAGGGCGTGCTCTTCTCCGACGATCTCGAGATGGGCGCCGTGACGGGGCGCTACGGCATCGAGGAGGCGGCCGTCGCGGCGATCGCCGCCGGCTGCGACGCCCTGCTCGTGTGCCGCGACGAGGCGCTGCAGGTCCGGGCACACGCGGCGCTGCTGCGCCGCGCGGAGAGCGACCCGGCGTTCTTCGAGCGCTGTCGCGAGGCCGCCGTACGCTCGCTGCTCGCGCGCCGTCGCTTCCCGCCGCGCGCGTCCGCGCTCGGCGTCGTCGGCGGCGAGCACTCGCAGCACTTGCGCGCGGCGCTGGCGCGGGCGCAGGCCTCGCTCGAGGCGAGCGGTGGCGGCTGAGGGCGTGGCGGAGCTCGCCGCGGCGGCCGGCGCGCCGCTCTGCGTGCTCGCGCGGCGCCTGGTCACCTGCGACGAGGCGCGCGCCTCGGCGTCGAGCCCGCTCGGCGTCCTCGAGGACGCCGGGCTCGTCGTCGCGGCGGGACGGGTCGTCGAGCTCGGCCCGCGCGCGGCGATCGAGGGCGCGCTCGGGACGCGCTACCCCGCGGCGCGGCGGCTCGACGCCACGGACGTCGTCGTCACGCCGGGCCTCTGCGACGCGCACACCCATGCCGCGTGGCTGGGCAGCCGGGGCCACGAGTACGCCCTGCGCATGGCCGGCGCGGGCTACGAGGCCATCGCCGCGGCCGGCGGCGGGATCGCCGCGACCATGCGCGCGGTGCGCGGGGCGTCGCGAGCGGAGATCGCCGCGAGCCTGCGCGCACGGCTCGGGCGCATGGCTGCGCTCGGCGTGACGACGGTGGAGGTCAAGAGCGGCTACGGGCTCGACCCGCCGAGCGAGCGCAAGCTGCTCGAGGCGATCGCCGACGTCGCCGGGGCGTCCGATCTCCCGGCCGTGGTGCCGACCTACCTCGGCCTGCACGCCGTGCCGCCGGAGGCGCGCGCCGATCGGCCGGCGTACGTGCGTGCCGCCACCGAGGCGCTCGACGGGCTCGCCGCGGACGGCCTGTGCCGCTACGTCGACGCGTACATCGACCGCAACGCCTTCACGACCGCGGAGGCCGAGCCGCTGTTCCGGCGCGCGCGCGCGCTCGGGCTCGGCGTGCGCGCCCACGTGGGTCAGTTCGCGGACGTCGGCGGCGCGGAGCTCGCGGCGGCGGTGAAAGCCGCCTCGGTGGACCACGTCGAGCAGCTCGGCGAGCGAGGCGCCGCGGCGCTCGGGGCCGCCGGGGTGCGCGCCGTGCTGCTCCCCGTCGCGAGCTTCACGCTCGCGCAGAGCCCGCCGCCCGTCGCGCTGCTGCGCGCGGCGGGCGTCCCGCTCGTCGTCGCGAGCGACGCGAACCCCGGCACGGCGCCGACCGAGAGCCTCCCGCTGGCGCTCGCGCTCGCCGTCCGGAGCTACGGCCTCTCCGTCGCCGAGGCGCTCGGCGGCGTGACGCGCGAGGCGGCGCGCTCGCTCGGGCTGCCGGCAGGCGTGCTCGCGCCGGGCGCCCCGGCGGACCTCGTGGTCTGGGACCTGCCCCACGAGGACGATCTGGTCGCGCCGTGGGGCGTCGCGCGGGTGCGGCTCGTCGTGCGCGCCGGGCGCGTGCTCCACGCCGCCCCGGCCGCCTAGGCGCTTGCGTCCGGCCCGCGGCGGGGCTGTCCTCTGCGCATGGCCCGTCGCGCGCTCCTTGGCGGCTCCTTCTGCGTCCTCGCCCTCGTCGCGTATGCCGCGTGCGGCGGCCGCTCCAGCCTGCCGCTCGGTGGGACGGGCGGCACGACCGGCGGCGCGGGCGGGGCCCCGCCGCCGTGCGAGGACGGCGAGACGACGGCGTGCGGCACCGACGTCGGCGTGTGCGAGATGGGCACGCACACCTGCTACGACGGCGTGTTCGGCCCCTGTCTCGGCGCCATCGAAGCGACGGACGAGCAGTGCAACGACCTCGACGACGACTGCGACGGCGAGACCGACGAGGGCTTCCAGCTCGGCGAGGCCTGCGACGACGCGGACGGCGATCTCTGCCTCGACAGCGTCATCACGTGCGCCGGCTGCTCGCCGAGCGAGAACAACCTCGAAATCTGCAACGGCCTCGACGAGAACTGCAACGGCATCGTCGACGCCGACTGCGACTTCGGCGACTGCCAGCCGGCGCTCGAGGTCACGGGCTCGACGCCATCGTCGCCGGAGTGCATCGACTTCCCGGTCGAGCAGGGGTCGACGGGGGGCATCCAGTACCCCTGCACCGGCGGGCCCGTGTCGGCGCAGCTCGGGAGCGTGCCCTTCTCGGGCAGCGTGCAGAACGGCTACGTCGTGCTCGACGGCATCGTGAACGTCGTCGGCCCGGACAACTGCCTGTGGCAGACCTCACACCACATCGAGGGCGCGATCGCCTCGGGCGTGCTCAGCTACTCGTACGCGGAGCTGCTCCTCGACCCCCAGCCCTTCTGCTGGAGCCCGTGCACGGAGGTCGGCACGGTGGCGATCCACTGGACGCCGATCTGAGCCTCGGCGCCGGCGCGCCGGCGGCGCGAGCCGCGGCTCGGGCCCGAGGCCGGGCCTGGCCCGCTAGCTAGCCCTGCTCGGCGGTCTCGGCCTTGGGCCCCTTCTCGGGGAGCTCGCGCATGCCGAGGCGCTTGGTCGAGCGCTTCTTCATGCGCACCTTCTTCTTCGGATGCGACAGCCACTCGTGGCGGAGCCGCACGTTCCAGATGGCGTGGTTCGACATGGTGGGCGCTCCTATGGTCGAGTTCCCGCGCCAGGTCAAGCCCGGGGGCTCTCGAGCCGGGCACGCAGGCCGGTCGGTGTACGTGGTTTCGGAGGGTTGCGCGCGCGTCCGCACGCGTGGCGTGCCCCGGCGGGCTCGCTCACCTCCAGGGGGCGGCGCGAGCGGCCGCTGCCCTTGCAACCGCCCGCGCACGGGTGGTAGCTTGGCCCTGCGAGGTTCTGGAGAAGCTCATGAAGAAAAGCTTTTGGATTTACGGCTTGGCGGCCCTCGGGCTCACCGTGTCGGCCTTCGGGTGCAACCCGTACGGCTCGTTCTGCGAGAGCCAGGAGAGCTGCCGGGGCGGCAACGACAAGGACATCGACGCCTGCACCGAGGAGATCGCGGCCGAGGCCGACATCGGCAGCGCCTACGGCTGCGACGCGGAGTGGGACGCGCTCTGGGAGTGCGCCGAGGCCGACGCCTACTGCAACAACAGCAACTGGACCTACTCCGACAAGTGCCAAAGCAAGGAGCAGAGCTACAACCAGTGCAAGCACGACGCCTCGGGCATCAAGTAGCGGCCCACGTTGGCGACAAACTCTGCTGGAATTCTTGGAGAGCAGCATGAAGTACATGACGTTGCTGACGAGCGTCCTCGCCCTTGGTCTCGCCGCTGGGACCACCGGCTGCAACAAGTACGGGGACTATTGCGAGAAGTGGTCGGCCTGCGTCGGCGGTAACGACAAGGACATCGACAAGTGCACCGAGGACTACGACGGTCGTGAGGGCGTCGCGTCCGCGTACGACTGCAGCACCGAGTACGATGCCTGGTGGGAGTGCCGGGAGCAGAACGCTCACTGCGACAACGCCAACTACACGACGGGCGACAACTGCACGGCCAAGTCGCAGAGCCTCGACCAGTGCGAAGAGAGCGCCTCGGGCCACAAGTCGAACAATGGCGTCTGCCAGTGTACCTGCGACTGCGGCGGTGCCCAGGTCCCGACGACGTGCGGCGGTGGCGGCTGCTGCTTTGCGAGCTGCACCGCGTTGAGCTGCAACTTCGTCTCCGAGGGCGGCTGCTAGCCTCGATCCGACGGGCTCGCGCCGACGCGCCCGCGCGCCGGGCGACTCGCCGGACCACTCGCCCGACCGGGGCAGGGGCGCGGGCCCACGACCTCTCGTTGGCCATGCGCCCCGACGTGGGATCGCCGAGCCGATCTCGCGGGAGTGACAGCTCGTGTTCGCCCGGTACACGCTTGCTCGAGAGCGAGCCGGACTGAACCTTTACACCGCGGCAGTCGCCGTGCTCAGATGGGTCTCAGCGATGCGTACCTCCGTGCGAAGGACCTTGGTGGCGGCGCTCGTCGGGCTGGGGCTCGCGGCCCCGGCGGCTTGCGGCGGATACGGCAAGTACTGCGACGCGTGGGTCGATTGCCTCAACGGCAACGACGACGACCGCACCGCCTGTGACACCTGGCTCAGCACCGAGGAGGACCGAGCGTCGCTCTACGGGTGCGACGACCTCTTCGAGGAGCGGCAGGCGTGCTGGGAGTCGCAGTCGCGCTGCGAGTCTGCCGGCGGCCTGGCCCTCTACGTCACCTGCGACGTCCAGGGTGGGAACAACTGTCGCTGCGACGACGAAGAGGAACGCTACCACCAGTGCATGCAGGACTGACGGGCGGGCACCCGGTCACCCAGACGTACCAGACGGCGAGGCGATGATGCGGATCCGGCTAGTGTTGTTGGCGGCGGGGCTCGGGCTCGTCGGCGCTTCCGCGACGAGCTGCGGCAAGTCCGGTGCGGAGCTCCTGTGCGACGAGGTCTGCAAGTGCGAGCTCTGCAACGACCGCAAGGAGGACGAGTGCGTGATCGAGGCCGGCCTCGCCGAGGACATCGCGTCGGCGTACGACTGCGACGATCGGCGCGAGACCTACGACGACTGCCGCCTGCACGCGGGTGATTGCGTCGACTCGCGCTGGCACCCCGGCGACTGCGCGCGCGAGCTCGACGATCTCTGCGACTGCATCCACGCGGCCGCGGACGTCGACGACTCGGTCATCCGAGATCACTTCCCCTGCAACTGACGCAACCGAGGCGGGCGACCATGGCGAACAAGACGACCATCATCGGAGGCGTGCTCCTCGCCCTCGGGCTCCTTTTGCCCATCGGCTGCAAGACCTACGGCGATTTCTGCGAGGCGCGGATGGACTGCGAGGTGGGCAACGACGCGGACGTCGACGCCTGCCTCGTCGAGATCGAGACGGACGAGGAGCGAGCCGACATCTACGGCTGCTCCGAGTGGTTCGACGACTACATCGCCTGCCGCGAGGCCCAGAGCACGTGCGAGGCGGGCAACCACTACTCGACGGGCAACAGGTGCGAGCGCGAGGACGAGCACTACCAGGCCTGCCTGCGCGACGGGCTCGACCTGTACTGAGGAAGGCGGACATGAACACGACGAAAGGCTTCCGGCTTCGCTTCGTGGCGCTCTGCACCGCCACCACCGCCTGGCTCGTGGGGACCGCCGCCTGCGGCAGCGTCGCGAAGGACTGGTGCGAGAAGAAGTGCAACTGCGAGGGTTGCAGCGATCGGGCGCGCGAGCTGTGCGAGCTCGGGATCGAAGCCGACATCGACGTCGCTGACGCCTACGACTGCACGCCGGAGCGCGAGGACTACGACGACTGCGCCCTGCGTCAGGGCGACTGCGATCAGAACGACTGGCGTCTGCGCAACGACGTGTGCGTCTCGGAGCGGCAGGCCCTTGCGGACTGCATCTCGGCCGCCTCGGAGCTCGACGACCACGTCGTCAATCCGCCGGTGCAGTGCGCCTGCCAGTGCACCTGCGCGACCTGCGGGCCGATCGCCGCGAACCCGACCTGCCCGCCCGACCCGGTCTGCACGACGTGCGACGCGGTGTGCACCACGGCGTGCGCTGCGACCGCGAACTGCGGCGCCTTCGTCAGCAGCACCGGCACCTGCCAGTAGCGCGCCGCAGACGCAGCCCGCGCGAGGCTCAGTCCGGGACGCGCTCGAGCTCGACCTCGACGTCGAGCGGGGTCTCGACCGCCTCGACGAGCACGTCGAAGGGGAAGAAGCCTACCTGCTCGACCGTGATCCGGTGCTGGCCCGGCAACAGGCCGACGCCGCGGCGCTCGACCTCACCGAGCTTGCCCACGTAGCGATCGTCGATGGTGACGAGGGCGTCGTCGACGGCACCGTGCAGCGAGAGCGGCACGCGCTGCTGGGTCGGGCAGGCGAGGCCGACGACGGCGAGCAGCGTCCCGAGGGCCAGGATCCGCGTGGGGTGGGAAGCGGCAGACACGGGGCTCACTCCCACTCGATGGTGGCGGGGGGCTTCGACGAGATGTCGTAGACGACGCGGTTGACGCCGCGCACCTCGTTGATGATGCGCGTCGAGACGCGGGCGAGCAGCTCGTGGGGCAGGCGCGCCCAGTCGGCGGTCATGCCGTCCTCGGAGCGCACCGCCCGGATCGCGACCACCTCGTCGTAGCTGCGGCCGTCGCCCATGACGCCCACGCTGCGGACGGGCAGGAGCACCGCGAAGGCCTGCCACACGGCGTCGTACTGGTCCGCCGCGCGGAGCTCGTCGAGGAAGATGCGGTCGGCGGCGCGCAGCACCTCGAGCCGCTCCGGCGTGAGCTCGCCGAGGCAGCGCACGGCGAGCCCGGGGCCGGGGAAGGGGTGGCGGCGCAGCGCCACCTCGGGCAGGCCGAGCGCGACGCCGGCGGCGCGCACCTCGTCCTTGAAGAGCTCGCGCAGGGGCTCGACGAGCCCGAGCTTCATGCGCTCGGGCAGGCCGCCGACGTTGTGGTGGCTCTTGATGACGGCGCTCGAGCCGTGCACGGGCACGCTCTCGATGACGTCCGGGTAGAGCGTGCCCTGGACGAGCCAGCGCACGCCGTCGCCGAAGCGGTGCGCCTCGCGATCGAAGACCTCGATGAAGATGCGGCCGATGATCTTCCGCTTCTCTTCCGGGTCGGTGACGCCGCGGAGGGCGCCGAGGAAGGCCTGGGCGGCGTCGACCGCGACCACGTCGAGGTGGAAGTGGTCGCGGAACATCTGAACGACGCTCTGCGCCTCGCCGGCGCGCAGCAGCCCGTTGTCGACGAAGATGCAGCGCAGCCGGTCGCCGAGCGCGCGCTGGCAGATGACGGCGGCGACGGAGGAGTCGACGCCGCCCGAGAGGCCGCACACGGCTCGCTCGCCGGCGGGCACCGTGGCGCGCACCTTGGCGACGGCCTCCTCGACGAAGGAGGCCGGCGACCAGGACCCCGAGATGCCCGCCACGTCGAACAGGAAGGCCTCGAGCAGCGTCGGGCCGAGCGGCGTGTGGGTCACCTCGGGGTGGAACTGCACGCCGTAGATGCGCCGTGCCTCGTCGGCGAGCGCCGAGGCCGGGGTGCTCGGGTTGTGGCCGATGGTGCCGAAGCCCGGCGGCAGGGCCTCGATGCGATCGCCGTGGCTCATCCACACGTCGAGCTCGCTCCCGGCTTCGAAGCGCCCGAAGACGCCGACGGCCCGCTCGACCCGCACCCGGGCTGCGCCGTACTCGCGCTCCGGGGCGCGCTCGACGCGCCCGCCGAGCAAGTGCGCGGTGAGCTGGGCGCCGTAACAGATGCCGAGCACCGGGACGCCGAGGTCGAAGACCTCGGGCGAGATGCGCGGCGCGCCCTCGTCGTAGACGCTGCTCGGGCCGCCCGACAAGATGAGCGCACGCGGCGCCAGGGTCCGCAGCCGCTCGACGGGCGTGCGAAAGGGCAGGATCTCGCAGTAGACGCCCGCCTCGCGCACGCGGCGCGCGATGAGCTGCGTGGTCTGCGAGCCGAAGTCGAGGATGACGACGAGCGCATCGCGAGCCGAGGTCATGCGGGCCGGGTAGCATGGCGCACGCGCGACGCCCAGCCGCAGGACCTCAGGGCAGCTCCTCGTCGATGACCTCCGCCAGCACGTCGTAGTCGAGCGCGCCGACGCCCATGCGGCCGTTGATGAAGAAGGTGGGGGTGCCCGGCACGCCGAGCGCCTCGCCCTGCGCCTTGTCGGCGTCGACGGCGGGCGCCTCGGTGTGCTGGTCGAGCGCGGCGGCGAACGCCGTCATGTCGAGACCGAGGCTCTGGGCGTAGCCGTCGAGGGCCGTGCGGCCGAGGGCGTCCTGGTTCGCGTAGAGCACGTCGTGGTAGGCCCAGAACTGGCCCTGCGCTTGCGCGGCGAGCGAGGCCTCCGCCGCGAGCCTGGCGTGCGGGTGGAACGACAGCGGGAAGTGCTTGTAGACGAAGAGCACGCGGTCCGCGTAGTCGGCCATGAGCTGCCGCACGACGGGCTCCTCGAGTCCGCAGTAGGGGCACTCGAAGTCCGCGAACTCGACGAACACGACCGCCGCGTCGGCCGGACCCACCGTCGGAGCCGCACCGACGTCCACCGTCATGCGCGCGTCGGCGTCGGCAAACTCGCTGCCCGTGCAGGCCCCGAGCAGCCCCGCGAGCCCCAGCACCACGAGCCTTCGCATCCCCCCATTGTGCCCGCCCCCGCCGGCGGGTCAAACGCGACGCGAACCGAAGGGACGTCAGGGGAGCTTCTTCGTCTCGGCCGGCGCGGGCACCGGGGCGGTGCCGACCGGTGTGGCGCGGCCGGGTGTGCCGAAGGGGGCGGGCGGCTGGCTGGGATCGGGCACGGCGTGCGAAGCGGCGAGCCCCGTGCCGGACGGGGTGGGCGCGGTCGCGCTCGCGGTCGGAGCGGCGGGCACCGCGCTCGCGGTGCCGGGAGGCGCAGCGCTCGGTGCGGCAGGCGCCGGGCTGGGCGGGGGCGGCGGCAGATCACCCGGGTCGGGCAGCGTCGCGGTCGCGGGCCCGTCGAGGCCAGGCGCGTCGTAGCTGCGCGGCGCCTCGTAGTCGGGGGGCGGCCCCTTCGGCATCGGCGTCCGTTCGCGCGGGCAGGCGGCGAGCGCGACGAGCGAAAGAAGCGCGAGCGGCGCGAGCCGATACAGGGTGGCGGCGGCTGCGCCCTGGTGCGGGCGGCGCGGCGTGCGTGCGGCGGTCATGGCGGATCTCCTGCGCTCGGTGCGGCGCTCGGTCGTGGTCGGGGTCCCGAGGGCGAGGGCGCGGTGGGGTCGTTCGGCACGGGCGAGGCCGTCGCGCGAGGGAGCGCGCGCGGGCCCGGGTAGTCGGCGCCGACGGCGTTCGGTGCGGCGCCGGGCAGCGGCGTGGCCGAGAGCGCTGCCTGGCCGTCGCCGCCCGGGCCGCCGCCGCAGGCGGCGACGCCGAGGAACAGGCTGAGGGTCGCCCGACGCATGGGCAGAACCTAGCATGGGGCCGAACGTGCGCGTGCAGCGTGAAGGGCGCGCTTGTTTTCGCACGCGGGGGCGCGCTAGCTTGCCGGCGTGTCCGATCTGACGAAGGAGCTCGAGGGGCGCTGCCACCGAGCGCGAGCCGCCGCGCGCGTGCTCGCGGCGCTCGACCGGCGGCGCAAGGACGCCGTGCTCGCGGCCATCGCCGCGCGCCTCGAGGCCGAGACCGAGGCGCTGTGTCGCGCCAACGCCGAGGACCTCGAGCGCGCGCGAGCCGCCGGGCTCGAGCCCGCGATGCTCGACCGGCTGGCCCTCGACCCCGTGCGCGTCGCCGCCATCGCGGCCGGCGTGCGCGAGATCGTGGCGCTCGAGGACCCCGTGGGCGAGGTCACGTCCCTGCGGCGCCGGCCGAACGGCATGCAGGTCGGGCGCATGCGCATCCCCCTCGGGGTCATCGCGATGATCTACGAGGCCCGCCCGAACGTCACGATCGACGCGGCCGCCCTGTGCCTCAAGAGCGGCAACGCCGTGCTCCTGCGCGGCGGCAAGGAGGCGGCGCGCTCCAACGCCGCGCTCGGCGACCTCGTGCGCGCCGCGCTCGCCGCCGAGGGGCTGCCCGAGGACGCCGTGCAGGTCGTCCCGCCGCTCGGGCGCGAGGAGACGAAGGTGCTGCTCGGCCTGGCGGGGCTCATCGACCTCTGCATCCCGCGCGGTGGCGAGGGCCTCATCCGCTTCGTCACCGAGCACGCGCGCGTGCCGGTCGTGCAGCACTACAAGGGCGTGTGCCACCTCTTCGTCGACGAGGACGCCGACCTCGACATGGCCCTCGCGCAGGTGGAAAACGGCAAGCTGAGCCGGCCGGGCGTGTGCAACGCGCTCGAGTGCCTGCTCGTGCACGAGCGGGTGGCGGCGGCCTTCGTGCCGCGGCTGGCGGAGCTCGTCGGGCGCGGCCTCGAGGTGCGCGGCGACGAGGCGACGGTGGCGCTCCTTCCGGCAGCGCGCCCCGCGGCACCCGACGACTGGGGCCAGGAGTTCCTGGCGCGCATCCTCGCGGTGCGGGTCGTCCCGGGCTTCGACGCGGCGCTCGACCACATCGCGCGCTACGGCTCGCTCCACACCGAGGCCATCTGCACCCGCAGCTACGCGCGCGCCCAGCGCTTCCTCCGCGAGGTGGACGCGAGCTGCGTGCTCGTCAACGCCTCCACGCGCTTCAACGACGGCGGCATGCTCGGCCTCGGGGCCGAGATGGGCATCTCGACGAGCAAGCTCCACGCCTTCGGGCCGATGGGCCTCGAGAGCCTGACCACGTTGAAGTGGATCGTCACGGGCGACGGCCAGGTGCGCACGTGAGCGCACCCGCTCGCCCGCACCCCGGCGGCCGCTGCCGCCTGTCAGATGTTTGCGGCCGCAGCCGCGTTGCCCCAGGATCGTCCGCATGCCCGTGAAGAAGAAACGCGCCAAGCTCGAGAGCTCGCTCACCGAGGCCTCGAAGGTGCGCTCCACCGCCACCGCCTCGCCCGCCGCGCGCGCGCTCGCGCTCGCGGTCGCCGGTGCCGGTCTCGACAAGAAGGCGCTCGGCGTCGAGATCCTCGATGTCACGGGCAAGGTCGACTACGCGGAGCTCCTGGTCCTGATGAGCGGTCGCTCCGATCGGCACGTCCACTCGATCGCCAAGGGCGTCGAGGAGGACGTGAAGAAGAAGCTCGGCGTGATGCCGCTGTCGGTCGAGGGGCTCACCACCTCGAGCTGGGTGCTCATCGACCTCAACGACGTCGTGGTGCACGTGTTCCAGGAGAGCGCGCGCAGCTTCTACGACCTCGAGGGCCTGTGGATCGACGCGCGCCGTGTGCCCGTGCCCGAGCGGCTCGAGCCGCGCAGCACGGGCGCGCTCGACTGAGCCCGAGGTGAAGCTCTGCATCGTAGCCGTGGGCGAGCTCAAGTCGCCCGGCCTGCGGGGGCTCGTCGACGACTACTACGGGCGCATCCGGCGCCACGTGGCGCTCGAGGAGCTCGAGTGCAAGCCGCCGCGTCTGGTCCCGACGCTCGAGCGCGCGGCGCGCGACGCCACCGTGGTCGCCCTCGACGTCGGGGGCGTCGAGCAGTCGAGCCCGGCGCTCGCGCGACGCCTCGAGGGGCTTGGCCGGCGCGGCAAGGGCGTCGTCGTCTTCGCGATCGGCGGGGCCGACGGCCTGCCAGCGGACGTGCTCGCGCAGGCGCACGAGCGCTGGAGCCTGTCGCGGCTCACCTTGCCGCACCGGCTCGCGCGCCTGTTCCTGGCCGAGCAGCTGTACCGCGCGTTCACGATCCTGCGGGGCGAGCCGTACTCGCACTGACTCGACTTGCGACCTTCAGCCGGCCGCTCAATCCCCCGCGTCGCGCCGGGCCTTCTGCCGCTTCTTCTCGCGCGCCTCGCGGCGCTCGCGCTTCTGCTCGGCGTAGGCCTCGCGCTGCGCGTCGGTCGGGGGCTTGCCGAGCAGGTAGCAGAGCCCGATCGACAGGCCGTACAGGGCGATCATCGGCGCGGCCATGAGGAGCTGGGTCGTCCCGAGGTCGGGCGGCGTGATCACCGCGGCGACGACGAAGGCGATCACGATCCACCAGCGGAAGAAGCGCACGAGGTGCAGGTAGTTGATGACCCCCACGAGCGAGAGCGCGAGCGTGATGATGGGGATCTCGAAGACGGCGCCGAAGGCGAGCGAGAGCTTCGCGACGAGGTCCACGTACTCGCTCATCATGAGCGTGGGCGTGAGGCGCGCGCCGGCGGTGTCGATGGGCCCCGCGAGCGACAGCAGCCACTCGAAGGCATAGGGAAAGGCGACGAAGTAGCCGAACACGCAGCCGCACGCGAACAGGATGCTCGTCGCGAGCACGAAGGGGATGACGTAGCGCTTCTCGCGGCGGTAGAGCCCGGGCGCGATGAAGCGCCACAGCTGGTAGAAGACGACCGGGGCGCCCACCACGAGCCCGACGAGGATGGCGAGCTTCAGGTAGTTCATGAACGCGCCGACCACCGACGTGAAGTGCAGGGTGAGGTCGCCGGGGATCTCGTTCTGCTTCCAGGCGCGCTCGAGCGGCTGGACCATGATGCCGAGGATGCGGTCCTTGAAGAACCAGGCGACGATGGTGCCCGCCGTGACCGCGAGCACGCTCTTGACGATGCGGCCGCGCAGCTCCGAGAGGTGATCCCAGAGGGTCATCGGCGGGTCGTCGCGCTCGTCGTCGTGCGGCGGCCGTGGTGCGGGGTCGCGCGCGTCCTTGGGCTCGCGCTCCCGGGGCTCGGGCGCGCCCTTGCGCCCGCGCGTGCCGCCGTCGTCCTCTGCGTCGCGCCGCCGCGCGGCGCGCTCCCGCGGCTCGGCCCGCTTCAAGACTCGTCCTCCACGGGCTCCGGGGCGGCGTGCGCGCGCTCCGCGGGGGGCGCGGGCGGCGCGGCGGGCTCGTCGGGGGCGTAGGGATCCGGGGTGGCGCCGCTCAGCGAGGCGGCGGTGGGCGGCGCCGCCTCGCTCGCTGCCGGGGGCGGCGCGTGGCGTGCGCCGTAGGCGTCGGGGCCCTCGACCGGGTACTCCCGCTCGGGCGGCGGCTCGTCGGGCGTGCGCCGCGCCCGCGGCCCGGACGCGGCGGGCACGGGCGTCGTCATCGGCTTGAGATCGCTCGCGCGCAGGGGGTCCTCGACGCCGAGCAGCGCGCCGAGGGGCTTCGGCCGCGACAGGCCGCGCAGGGTCTGGAGGTCCTTCTGCAGGCCCTCGGCGCGGATCACCTCGTCGATGCCGCTCTGCTGGCGGAGGTCGTTGCTCATGCGGCGCAGCTTGGTCACCCAGCGGCCGAGGTTGCGCATGAGGCGCGGCAGCTCCTGCGGGCCGAGCACGACGAGAAACACGATGGCGATGACGATGAGCTCGCCGAAGTCCAGCCCGAACACAGACCAGTCCTACCACAACCACGGCACCACGCCCGCCGGCGCCCGTGCCGGGCGCGGTCGCGCCGACGGCCCACGAGACACGAGACTCGATCGGGCCCAATGTCGTACAGTCGCGCCGTGATGGGGTCGCCGCTCGCTGTCGGAGTGCAGCCTGGCGCGCGTCGGGCGTGCGCGCTCGCGCTCGGCCTCGCCGCGCTGCTCGGCAGCGCACCCTCGCTCGGCTCGCCGCAGGAGGTGGTGGGCTTCGGCTATCGCTCCATCGGCATGGGCAACACGGGCATGGCCGCGGGCGAGGGCGTCGACAGCGTGTACCTCAACCCGGCCCTGCTCTCGCTCGGCCACGAGATGCAGCTCGAGCTCGGCGTGCTCGGGGCGAGCTTCTTCCTGCGCGCGGACGGCGAGACGACGCCGGGCAAGCTACCGTACTCGTCGCTACGGGCGAACACCATCGGAGGCATCCTGCCCTTGCCCTTCGGGGGCGTGCTCGAGGACCGCGTGACCATCGGGCTCGGCTTCCTCACGCCCTTCGACGTCGTCGTGCGCGGCCGCATCCTCTACCCGGAGAAGGCCCAGTTCCTGCTGGCCGACCGCGTGCAGTCGGTGGCGGTGCAGGCGGCGCTCGGGCTCGACTTCGGCTACGGCATCCGCGTCGGCGGCGGCTTCGCGGCGCTCGCGGCCCTGTCGGGCTCGGTCGTCGTCGCGACCGACGCCTCGGGCCGCATCGGCACGACCGTGAAGGACCAGCTCGTCGCGAGCTACGCGCCGCTCGTCGGCGCGGCCTTCGACCTCGACGAGCACTACCGCCTCGGCGTGACCTTCCGCGGCCCGCTCCAGGCGCGCTTCAACGTCGTCATCGTGGCCGACGATCTCGGCGGCATCCACATCCCGCCGCTCAACATCTCGGGCGTCGCGCAGTATGACCCGTGGCAGCTCGGGGCGGAGGTGGCGCGCGTGGGCGGTCCGTGGACGGTCGCGCTCGGTCTCGTCTACAAGCACTGGCCCGCCTATCCGGGCCCGGTCGAGGCCACCGTGCGCTGCGAGGACCGCCCCGATCCGAGCCTGCCGTGCAGCGCGCCCACGCCCGCCGAGCCCGGTTACTACCCGGTGGTGGCGCCGCGCCTGGGCGTCGACCACCGCCTCGAGGCCGGGCCGGGGACGGCGTTCCACCTGCGGGCCGGCTACGCCTTCGAGCCGTCGCCGGCGCCCGCGCAGGTCGGGCGCACGAGCTACTACGACTCGCACCGGAGCGTCGTGTCGCTGGGCTACGGGATCCGCCTCGAAGATCCACAGCCGCCGCTCTCGTTCGACGGCTACTTCCAGGCCCAGGTGCTCCACCCCCGCACCCACGAGCGCCGGGTCGCCGAGGGCGCGCCCGCCGACGACGACGTCGTGTCGCAGGGCTTCATCCTCGGGGGCGGCGTCGCGGCCGCGGTGAGGTTCTGAAGCGGTCGAAGGTCGAAGGTCGAAGGTCGAAGGTCGAAGCGTGAGCCCGTTGCATCGCAAGCCGTTCGTCGTCGCCGGCCTCTGTGCGGGCCTGGTCGTCGGTGCGGCCCGCCCGGGCGAGGCGAGCGTGCCGGACGGCTACGGATTCGGCTCGCGCGCCGCCGGGATGGCCGGTGCGGTCTCGGCGGATGCCGTCGATTTCTCGGCGAGCTTCTACAACCCGGCCGGCCTCGTCGACGCGCCCGGCGTGTCGGTCGGCGTCGGCTACATGTACAACTGGCAGAATCTGCGCGTCTCGGGGCTCGACAACGAGGTCGGGCCGGTGCACGGCCTGGTCGGCGGCGTCGTCGCGCCCGGCGTCCTTTTCGGGGTGCCCTTCGCCTTCGGCATCGCCGTCCACCTGCCGGACGACGGGCTGTCGTACATCAACGCCCGCCGGCAGGGCGTGCCGCGCTGGGAGCTCTACGACAGCCGCGCGCAGCTGCTCTACCTGTCGGCGAACCTCGCCGTGCAGCCGCTCGAGTGGCTGAGCATCGGCGGGGGCATCGCCTACCTGTCGGCCACGCGCGGCACCTTCGGCATCCGCGGCGAGGCGAACGTGCTCGATCCGTTCGCGTCGGCGCTCGAGCACGAGGTCGACGCAGACCTCACGAGCGTGCGCTTCCCGCAGGTCGGCGTGCGCTTCCAGATCGAGGACTGGGCCGCGATTGGCCTGACGTACCGGGGCGAGAGCAAGCTCGATCTCACCCTGAGCGCGCACCTCGAGGGCATCGTGAACTTCGCCGGGATCGACGTGCCGCTGCTCTACGAGCTCGAGGCCCATACCGTGGCCGCGTTCACTCCCCATCAGGTCGCGCTCGGACTGTCCTTCCAGAAGGTCGAGGGCCTGCGCCTGAACCTCGACCTCACGTGGCTGCACTGGAGCGCGTACTCGAGCCCGACGGCCGAGATTGGCGCCCTGCTCGACGTGAAGCCCCCGCCCGGGACGCCGCTCAAGCTGCCGCGCGCCCCGGCGCCCTCGAAGCTCGTCGCGCCGGAGTTCGTCGACCGCGTCGAGCCGCGCTTCGGCGCCGAGTACCGCATTGCGCTCGGCGACGAGCGGCGCTCCGTCGACGACCGCGCGCCGCGGCCCGTCGTCGAGCTGCCGGTCCGGGTCGGCTACGCGTACCAGCCGAGCCCCGTGCCCGACCAGAGTGGCGAGACGAACCTCATCGACGCCGACCGGCACACCGTCACGCTCGGTACCGGCGTCAGCTGGAACGCGCCCTGCGACGAGATCGCCGGCGGGCTCGAGCTCGACGTGCACGGCGCGTTCTCGGTCCTGCCCGAGCGGGTCGTGCTGAAGGACAACCCCGCCGACTTCGTGGGCGACTACCGCGCGTCGGGCGACATCTTCTCCTTCGGCACGACCTTCGGCCTCGGCTTCTGAGGGAGACGCAGATGGCGAGCAGGATCTTCGGTCTCTCCCGGCGCGCGGCGACCCTGGCGGCGCTCGGCGTCGTGGGCGCGCTCGCGGCGGGGCTCGGCGCCTGCGCGACGCTCGCCACGAGCAGCGGCGGCGACGCGAACCTCCCGAACGCGGGCCTCGGGCCTTTCCGGCCGCTCAAGGCCGGGGAGATCGGCAACAGCCGCCCCGCACCCTACGGACTGCGCGACGACTCGAGCTTCGAGCGCGACGTCGCCGTGCTCGACGCCGACGGCGATCCCGCGACGCTCGGGGTCGTGGCGTATGCGGCGCGCACGACCTTCGGCGCGGGCGTGGAGCCCGAGCCGAGCGCACCTCCCAACGAGATCGTGCGCCACACGGCGCTCGACGGGCGCTCCTTCGACCGCGGGCCGCCGGTCGTGCTCGCGCCCGCGGCCGCCTGGGAGGGCGGCACCGTGGGGGCGCCCGCCGCGCTCGAGGTGGCGGGCGAGGTGTACCTCTACTACGCGGCGGCCGGCGGGATCGGCCTCGCCCGGAGCGCGGACGGGGTCGCGTTCACGCGCGAGGACGCGCCCGTGCTCGGCCCGGCGAGCGCGGGCTGGGACGACGGGCTCGTGCCGCGGAGCCCGAGCGTCGTGCGCCTGCCCGATGGCAGCTTCCGCATGTTCTACGAGGTCGCGCTCGCCGTCGACGAGAGCGCCATCGGCGAGGCCGCGAGCGCCGACGGGCTCGGGTGGCAGCGCGTGGGCGCGGCGCCCGTGCTCGAGCGCCGCCCCGAGCTCGTCGACGATCTGCCCGCCTACGATGGGGCCTCGGTGGGGGCGCCGAGCGCCGTCCTCTGGGCGACGAGCGAGGGTCGCCCCGTCCTCGGCGTGTACTACGCCGCGACGGCCGAGGACGGCACGCGCTCGATCGCGCTCGCCGCGCGCTACGGCACCGACGGAGCGCTCGCGCGCGGGCTCGGACCGGTGTTCGGGTCCGACGGCGACCTCGATCCGACCGAGCCCTGCATCGTGCGCTTCGCGAGCTTCGCGCTGCTCTATGCGACCGAGCGCGCGGGCAGCGCCGCGAGCCAGGACTTCCCCGCGGTCGCGGTCGGGGTCGCGCCGGCCACCGTGACCCTGCCGCCGCCCGAGTGGTAGCGCGGACGCCTACGCGAGCGCGGTCGCGACCCAGCGCTCGCAGAGCTCGGTGTCGGTCGGCGTCACCCCGAGCGCGCGGACCATGTCGCGGGTCCAGCCGCGCAGCCGGCGCAGTGCGGCCTCCTTGCCGACGAGCACGCAGGTGTAATGGGTCGTCGTGGTGCGCGAGGAGCCGGTGCCCGTCGTCGTGGTGTGGGTGCGGCGCTCGGCGCGGATCGACGCCACCGCGGCGCGGGCCTCGATGAGGCCGTAGTAGAGGCCGGCGGGCGGGTAGGCGCGCATGGCAGCGACGAGGAGCGCCGTCGCTTGCCCCGCGAGCGCCGCGATGCGGCCCACCTCGGTCGCGGCCTCGGCTCGCTTCGCGTCGCGTCGCTCCTCGGCGGGGCTCTTCGTGAACACGTTGACCTTGTCCCAGAAGGTCACGGTGGCCGCGGCCTCGGCCGCGACGGCCGTCGCCTCGGCGCGCACCTCGTGCGCCACGCAGAGCGCGTGGTCGAGCGCGACGAAATCGGTGGCTCGCAGGGCCTCGGCGACGAGGAGCACCACCTGGTCCCAGGCGAGGCGGCGTGGTCCGGGCGGTGGCGGCGCGCCGGCCGGCGGCGCGGTCGCGCGCAGGTGTGCCTTGACCGCGCTCGCGAGGTCGCCGAGGTGGCCCTGCAGGCCGAAGCAGCGCCCGAGCTCTGCGATGGTCGCGTCGAGCGCCTGCAGCACCTCGATGCGGTGGTGCACGGGACAGACGGAGGGGGCGCGGCTGCCGTTGTAGGTCGACACCGCCTCGAGCCAGGCGTGGGCGGCGCGCAGGCTCCGCTGGTAGGCGAGCTCGGGGTGCTGCCAGGTGATCGAGGCGAGGGTGTTCAGCACCGCGTGGCGCTCTGCGTCGAGCACGGCGCGGTGCCAGCGCTCGCGCGCCCCGAGCTCGTGAGCCGCGGCCTCGTCGGGCGAGCTCGACCAGAAGGCGAGCCGGTCGGCGAAGCGGATGCGGCCCGCCACACCGCGCGTCGCGCGCCGGGCCGCCGCGACCATGAGCCCGTGCGCCAGGAGCTGCTCGAGGCGCGGACGCAGGCCCGCGCGCGTGAGGTCGTCGCGCAGCGCGCGCTCGGCGTCCTCGCGGGCGCTCGCGGGCAGGGTCGAGGGCGCGTCCGGCGCCCCGGACGCGACGCGGTAGGGCAGCGGCTCGGCGCGTGCGGGGGGCGCCTCGTCGCCGCGCGGGGCTGCGCGGCCGGGTGCCGCGCGCGGTGACAGCCGGGCCATGAGGCCGGGGAAGGCGACCCCGAACGCGCGCTCGAGCTCGACCAGCGCCGCGAGGAAGATGGCGCGCACGTCCGCGGCGGCGGTGACGAGCCGCTCGCCCTCCGGAGACAGGGCGTCCTCCTGCTTCGGGCGCAGGCAGCGGAGGATGGCCGCCGCCGCGAGCGCCTGCTCCGCGACGCCGACCGGTGGGTAGGCCGCGAGCGAGCCCTCGATCTGCATCGCCACGCTCGCGGCCGCGCTCACGGCCTCGGCCTGCTCGCGGGCGAGGTGCCCCGCGACCTCGTCGACCGCGAGCTCGGCCGCGCTCTTGCCGGGCGCGAGCGCCTCCCACGCGGTCACGCGCGAGCGCGCCGCGGCGAGGGCCCGGGCCGCCGCGTCGCACTCGCTCCGCTCGCGCGCGAGGATGGCGAGCGCCGTGCCGAGCGCGGGGCCGTCGAGCGCCCGTGCCGCCCAGGCGGCGATCTGCTCGCCCGTGGCCGGTGCCCAGCCGAGCCGTGCGTCGCGCGACGGGGCGCGGCCGGCGCGGGCCGCCAGCGCGCGGCGGGCGGCGGGGTCCACGAGCGCGGCGACGGTCGCCGAGGCGTCGAAGCCCGCGGTGAAGAGCTCGAGCGTGCGCTCGGCGAGGGCCTCGAGCTCGAGCGCGACGGGCTTGCCGGCCGGGGCGAGCCGCCCGACGCGGCCGTCGGCGAGGGTCTCCCGGATCACGCGGTCGATGCGGTACCCGAGCTCGACGGGCGGCGACTCGGCGCCCGCGGCCGCGACCGCGGTCGCGAGCTCGGCGCTCGCTCGCTCGAGCCGGGCGCGCGCCGCGGCGAGCTCGGTGCCGAGCGTGCGCGCCGTGAGCTCGTCGGGCGCGTCGTGGAAGAAGGCCACGCGCTCCCACCACGGGATGCGCTGCTCGACCTCGGCGAGCCTGCGCTCGAGCGCGTGGCAGGCCTCGCGGTGCTGGCGCTCGGCGGCGAGGCGGGCGGGCAGCGCGTGGCGTTCGATGGCCGCGACGGCGGAGGCGAGCATCGGCCCGAGTCTCGCCGCTCGCCGCCGTGTCGGGCAAGCGAAAGCGGCGCCGGCTCGAGACCGCTCAGTCCCACCCCCACGCTCCGCCGGGAGCCCCCGGCGCGCCCGTCCCGCCGACCCAGCCGAGCGCCGCGAGGAGCGCGGCGAGGAGCAGGGTCGCGAAGAACAGCCACCCGAGCGTGCTCCCGAGGGCGGGGCCGAGATCGCGCAGCTGCGGGCGCGCCCCGTCGAGCGGCACGAGCGCGAGCTTCTGCACGCCGCGCGCGCCGCGGTAGGGGTGCGCGGCGCCCACGGCGACGAGCACGCCGTCGGCGACCTCGACCTCGAAGAGCGGCAGGAGCTCGCGCTCGTCGACGGCGCCGGTCCGCGGCTCGAGGCGGTAGCCCCGGGCCGAGCCGGCGGCGAGCGCGTGGACGAAGCGGCGACGGGCGTGCATGCGGAAGAGCGCCACGCCGAGGCAGCCGAGCGCCGCGAGCCCCGCCACGAGCCCCACAGCCGTGCCGGTGGGCGCGTGCGGCCACAGCGGCCCGAGCGCGGCCGCCGCGAGCAGGACGGCGCCGACTCGGAGCGCGAGCCGGTCGGCGGCCTCGTGGGTCGGACGCGCCTGGGCCCGCACGGCCGGCGTCGCGAGCGGCGCGTAGAGGACGCCGTAGGCGACCCCGAGTGGGGCGCCGAAGAGGCCGCCGAACAGGCCGCCGAGCACGAGTGCCCCGAGCACGTTGCCGCTGCCGCGGAGCGCGGTCACGCCGGCGAGGGACAGGCCGGCGTCGAGCGCCCCGAACAGCGCACCGCCGGCGACGAGCCACACCCACGCGCCCGCGACCGTGCGGGCGCGCACGGCGGCTCGGCCGAGGAGCAGGCTGAGCCCGACCGTGCAGAGGAGCACCCACGCGATGAGGGCGGGCTCCGAGTCGAGGATGTGGTCCGCCTCGCGGACGCGCGCGAGCAGCGGAGGCGTGCAGAGCAGCGCCACGCCGGCGATGGCGACGAGGCCGAGCCGGCGCACGGCGTGGACGGGGCGCGCCGAGAGGAGGAATGCGAGCCTGGCCATGCTCCCGGACTAGCGCACTCGTCTGGCGGGGCGATGGAGACACGCGGGAGTCGTCGTGATGGGAGCGTGGAGGCCCTCAGCCCCCGGCTGCGGCGAGCACCGCGAGCAGGCCCGCGCCGCCGAACAGCAGAGCCGCCGGGGTGCGGTAGTCGACCTCTACGGGCGCCCCCGTCGCGCGTCGCAGCGCCCCGCCGAGCAGGGCGCGGGCCGCGAGCCAGCCGGCGCCCACGACGACGAGCGCCGTCGCCGCGAAGGTCGCCGGCACGTTCTTCCACGTGCAGAACAGGCAGTGGTAGCTCCGGCCCATGATGGCCGAGCCGAGCTCGGTGTGGAGCGCGAGCACGACCGAGGCCATCACGAGCGGTGCGGCCGCGAGGACGAGAACGCGCGCGAGCTCGGCGACGCGACGCACGCGCGCGAGGACGAGGGCCACGGCCTCGACGGCGAGCCCCGCGCCGAGCGCGACGGTCCAGCCCCAGCCCGAGACGCCGTCCGGGCCCGTGCCGATCCCGGGCCCGTCGAAGAGGCTCATGCAGCAGGCCGAGGGGCGGAGCTCGAGCGTGAAGAGGAAGGTCGCGTCCGTGAGCGCCGAGACGAGGGCGGCGACGGCGGCCGCGCCGAGCACGCGGAGCTTGTGGGCGAGCAGGCGCTCGTCCTGCCGGCGCCGGTCGGCGCGGTCCACGACGAGCCAGTAGAGGAGCACCGCCGGGACGACGCCCTTCAGCGTCGAGGCGACCCACGACACGGGCGCGCCGAGTGCGTGCACGGACGCCATGCACATGCCCCCCTCGATGGCGGGCACGAGCGAGGAGAGGGCCGCGAACCAGAGCGGCGCGACGAGGATGCCCCCGACCGTGCCGACCCGCCCGAGCGTCACCGCGAGGTGGTGGGCACGGTCGAAGTCGTCGCGCGCCTCGCCGCGCGGGGCGCCGGTCGGCCACTTCCAGGCGAGCCCGAGGCCGACGAGCGCGGCGCCGACGACGAGCGCGGTCGCGACCGCGGCGAGCGCGAGGTAGAGGACGGTCAGGCTATTCCACACGCACGCGGCCCTCTCCCTCGAAGTATGCCACGCGGTCGCACAGGCCTGCGGCGCGCACCAGAGCGGGGTCGTGCGAGGCGACGAGCACCGTCGCGCCGAGCTCCTTGCGCCGCCGGAGCTCGGCGAGCACCAGCTCGGCCGTCGGCCGGTCGACGTTCGAGGTGGGCTCGTCGGCGAGCACGAGCGAGGGCTCGGACACGAGCGCGCGGGCGAGGGCGACGCGCTGCTGCTCGCCGCCCGACAGATCGTTGACCCGGAAGCCGGCGCGCGACCCGACGCCGAGCGCCTCGAGGGACGCCGTGGCGCGGGTCTCGCGCTCGCGCGCCGGCAGGCCCTTCGGCACGAGCGCGAGCGCGACGTTCTCGAGCGCCGTCCAGCCGCGGAGCAGCCGGAAACCCTGGAAGAGAAAGCCCACCTCGGCGCCGCGGAAGCGGGCCAGGGCGTGCTCCGGCAGGCTGGAGAGCGAGCGCTCGCCGAAGCGCACCTCGCCCGAGCTCGGCCGCAGGAGCGCGCCCGCGAGCGCGAGCACGGTGCTCTTGCCGCTGCCGGGCGGGCCGACCAGGAGCAGGGCCTCGCCCGGCGCGAGCGTGAACGAGAGCCGGCGCACGACGACGACCTCGCCCGCCCGACCGCGGTAGCGCTTGGACACCGAGGAGAAGCTGAGCGCCTCGGCCGGCATCAGTCCCTCATCACCGTCTCGGGTGGGGTCGAGCCGATGCGCCAAGCGGGGACGGCCATCGCCGCGAGGAGCGGCACGATGCCGGCCGCGAACAGGGCGAGCGCGCTGCGCGGATCGACGGCGAGCGGCGCGCGGAAGGCCGGGTAGAGCGCGGCCCAGCCCTCGAAGAGCCCGGCGATGCCGGGGGCGCCGGAGAGGGCGTACACCGTGCCGGCGAGCGCCCCGGCGAGCGTGGCCGCGAGTCCGAGCAGGCCGCCCTCGAGCATGCGCGCCTCGACGAGCTCGAGCGTCGACCAGCCGAGGGCCTTCAAGACGCCCATCTCGTGGCGCTCGGAGGCGGCGACGCTCATGCCGAGCGCCCAGGCCGCGGCCGGCGACACGAGCAGCAAGATGAGCCACACCGTGACGAAGGCCCCGCTGCGGCTGCCGTAGATGGCGTCGAGGATGCGCCCGAGCGCGCCCTTGCCGACCACGCGCAAGCCCTCGAAGTCGGTCTGCAGATGGTCGGCGAGCGAGGCCTCCGTGGCGCCGGGGGCGAGCGTCACGGCGAGCTCGCTCGCCTCGTCGGGCGCGAGCCCGGCGAGCGCCCGCGCGTCCTCGAGCGAGGTCAGGGCGAGGTTCGCGCCGTGGATGGCGACGGCGTCGGACAGGAGGCCGACCACCTCGAGCTCGACGGTGCTGCCGGGCCCGCGCGCGCGCCACGTGGCGCCCGGCCGGAGCGAGGCCGCGACGCCGCGCCCGAGCACGACGACGCCCGTCTCGCCCGGGGCGGGCAGCCGGCCCTCGACGACGCCGTAGGGTGCCTCGCCCGCCGCGGCCCAGTCGACGCCGAGCACCGTGGCGAGCGCGCCCGTGGACTCGTCGCCGGGCGCCGGGACGAGGGTGAACACGCGCGGCCTCACCGCCGCGACCTCGGGCCGCCCGGCGAGCACGGCGCCGAAGGGGCCGACCGCGATGGGCGAGAGCCGGCCGTGCGCCATGCGCTGCACCGTGAGATCGGGCGCGTAGCTCGCGGCGAGCGCCGCGTCGCGCCGGATGCCGTCGGCGATGAGCGTCGCGGCGGTCGCGACCGCGATGGCGAGCGCGAGCGGCACACCGACGGCGAGGCTGCGGGGCCACAGGCGCGCGAGGTTGCGGGCCGCATAGCCGGCGAGGCCGAGGTGGCGGTGGAGCTCGCTCATCGTGCGCCGCTCCCGGCCGCGAGGCGGAGCGCGCGCCAGAGCGGCGCCGGGCGCGTGGCGGCGACCACGACGTAGCCCCCGGGGAGCTCGGCGACGACGGGCGCCGGATCGGCCCAGAACACGAGCTCGACCTCGTCGCGCACCGGCGCGAGCGAGAGCGACGCTGCGCCGACGGTCTCGAGCACCCAGCGCTGGCCCTGCGCGTCGCCGCGGCACGCCGCGAGCGCGGCCGCCACCCCGAGCGCCGCCGCGCACAGGGCGCCGACCGCGTAGGGGAAGAGCGCCGCGCCCGGCCTGCGCATGCCGACCCTCGAGCTCCCCCTAGCGGCGCTCGAAGCGCGCCGCCCCGTGGCCACCGATGCGGTAGGCGCCGGCGAGGCGCGCGAACGTCCACACCGTGCCGGCGAGCTTGCGGAGCTTCGAGACGCCCACGCGCTCGTCGTAGTCGATCGGCATCTCGACCACGCGGTAGCCGCTCTTGGCGGGGTAGAGCAGGGTGTCGATGGGCAAGGCGTCGCCGTCGCCGACGAAGTCGAAGGCCCGGATGACGCTCGTGCGGTAGGCGCGCATGCCGCTGTGCACGTCGACCGTGGGCACGCCGTGCAGGGCGTGCGCCAGGGCGGCGAAGGCGCGGTTCGCGAGGTAGTTCGGCACGGGCATCGCCGCCGGGCGCGTGCGCGTGCGGCAGCAGTTGACGACGTCGGCGCCCTCTTCCTCGACGAGGCGCCGCACGATCGGAATGTAGGACGGCGGGTAGGTGAAGTCGCAGTCGAGGTAGATGAGCAGCTCGCTCTGCCGGGCGGCCTCGTACATGAGGAGCTCCATCGCCGGCCCGTGGCCGCGCGGCGGCACCTGGCGCAGCACGCGCGCCCCGAGCGAGCGGGCGATGTCGGGCGTGCGGTCCTTCGTCGAGCTGTCGACGCACAGGATCTCGGCGTCGGGCGCGTGGCTCCGCACCTCGGCGATCATGCGCGCGACGCTCTCTTCCTCGTCCATCGTGAGCAGGCCCACGGTGAGGCCGAGGCGCCCGCGCCGCGGCGGCTTTCGGGCCACGACGACGTGCTGGAAGGACAGGAGATCGGGCGCGAGGCGGAGGACCACGTCCTCGAGCGGGCGCACCGCGAGCTCGTAGAGCTTGTAGGCCAGCGACTGCGACAGGGCGGTCGGCTCGGCGGCCCCGCCCTCGGGCAGCCACCGCAGGATGAGGTCCTTGGCCGCGCGGACCAGCATCGGGTTGTGCTCGAGGCGCAGCACCTCGAGGCCGGCGCGGCCGACGAGGTCGGTGAGCGTTTCCCGTGTGAAGAAGCGCAGGTGCGTCTCGTCGAGGATGCCGCTCTCGGTGTAGCGGAACCGGCCGCGCAAGAGCTCGAGCCGCACCGGCCAGGCCGCGACGTTCGGGACCGAAACGAGCACGTGCCCGCCGTCCTCGAGGTAGGGGAGCAAGCTCCGGAGCACGGCGCCCGGGTCGACCAGGTGCTCGAGCACGTCGCCGAAGAAGAGGACGTCGAACTTGCGCCCGGCGAGCGCACGCGCGAGCGCCGCCGGGTCGCGGATGTCGACCGCGAGCACCTCCTCGAGGCGCGTGCGGGCCGCGGCGAGCGCCGTCGGGGCGAGCTCGAGCCCGGTGACGCGGGCGCCGTTGCGCCGCGCCCAGGCACCGTTGAGCCCGATGCCGCAGCCCACGTCGAGCACGGTGCGCGGGCGGCCGACGGCGCGGGTGAGGGCGCGGTTGACCTCCTCGACGCGGTAGCGGTGACGCGCGCCGGCCTCGGTGGCGGCGTCGGCGGTGGCCGTCGCGGGCCCGGCTGGCGCTGCGACCTCCACGGCGTGCATCCAGACGCTCCGGCCGTGGCCGTTCGAGCCGTTCGCCTTGCCCCGGCCGGGGGTGCTACTCGGCACGGTTCCTCCAGGCAGCGTTGAACTCGGCGATCGCCTCGTCGGTCTTCGGATGGTGGAGCATCTTGCGCAGGATCGGCGGCGGCACCGTGACGACGTGGGCGCCGGCCTCGAGGGCGTCGCTCACGTCCATCGCGTGCCGGATGGACCCGACGAGGATGCGGCTCGCGAGCCCCTCGCGGTCGAGCTGGGCGCGGAGCTTCTGGATCGTCGGCCGCACGTCGTAGCCCGTGTCGCGCACCCGGCCGCTGAAGATCGACACGTACGTCGCGCCGGTGAGCGCGGCCAGATACGCCTGGTTGAAGCTCATCATGCAGGTGACGTTGGTCGCGACATGGTCCCGGGCGAGCGCGTGGGCCACGCGCAGGCCGACCTCGCCGAAGGGCACCTTGATGCACACCCGATCCGGCGCCCAGGCGTGGTAGCGCCGCGCCTCGTGGAGCAGGCCCAGCTCGTCGTCGCTCGTGAGCTCGACCGAGACGTGCCCGTGCGACACGCCGAGGATGGCGCGGATGGTGGTCTCGAGGTCGGCCGCGCCGCTCTCGCGCGCGAAGATGAGCGGGTTGGTCGTGACGCCACTCGCCACGCCCCAGGCGTAGATGGCCGCCACCTCGGCGGGAACGGTGCTGTCGACGAAGAGCACGGGCGCGCATCTTCCCCTCTCCCCGACCGATTTGCCACAGCCGATTTCGCGGCGCCGACGCGGGGAGCTCAGCCGAGCGCGACGATGCGCTCGGCGAGCAGGTCGAGGCGCGGCTCGGCGAGATCGGGCCGGAGCGCGCCGCTCGCCGAGGAGGCCTCGGTGCCGGGCGCGGGCACGTCGCGGAGCGGGCAGAGCTCGCAGCGACCCGGCTGCATGAGGAGGCCCGCCCGCAGGCCGGCCGCGCGCGCCGCGGCGACGTCCATCGCGGCGTCGCCGACCATCCAGCTCGTGCCGCGCTCGAGGCCGAGCGCCCCCACGATGCGGTCGAGCATGCCCGGGCGCGGCTTGCGGCACGCGCAGGCGCGCACGAGCTCCGGCTCGCCCCCAGGGCCGCCCTCGGGGTGGTGCAGGCACACCTCGAAGGCCTCGATGCGCAGGCCGTGCCCGGCGAGGAGCGCCGCGAGCGCGTCGTTCGTGGCGAGGATGGCGGCGCGCGCGAGCTCGCCCTTCGCTGCGCCGGGCTGGTTCGTCGCGATGGCGAGCGCGTAGCCCGCGGCCTGCAGGCGCGTGAGCCCCGCGACGACACCGGGCAACAGGCGCAGCTGGCTCGGGTGGAAGGCGGGCGTGACGACGCCGAGCTCCGCGTCGCGCACGAAGTCGACGAGCGTGCCGTCGCGATCGAGGACGACGCCGCGCCGCCCGCCACCACCGCCCGGCCCGCTCACGGGCGTGGCCCGCGCCGCTCGGCGCCGCGCGCGCTCACGACCGGGCCGCCTCGTCCTCGGCGGGCTCGCCGTGCGCTTGCACGAGCTCGCGCAGGCGGTCGCAGACGAGGTGGTGATAGACCTCGTGGAAGCCCTCGACGTGCGGGGTCGAGGTCGAGCCGTCGAGCGCGGACGGCACGACCACGCAGGCGTCCGCGAGCTGCCGCAAGGCCCCGCCGTCGTAGCCGACGAGCGCGCCGACCCTGGCGCCCTCGGCGCGGGCGTAGCGCGCGGCGGCGACCAGGTTCTGCGACCAGGGCCCGGCCTGGTCGGCGCCGCTGCCGCCGTGGACGCTCAGGCAGAGGAGCACGTCGCCGCGCCCGATGCGCCCCACGAGCTGCTCGACGAAGACGCGGCCGAAGCCCTCGTCGTTCGTGAGCGCCGACACGAGGGCCGCGTTGTCGCACAGGGACTGCGCCTGCAGGCGGCGGCGCCCGCGCGCGCGCGTGAACTTGGCGAGGTCCGCGGCGAGGTGGCTCGCGTTCGCGGCCGAGCCGCCGTTGCCGCAGGTGTAGATGGTGCCGCGCGCGCGGTAGCACTCGAACAGGAGCTCGATGACCTTCGCCAGCTCCTCGCGGCTCGTCGCCTGGGCCACCTCGGCCGTCTGGCGCAGGTACCGTTCGACGAAGTCGACGTTGTCGCTCCACATGTCGCCATCCATAGCCGGCCCGAGCGCGGGGGCAAGGGGCTCGCGCGGCCGGGCCTCGGGCGCGCCTCGGCGGGACCGAGGCTCGGCGGCCGAGCGTCGGCAGCGTGCGCCCGCCCGCGCGGCACCCGTCGTTGTTGCTCGAGTGGCGAGGCCATGTCGCCCCTGCGTCGCCGCCGCGTCCCGCACTCCGCGGTCGTGCGGACGCTCGTCACGGGCGTCCTCGCGCTCGCGGCCCTCGTGCTCGCGCGGCCCGCGTGGGCGACGGGTCCGCGACCGCCGCCGTTCACCGCCGAGGGCGACTGCGAGCTCTGGGAGGGCTCGGCCAAGGAGCAGGAGATGGACGGCCTGTGGGTGATGCGCTTCCGGCTGTGTCCGAAGGGGCCCACCGCGATCACCGGCGAGGCCCAGTACGACCACCCGGACTGGGGCTACTCGATCCGCGCGCTCGAGGGCAGCTGGGAGGGCACGCACCTCAGGCTCCGGGAGACGCGCTTCGTCGTCTACAAGCCGGCGCCGGGGTGGGACTTCTGTCTCATGGACTCGTACGACTTCGAGCGCCCCACGCCCGCGACGCTCGCGGGCAAGGGCGTGTCGAAGGCGTGCGGCGACTACGACACGCGCTACGAGATGCGCCGGGTGCGCGCGCCCGCGCCGCCGCCGTCGGGGTCGCAGTCGGGCGGCGCGTCGCTGCCGCCGGCTCCGCCGGGGCCGACCGTGCCGGATGGGCCGCCCCTGCCACCCGCGCCCGTGGGGGTGGAGGCGAGCGCGGGCCCCCGGCCCGACCCGCCCGCCGGCGTCGGGCCCGTGGACGTCGAGCCGCGCCGCAAGCCGAGCTGCGGCTGCGCGCTCGTCGGGTCGGCGGCCCCTCGCTCGAGCGGCGTCGCGCTCGCGCTCGGCCTCGGCGCGGCGGGTGCGGTCGTCGCGCGCCGGCGCCGGGCGCGGCGGCTCGTAGGCTCGGCGTCGGCCGTGCTCGCGACGCTCGGCGCGGCGGAGGTCGAGGGCGCGATGGTCGTGTTGCCGCCCGCCTGCTCGATCTGGCGCGGCACGGCGATCGAGAACGACGGGACCGACGCCGTGCGGCTCGAGCTCTGTGCGCGCGCGGACGGCAGCGTCACCGGCAAGGTGCGCTACGAGACCAAGGTCGGCTGGAGCGTCCGGCTCGTCGCGGGCGCGTGGTCGGCGCTGCGGCTCGAGCTGCGCGAGACGAGCTTCGTCGAGAGCCACCCGACCGGCGGCTGGACCTTCTGTCTCATGGATGCCTACCACCTCGAGCTCGCCCGGGACGAGCTCAGGGGCGTGGGGTCGTCGCTCGAGTGCCGAGATCCGAGCACCGCGGTGAGCCTGAAGCGCGTCGCGCCGCCTCGACCGGAGAGAGAGCGTGCGCCGGCGCCGCCGCCGATGCCCGGACCGTGAGCGACCGCGCCCTCAGCTGCGGTGCAGGTTCGCGACGATGCGCGCCCCGTCGGGCTCGAAGCGAAAGCGCAGGCGCCGCAGGCCGCGCGCGCCCATCGCGCCGATGAGGCGCGACTTGTCCGCGGGCCGCACGTAAAAGAGGAAGAAGCCGCCGCCGCCCGCGCCCATCAGCTTGCCGCCGAGCGCGCCGGCCCGACGCGCCGCCGCGTAGTGCTCGTCGAGCGTGCCATCGGTCATGGCGCTCGCCATGTGGCGCTTCTCCTGCCAGTGCTCGTCGAGCAGCTCGCCGTAGCGATCGACGTCGCCGTCGCAGAGCAGCCGGTACACCTCGTGCCCGATGGCCTTGATGCGGTGCATGCGCTCGGTCGCATCGCCGCGCGCCTCGCGAAGCGCGCCGTCCTGCTCGCGCAGCACGACCCGCGCCGAGCGCTCGACCCCGGAGTAGAAGACGACGAGGTTGTTCTCGAGCTCGTCGAGCACCTCGTCCTTCACCGGCACGGGCTCGGCGCGCACCGAGCCGTCGCGCTCGAAGTGCAGGGCCTGCACGTTGCCGAGGGCCGCGATGTACTGATCCTGCTTGCCGATGGGCTCGCCGAGTCGCTCGATCTCGAGCTCGCACGCCTCGCGCGCGAGCTCGACCGAGGACACGAACTCGTGCCGGTAGGCGTGAAGTGCGTTCAACAGGGCGACCGTGAAGGTGCTCGACGAGCCGAGCCCGCTGTTGGCCGGCAGCTCGGCCACGCTCGTCAGCTCGATCGAGTGGTCGATGCCGAGCATCTGGAGGGCGGCGCGGAAGATCGGGTGCTCGACGTCGGCCGCGCGCGGCACGATCTCGGTCCGCGAGTAGGCCAGGCGGATGTCGCGGTAGAAGCGGCGGTTCGCCGTCACGTAGACGTACTTGTCGATCGCGGTCGAGACCACGAAGCCACCGTGCGCGCGCGCATAGCCCGGCAGATCGCTGCCGCCGCCGCCGAGCGAGAAGCGCAGGGGCGCGCGCGAGATGATCACGCCACGCCCCCGCGCCGGCGGAGCTCGTCCTCGAGGGCCGCGAGCCCCGCCGGGGAGCCGATCTCGAAGAAGCGCGTCTCGACCTCGAGCGCGCGCAGGCGGCCCTCGCGCGCGAGCCTGGCCTGCAGGGCACCGAAGGACACCACCGGCTCGGGCGGCAGGAGCGCGAGCGCCTCGCGCCGCAGCGCGATGGCGCCGTAGTCGATGTGGTGGAGCCCGGGGTCGGCGGGGGCGCCGCGCGCGAGCTCGCGGTACTCCGCGACGAGCGGGCCCGCGGCCCCGCCCGGGTCGAGGCGCACGTTGGAGCGATCGAAGCGGTTGTCGTTGCGGTACACGGCCATGGTCCCGAGGGCCTCGGGGTGCGCGTCGAGGTCGGCGAGGGGGCTAGCGTAGTCGAAGGGCAAGAGCGCGTCGCCGTAGGTGACGACGAAGCGCGCGCCGAGCGCGCCGCCGCGCGCGGCCGCGCGGAGCGCGCCGCCGGTGCCGAGCAGGACGGGACCGTCGTCGCGATAGGCGAGCCGCAGGCCGAAGGCGCCGCCGTCGCCGAGCGCGGCGCGCACGGCGTCGCCGAGGTGGCCGACGAGCAGGAGCGCCTCGTCGTAGCCCGAGCGCACGAGCGCCTCGAGCAGCCACGCCGCGAAGGGGCGCCCGGCCACGGGGAGCAGGATCTTGGGCGTGTGCTCGGTGCGCGCGCCGAGGCGCGTGGCGAGCCCGCCGGCGAGGATCACGGCCTGCACGAGCGGCAGCGTAGCCGACCGGGGCGGCGCCGACGAACCCGGGTGCGAGCGAGCTGGCGTCGCGCGGCCGACCGGACTATGGAAGCGTAACTCACAAAGGAGTTACGCCATGCGCCGCTCGCTCTGCCTCGTCGCCGCCGGCCTCCTCCTCGCAGCGCTCGGCTGTGCCGACGGCGTGAGATTCGGGCAAGAGCTGCCGCCGGCCGGCGGCACGTACCAGCCGGGCACGGGCGGCGCGCCCTCGGGCGGCTCGGGTGCTTCGTACGGCTCGGGCGCCGCCTACGGCACGGGCTCGGGCGGCGAGGCCCCGGTCGAGCCGCCCCCGTGCGCCGAGGAGCTGCGGCGCTGTGCCCACGTCTTCGAGCTGCCCTTCGGCGGCGAGCAGTCGGTCGAGGTGCGCGGCGACTTCGCGCCCGACGGCTGGGTGAACGGCGTCCCGATGGCGCTCGTCGGCGACAGCTGGGAGGCGAGCGTCGAGCTGCCCTGGAACGCGCCGGTCGCGTACAAGCTCGTCGTCGACGGCGCGACCTGGATCACCGACCCCGGCAACCCCGCCGTGGTGCCGGACGGTCTCGGCGGCTTCAACTCCGTGCTCGACGGCGTCACCTGCGAGGCGTGGACCTGCGCGCCGCCCGTGCTCGGGAGCTTCGACTGGCGCGACGCCGTCCTCTACTTCGTCTTCGTCGACCGCTTCGCGAACGGCGACCCGTCGAACGACGCGCCCATCCCGGGCGTCGACGGCGCCGCGAACTACCAGGGCGGCGACTGGGCCGGCGTGCGCGCCACGATCGAGTCGGGCTACTTCGAATCGCTCGGCGTCAACGCGCTCTGGCTGAGCGTGCCCTTCGACAACACCGAGGCGACGGGCGTCGGCGACGACGGACACCCCTACAGCGCCTACCATGGCTACTGGCCGCGCGACCTCGGCGCGACCGAGGCGCGCTTCGGCTCGCTCGCCGAGCTCGTCGGCGTGGTCGACGCCGCGCACGCCCACGGCCTCAAGGTGGTGGTCGACTACGCCATGAACCACGTGCACGTGAGCTCGCCCGTGTACGCAGAGCACGGCGACTGGTTCTGGCCGCTCGACTGGAACGGCAAGCACTGCGTGTGCGGCGGCGACTGCTCGTGGGACGGCGCGGAGGGCAAGCGCTGCTGGTTCCGCGACTACCTGCCGGACTTCGACTTCACCGTGCCGGCGGCGCGCGACTACTCGGTGGGCAACGCCATCCAGTGGATCCAGGCGACGGGCATCGACGGCCTGCGCCTCGACGCGGTCAAGCACATCGAGGACGCGTGGGTGACCGAGCTCCGCAGCCGCGTGACGACCGAGATCGAGAGCGTGAGCGGCCAGCACTTCTACCTGGTCGGCGAGACCTTCACCGGCGACCGCGGCACCATCGCCTACTACGTCGAGCCGAGCACCAAGCTCGACGGGCAGTTCGACTTCCCGCTCCGCAACGCCGTCGTCTCCCAGGTGCTGATGCGCCAGGGCTCGATGTACGACCTCGACGGCTTTCTCGCGAGCAACGACGGCTACTACGGCGCCGGCATCATGAGCACCTTCGTCGGCAACCACGACGTGCCGCGCGCCATCCACTTCGCCTCCGACAGCCCCGCCTGGGGCGATCCGTGGGCGAGCGGCAAGGACCGCGCGTGGCAGAACCAGCCCGGCCTGCCGGGCGGCATGAGCGCCTTCGAGCGCCTGGCGAACGGCTTCGCCGTGCTGTTCACGCTGCCCGGTGTGCCGCTCGTGTACTACGGCGACGAGATCGGGATGCCGGGGGCCGGCGATCCGGACAACCGCCGCTTCATGCAATGGCAGGGCTACAGCGCGGGGCAGACGTTCCTGCGCGAGCGCGTCGCCAGGCTCGCCGCGATCCGGGCGGCGCACCCGGCTCTGCGGCGTGGCACGCGCGCGACCGTGAGCGTCACCGGCGACACGCTCTGCTACCGGATGGCGACGGCGGGCGACGAGGTGTTCGTGGCCGTGAACCGCGGCGACGCCGCAGCCACGGTGAGCGGGCTGCCGGCCGGCAGCTACGTGGACGAAGTGGACGGCAGCACGCACGGCGCCGCCCCGAGCGTGCCGCCGCGCTCGACCCGCATCCTCGTCGCACCGTGACCGGTGGCTAGGAGGGCGCTGGGAAACGGGTCCGTCGCGAGGCGAAGGAGGCGTCCGAGATGCGGAGTGGCGCGGAGCGGAGGCCGACGACCACGTACTTTCCGTACGTTGAGGAGGCCGAGCGAGCACGCTCCGCAGGTCGGGATGCCTCGTTCGGCGCAGCAGGACGCGTTTCCCAGCGCCCTCCTAGGGCAGGATGACGCGCACCCACACGAGCGTGTAGCCCGTGATGAGCGCCATCGCCGCGAGGTCGAGCAAGAAGCCCGTGCGCATCATGTCGCGCAGCCGGACGTAGCCGCTGCCGAACACGATCGCGTTCGGCGGGGTGCCCGCGGGCAGCGCGAAGTCGCACGACGCGGCGAGGGTAGAGGCCGCGAGCACCGGCAGCGCCGGCGGCAGGACGTTGAGGGCGACGTTGATGGTCGCCGTGTTCGAGGCCAGGGCCGTGAGCGCCACGGTGGCCGCGGTCGCGAGCGCGACCTGCGCGGCGAGGGGCAGGCTCGTGAGCCCTCCGAGCTCTCCGGCGAGCCACTTCGACAGGCCGCTCGCCTCGATGCCGGCCGCCATGGCGAAGCTCCCGCCGAGGAGCACGAGGGTGCTCCACGGGATGCGCCGCACGGCCGCCCAGGGCAGGGCACGCTGCGCGCCGAGGGCGAACACCGCGAGCAGGGCCACGGTCGCCTCGTAGTGCTTCGGCTGCAGCTTGAACCCGCCGAAGGCGCCCGCGAGCTCGGGCGCGAGCAGCTTGCGCAAGGGGTCGCCCGCCATCCAGAGGAGCGCGGCACCGGCGAACACCATGGCCACGCGGCGCTCGCGGCCGATGAGCGGGCCGAGCGTGGCGAGCTCCTTGGCGATGGCCTCCTGCGCGTCGCGGTGGTCGAGCACCTCCTTCCTGGCGCGCAGCCACAGCACGCCCCAGACGACGGGCAAGAACAAGAGGACGAAGGGCGCGCCGATCGCGACGAACTCGAGGAAGCCCACGTCCCGGTGGAGCTTCTCGGCCACGAAGCCGCAGAAGATCGAGTTGGTCCCGGTGCCTATCTTGGTGCCGATGCCGCCCACGTTCGAGGCGTAGGCGACGGCGAGCATCAGCGCCGAGCCGAAGTGGGTGAGCTTGCGGCCGCCGTTCGCGCGCTCGAGCTGCGCGACGAGCGCGAGCGCGATGGGCAGCATCATGACGGCCGTCGCGGTGTTGGAGATCCACATCGACACGGCCGCGGTCGCCACCAGCATGCCGAGCAAGAGGCGCTTCGGCTCGGTGCCGATGGCGCGCATGATGTGCAGGGCCACGCGGCGGTGCAGCTGGAAGTGCTCCATGGCAGCGCCGATGGCCATCCCGCCGAGGAACAGGAAGTTGTAGGCGTCGAAGTAGGGCTCCGCGCTCGCCACGACGTCGCCGACGGGGCCCGCGCCGAAGACGCCGCACAGCGGGTAGAGCACGAGCGGCACGCACGCGGTGAGCGCGATGGGCACCGCCTCCGTGAACCACCACACGGCCATGAGCGCCGCCGTGGCGGCCGCGTAGGCGGGGCGGCGCCCGGCGCCCTCGATCGTGGCGAGCGCCGTCGGGCTCCAGGCGATGACCGCGAAGGCGACGAGGCCGAGCGCGAGGCTGGCCGCGCGCGTGATCGACGCTCGTCGCTTGCGCCGCGCCAGGGCGCGCTCGCGTTCCCCCGACTCCATCGGGCGCATGCTGCGCCGAGAACCGCCGGCGCGCCAAGTAGCGCGCCGCGCCGGCGCCGCGCGGCGGGCCGCCCCGCGCTCGACCGTCGGCGCGATGGGGGCTAGCCTCGGGTATCGCATGGCGACGGCGGACGACAGCGGGCGTGCCGGCGGGCGCGCCGGTGCGCTCGGCCTCGCGCTCGCCCTCGCCGCCTGTGGCGGCGTCGAGCCGCCGCGCCGCGACTGTGTCGGGCGCGTGTGGTCGACGGCGCCCGAGGCCCACGTCCTCGGGAGCTGGGACGGTTGGGCTCCGCCGGGCACGCCCGTCGAGCCCTTCGGCGACGGCTGGTACCTCGCGCGGCTCGAGCTGCCGCCGGGCGAGCACGGCTACCTCGTGTCGGACGCGAGCGGCGTGCATCCGGACCCCCTCGATCCGCTCGGCACCTGGCGGACCGACGGCTCGGACGAGGAGGTCTCGCTGCTCGTCGTCGCCGACTGCTCGGTGCCGGAGCTGCTCGGGACCGCGGTCGACGTGAGCGCCGACGCGCTCGCGCTCGTGGCCGAGCTCCGCGCGAGCGCGAGCGGCGCCCCGCTCGACGCCGCGAGCCTCGTCGTGACGACCCCCGACGGCGTGGGCGCTCCTTTCGTGTCCGGCGCACCCGAGAGCGGGCGCGTCGAGGTCGCGATCGCGGGGCTGCCGCCGGGCCGTGTCTCCGCCCTCCTCGGCGCGGCCGACGAGAACGGCCTCCGCGCCGAGGCGCGCGCGCTCGGCTGGACGGCGCCCGCCACCGGGACGCCGGGCGAGCGCGATCTGCGCGACGAGGTGCTCTACGAGGTCCTGATCGACCGCTTCCGGGGGGACGGCGGCGCGGCGCTCGACCCGCCCCCGACGCCGGGCTCTCGTGCGGGGGGCACGCTCGGCGGTGTCGCGGCGGCGATCGACGACGGCTCTCTCGCCGCGCTCGGCGTCACGGCCCTGTGGCTCTCGCCCGTCCTGCCGGGACCGCTCGGCACCCGCCTCGGCCCGGACGGCCACCTCTACGAGGGCTACCACGGCTACTGGCCCACCGAGAGCCGCGGGGTCGAGGCGCGCCTCGGCGGCGAGGCCGCGCTCGACGCGCTCGTCGCCCGCGCGCACGCGGCGGGCCTGGCCGTGCACCTCGATCTCGTCCCGAACCACGTCGAGGCCGAGAGCGCCCGCTACCTCGAGCACCCCGAGTGGTTCTCGCCGTCGGGCTGCGTGTGCGGCAGCGCGAGCTGCCCCTGGAGCAGCCACATCGAGACCTGCTGGTTCACGCCGTTCCTGCCCGACGTGCGCTTCCAGGAGCCGGGGGCGATGGCGGCGACGCTCGGCGACGTGCGCTACTTCCTCGAGCGTTTCGACGTCGACGGCTACCGCATCGACGCCGTACCGATGATGCCGCGCGCGGTCACGCGGCGCATCGCGGATGCGACCCGGCGTGCGGCCGCCCCGGCGCGCGCGCGGCTGCTCCTCGGCGAGATCTACACCGGTCCCGGCACGGCCGCCGTCGAGGCGCTCGCCTACCAGCTCGGCCCGGACGGTCTCGACAGCGCCTTCGACTTCCCGCTCATGTGGGCCCTGCACGACGCCGTCGCCCGCGGCACGGGGAGCTTCGGGGCGGTCGAGGCCGTGCTCGCCTACGAGGAGACGCGGCTCGCGGGCTCCGGCGCCGTGCTGGCGCGCATGCTCGACAACCACGACACGCCGCGCTTCGTCTCGGTCGCGACGGGTGACGACGCGGCGGACGCCTGGTCGTCGCCCGCGCCGCAGCCCGCGAGCCCGGAGCCCTACGAGCGACTGGCCGTGGCCCTGGCCATCGTCTTCACGCTGCCCGGCCTGCCCGTGCTCTACCAGGGCGACGAGCTCGGGCTCGCCGGCGGCGCCGACCCCGACAATCGCCGCGTGCTGCCGCGCGCGAGCGAGCTCTGGCCCGCGCAGCAGGCCCTCGGCGTCACCGTCGGCCGGCTCGCGCGCCTGCGCCGCTGCAGCGCGGCCCTGCGGCGCGGTGCCCGCACGCCACTCGTCGCAGCGGGGGACCACTACGCGTACCGCCGCGACGGGGACTACCCGGTCGTCGTCGCCGTCTCGGCCTCGGACGCGCCCGTGAGCTTCACGCTCCCGCCGGCGGCCGTCGGGCCCGGCACCTGGCGCGACGTCGTGACGGGCGCGAGCGTCGTCGCGGACGGCGAAGCGACGCCGGTCGAGCTCGCCCCGCGCAGCTACCGGATCCTGGTGCGGAGCGACGACCCGTGCCGCGACGCGTTCTAGCGCGCTCCGCGGCCTGGCGGGCCGGCCGGTGCGGACTCCAGGCGCCGGGTCGCTCCTCGACGGACCCCGGCACGCGGTGTACGGTCGAGCGTCATCGTGGACGAGCCCGCATCGCTACCGACCCGCGTCCGCCGGCAGCAGGCGGCCCTGCTCGCGATCGGAGCCGAGTGGCGGCGCTACGAGGGGGACGTCGACGGCGCCGTCCGGCTCATCACCGAGACCGCCGTGACGGCGCTCGACGTCGAGCGGGCGAGCGTGTGGCTGCTCGACGAGGGCCGCACCAAGATCTTCTGCGAGGACCTCTACGAGCGCGCCGCCCGGCGCCACAGCCGCGGCGTGGAGCTGCCCGCCGCCGCCTATCCGCACTACTTCGCCGCGCTCGGCTCCGAGGAGGTCATTGCGGCGAGCGACGCGCACCGCGATCCGCGCACGAGCGAGTTCAGCGCGGGCTACCTCTCGCCGCTCGGCATCGGGGCGATGCTCGACGCGCCGATCCGCTCGGGCGGTCGGGTGGTGGGCGTGCTCTGCCACGAGCACGTGGGCGGCGAGCGCGTGTTCCAGATCGACGAGCAGAACACCGCGAACTACCTCGCGAGCCTCGTGTCGCTGGCGCTCGAGCTCCGCCGCCGGCTCCAGAGCGAGCGGGCGGTGGCCGAGTCGCTGTCGCTCCTGCGCGCCGCCTTCGAGGCCACGAGCGAGGGCATCCTCGCCGTCGACCCGGCGGGCTCGGTCGTCGCGTACAACCAGCGCTTCGTCGAGATGTGGGGCGTGCCGGCCGAGCTGCTCGGCCGCGGCGGCGACGCCGGTCCGCGCCTGCAGTACCTCGCGAGCCAGACCACCGCCCCCGAGGCCTTCGTGGCCCGGGTCCGGGCGATCTTCTCCGAGCCCGAGGCCGAGAGCAGCGACCTCTTCGAGCTCCGCGACGGGCGCAGCGTCGAGCGCACGAGCCGTCCGCAGCGGCTCGGCGGCAAGGTGATCGGGCGCGTCTGGAGCTACCGCGACGTCACGCAGCGCCGGCGCATGGAGGCCGCCCTCCGGGCGAGCGAGGAGCAGCTGCGCGAGCTCGCGAGTCGCGATGCCCTCACGGGCCTGTACAACCGCCGCCACCTGCACCAGCAGCTCGAGGAGGAGATCGCGCGCTCGCGCCGCAGCGGGCGGGCCTTCTCGGTGGCGATGCTCGACGTCGACCACTTCAAGCGCATCAACGACGAGCACGGGCACCAGACGGGCGACGAGGTGCTGCACGCCTTCGCCGCGGACGTGCTCGGGCGGCTGCGCCGGACCGACACCGTCGGGCGCTGGGGCGGGGAAGAGTTCCTGCTCGTGCTGCCCGAGACGGCGCGCGACGGCGCGCGCCACGTCCTCGACGAGCTCCGCGAGCACGTCGCGCGGCCGCGCGCGAGCCTGCCGCGCTTCACCGTGTCGGTCGGCGTCGCGGCGTTCCCGGAGGACGGCGCCGAGCTGCGGCCGCTCATCGCGTGCGCGGACGCCCGTCTCTACGAGGCGAAGGCCGCGGGACGGAACGCCGTGCGCTGAGCGCGGCCGGCGCGCGCGCCGCTCAGCCCGCCTCGTCGGCGCCGATGTCGGGCAGGGCCCCGGCGGGCCGCGGGTCGCCGTCGATGTCCGTCGCGGGCGTCTCGCCGCCCGTGAGGGTCCCCGCGTCGATGCACGGGCTGCCGCTCGTGAGGTGGCCCGTGGCGTCGAGCGCGGGATCGAAGTCGACGTTGCCGCTCGCGCCGTTGACGGTGGTGTTCACGGCGGCGAGGGTGGCCAGCGAGGAGGCGGTGGCTCCGTTCCACAGGTAGTAGAGCGCGGTCGCGTCGAAGAGGTCATTGTTCTGGAAGAACTGCGGTCGGCTGCTCGACCCCGCGACGCCGACGTCCTCGTAGCCGCCGAAGCTGGTGAACCCGGAGCCGCCGACCAGCACGTTGTTGCGCACCCGTCCGACCACCACGTTCTGTCCGGCCTTCCAGGTCTTGAAGACGATGGCCGCGCTCAAGGAGTTGTTGCTGAGCGCGCCGCCGCCGGCGAGGGTGTTCGAGTTCACGATCGCCTGGCCGATCTGGCACGCCCCCTCGCAGTCCGCGAGCAGGACGGCGGTGCTGCGGGGCGACGGCACGCCGAGCACGACGTTGTTCGTGATGACGGCGGTCGAGCCCTCGCTCTCGATGCCGCCCGTCCACCAGTTGCCCGTGAATCCGAGGCAGCTGCCCACCTTGGCGGGGTCGGTGTTGATCCAGTTGGCGTCGATGATCGGGCTCTGCCCCTGCGCCACGTAGATGCCGAAGGTCGTGCTGTCGCCGAGGCAGGGCCCGGCGCTGATCGCGTTGCGCGTGATGACCGTGAGGCCGGCCGACGCCGAGACGCCGATGCCGCGCGTCCAGGCTGCGGTCCCGCCGTTCACCTCGTTGCGGTCGATGGTGGCGAGCGCGGCGTTGTCGACGAGGATCGCGAAGGAGTCGGTGGTCGAGTCGCCGCCGTTGACGATGTTGCGCTCGATGAGCGCGCCCGACGGGTCGTTCTGCGGGCCGGTCACGGTGATCGCGCGCGAGCCGCAGGGCCAGCCGCAGCCCGTCACGGCGGCGCCGTTGACGAGGTTGGCGCGGATGACGGGTGAGCCCTGCAGGAAGAGCGCCGAGTACTGGGCCGAGCCGGGGTTGCCGCCGAGCGCGTTGATGGTGAAGCCCTCCACCATCGTCGCGCGCGTGATCTGGTGACCGGCGTACACGCCGTCCCCGTCCTGGTTCTCGATGATCGCCGCGTACGCGGCTGGATCGCGCTGCCAGGTGCACGAGCCGAGGCTCGCACACGAGTAGCCGCCGAGCAGCGACACGCCCTCGGTGAGCGTCACGTCCTCCGCGTAGCTGCCCTCGGCCACGAAGACGGGTTGCGTCTTGCCGAGCTGCACGGCCTTGGCGATGCCGACCGCGATCGTCAGCACCGGCTCGGCCTGCGTGCCGGGGTTGTTGTCGTCACCCGCGAGGGCGGAGACGTAGGTCCCGATGTCGAGGCAGGTGGCGCTCGGATCGGCGCTGAGGTCGCAGTCGTTGTCGATGCCGTCGCCGCAGATCTCGGGCGCGTTCGGCGACACGGCCGGCGTGGTGTCGTCGCAGTCGCCGGCGCAGTCGGTGACGCCGTCGAGGTCGGCGTCGGCGCACGAGCCTCCGCTGCCGCCCCCCCCGAAATTGGTGCCGCCGGAGCCGCCGCCCAGCCCGGTCGCGCCGGTCCCGGAGCCACCCGGTCCGGTGACGAACTCCTCGCCGCTGCACGCGACCCCGAGCGCGAGCAAGGCGCTCGTCCCGACCACCGTCAGCCCGACCCAGAGCGTCTTCATGTGTGTCTCCGAAGTAAGGTGCCCCCGACGTCGCCCGATCAGGCTATCGGTCCGACGCAGGCGTGCGCAAGGACGTCCCGCCCGAGGCGGCAGGCGCCGGCGCGGCGCAGCCCGGCACGAGGCTCAGCGGTGCGCGCGCCTGTCGGCCTCGACCTCGGCCGCGGCGTCCTCGGCCGCGGGCCCGTCGCTGCCGGCCGCTGCGCCGGGTGCGGGCGCGCCCGCGACCCGCACGCCGACCGGCCCCGCAGCTGCGAGCCGTGCCGCCGGGAGCTGCTTGAACACGTAGAAGATCTCGCCCTCGTCGCCGAGCTCGACGGCGACGTCGTAGGGCTGCGTCTTGGCGATGCGCGTGAGGATCTGGTCGGCCTCGTCGAGCGACACGTCGAGCACGGGGGCGGCCTCGAGGGCCTGGATCCGACCGCCGCGGTTGGCCGCCAGCGCGAGCAGGGCCTGCTCGCGGCGCCGGTCGCGGGTGGCGTCTCCGCTCGACTCGAGGTGACGCCCGCCGCGCCGCACCACCGCGAAGGCGAGCAGCGTGAGAAGCGCGAAGATGCCGCCGGTGACGGCGCCCGTCGTGGCGCCGAAGAGCGGCGTGAGGAGCAGGCCGACGAGGGCGGCCACCCCGAGGCCGACGACGAGCACGATCCAGCCGAAGGCGTGCACGACGCCGCCGGCGAGCCGCGCGGGCTTGCCGGCGTGGGTGAGGGACGTCCCGCTGAGCAGGTTGCGCGGCTTGCCGCAGCCCGAGCAGTAGGCGTCGAGCCCGCGGTACACGAGTGGCGCGTTCGTCCGGCAGTAGGGGCACATGGCGGGCCCACCATACAACGAAGCCCGTCCGCGCGCCGGTCGCGGCCGCCGTGCTCACCGGGGCGCGCCCGCGCGGGAGACGCTATGCTCGCGGCCGATGGTGAAATGCGACGCGCCCGCGCGCTCGATGGGGGGCTACGACCGGGCTCGCGCGCTCGTCGCGCTCGCGTTCGGGCTCGCGCTGCTCGCGGGCCCGGCGCGGGCGCGCGCGCTCGAGCACCCGCCGGATCTCGTCGCCGAGGGCGAGTGCGAGGCCTGGATCGGCACCGTGAGCGGCAACGATCCGTCGGTGCGCGTGAGCGCGCGCCTGTGCCCGGCGGGGGGCGACGCCGTCAAGGGCCAGCTCCAGTGGTCGAGCCTGAAGAGCGGCTACAGCGTGCGCGATGTCGAGGGACGCTGGCTCGACGGCAAGAAGAAGCTCGAGATGCGCGACGTGCGCGTGGCCGAGTCGCACCCCAATCCCGGCTGGGTCTTCTGCACGGTCGACAAGTACGACCTCGCGCTCGAGACGCCGAACGAGCTGCGGGGCACCTACGTGTCGGCCGCGTGCCGCGACCACGCGCGCGTCATGCTGTCGCGCGTGCCGAAGCCGCCGGCACCCCCCGGCTCGGGCACCGCGACCGCGCCATCCTCGGGCCCGGCCGAGCCGGGTCCGCCGGGCTCCGCGTCGCCCCCGGGGCCCGGTCCAGACCCGCGCCCGACGGACGGCCCGGACGTGAGGCCGCCGCCGCCCGTCGCGGACGATCCGCCCCCGCGGCCGCGCGACCGGCGGAGCGGCTGTAGTTGCGAGGCGGTCGCGGCCGACGGGCGACGGGCGCCTGTGCCGCTCGGTCTCGCGCTCGTGGCGCTCGTGGCGCTCGGGCGCGCGCGTCGCCGGCCCTGACGGCTGGGAGAGCCGGTCGGGACCATGGCCCGCCTTCCCCGACCCGCGCCCTAGCGCCCGCGCAGCATGCGCACCACGGCCCGCGCGGCGCCGAGGGCCGCCTGCGCGCGCGTGCCGAGCCCGCGTCCGTAGACGAGCCGGGCGGCGTGCTCGAGCACGCCGAAGGTCTCGCGGCGCACGGGGTAGACCGCGACGCCGGCGCCTAGCGGCACGCGATCGGTGACGAGCGCCTTCGTGTGGCAGCAGGCGCGCAGGCCTTCGCGGCCGTTGATGCGGCCGAAGCCGGAGCGGCCGATGCCGCCGAAGGGCAGGGACTGGATCATGTACGCGAGGCCGTAGTCGTTCACCACGGCCATCCCGGCACGCACCTCGCGGGTGATGCGCGCGGCCCGCGCGGCGTCGCGGCTGAACACGCTCGCGCCGAGCCCGTAGGGGCAGTCGTTGGCGAGGCGCACCGCCTCCTGGTCGCTCCCGAAGCGCATCACGACCATGATGGGCCCGAACTGCTCCTCCTGCGTGATGCGCATCGCGTGGGTCACGTCGACGAGCAGGGTCGGCTCGAAGAACTGGCCCCCGAGGCCGGCGGCGCGCTTGCCGCCGACGAGCACGCGCGCCCCCTTCTGCACGGCGTCGCCCACGAGCGCCTCGAGGATCTCGAGCTGGCGCGGCATCGTCATCGCGCCGACGTCGACGAGCTCGCGCCGGGACGGATCGGCGGGGCCCGCCTCGAAGAGCGGCGCCGGACCCTGGCGCAGGGCGCGCACGCTGCGGGTGACCTTCTCGAGGAAGGCGTCGTAGACGCCGGCGTGCACGTAGATGCGCTCGGCGCCGACGCACATCTGGCCGCACGCCGTGAACACGCCGAGCATCGCCTGCCGGGCGGCATGGTCGAGATCGGCGTCGTCGCACACGATCATCGGGTCCTTGCCGCCGAGCTCGAGCACGACGGGCGTGAGGCTCCGGGCGGCGGTCTCCATCACCTTCTTGCCGTTCTCGGGCGAGCCGGTGAAGAACACCTTGTCGACGCCGCCCGACACGAGGGCGGCCCCCGTCTCGCCGTAGCCGGTGACGAGCCCGACGAGGTCCGGGCTGTGGCCGCGCTCGCGGAGCACGTCGCGCACGATGGCCACGAGCGCGGCGGCCGACCACGAGGTCCACTCGCTCACCTTGGCGACGACCGCGTTGCCGGCGAAGAGGGCCGGGACGAGCGGGCAATAGAGGTTGTGGAAGGGGAAGTTCCACGGGCAGAGGACCCCGACGACGCCGAGCGGCTCGTACTCGACCCGGGCGCGCTTGTGGGCGAGCGGGCCGCTCGCGCGCCTCTCGGGCGCGAGATCGCGCTCGCCGTGCGCCATCACGTAGCGCAGCTTCTCGCACACGGGCAGGATCTCGCCGAGCTCGGCGTCGACCATGGTCTTGCCCGAGTCGCGCACGCACAGCCGGCAGATCTCCGCCTGGCGCGCCAGGATGGCGTCGAGCAGGGCGCGCATCACGGCGCGGCGCTCGGCGAAGGAGGTCGTCGACCAGTCGCGCTGCGCGACCCGCGCCCGTGCGACCACGGCCCGCACTTGCTCGGGCCCCATCACCGGGACCGAGCCGAGCAGCTCGAGCGTCGCCGGGTCGCGGCACTCGATGGCGCGGTCGCTGCCGAGCGCCGCGGCCGTGACGCGCGGCTCGGGCTCGGGGCGGGCCCCGCTCTTCGTCGCGTGCTCGGTCGTCATGGTGTCCTTCCGGCAGCGCGACGCGCGCGCACGACCGTGCGGAGCGCCTGCCAGGCACCCGCGAGCTTTCTGCCGAGACCGGGCGCGTACAGGGCCTGGATGGCGCTGCCGGCGAGCTCGTAGTCGAAGCGCCCCACGGGGTAGAGCTTCGCCGGCAGGCCGAACGGCAGCCGGTCGTAGAGGACCGCCTTCGGGTTCGTGCAGGCGCGCAGGCCCTCGCGGCCGTTGAGCCGGCCGAAGCCCGAGTTGCGCACGCCGCCAAAAGGCAGATCCATGGCCATGTACGTGAGGCCGAAGTCGTTCACGCTCGTGCCGCCCGCCACGATGGCGCGGGCCATGCGCTCCGCGCGCGCCCGGTCGCGCGTCATCACCGTGGCCGAGAGCCCGAAGCGGGTCGCGTTCGCCGTGGATATGGCCTGCGCCTCGCCGGCCACGCGCACGAGGCAGAGGATCGGGCCGAAGGTCTCCTCCTGCAGGATCGCCATGTCCGGCGTGCAGCCCTCGAGCACCGTCGGCTCGTAGAAGAGCCCCGGCGCCCGGCCGCGCCGGCCGCCCGTGAGCACGCGCGCTCCGCGCGCGACCGCGTCCGCGACGAGCCGCTCGACGACGGCGAGCTGCGGGGGGGTCGTGATGGCGCCGAGATCGACCGGCGCCTCCGCACGCGCGCCCCCGCTCGCCACGGTGCCGGCGTGGGCGCCGGGCAGGGGCGAGGCGCCGACTCGCAGGCTCGCGGCGAGCTCGGTCACGCGCGTGACGAAGCGCTCGTAGACCGCGTCGAACACCAGCATGCGCTCGGCCGCGAGGCAGTTCTGGCCGCAGGCGATGAACGCCCCCGCGAGCGCGGCGTGCGCCGCCTGCTCGAGGTCCGCGTCGTCGCACACGATGAAGGCGTCCTTGCCGCCGAGCTCGAGCACGACCGGCGTCAGCGTCTTGGCGCTCTCGGCGAGCACGCGCCGGCCGTTCTCGACCGAGCCGGTGAACACGATCTTGTCGACGCCGCCCGAGACGAGCGCCGCCCCCGTGTCGCCGTAGCCGTTGACGAGCTGCACGAGATCCGTGTCGTGGCCGGCCGCGCGGAGCACGGTGTCGAAGATGGCCTGGATGCGCGCGCTCGACCACGCCGTCCACTCGGAGACCTTCACGACGACGGCGTTGCCCGCGAAGAGCGCCGGGATGGTGGGCCCGAGCACGTTCTGGAGCGGGTAGTTCCACGGGCAGATGACGCCGATGACCCCGAGTGGCTGGTAGAGGACGACGGCGCGCTTGTGGGGGAAGACACCCGCCGACCGGCGCTCGGGGCGGAGGTGCTGCTCGCCGTGTGCGACGGTGTAGCGGAGCTTCTCGCACACGGGCCAGATCTCGCCGAGCATGGCGTTCTCGCGCGTCTTGCCGGAATCGCGCACGACGAGCTCCGCGAGCTCGTCGGCGTGCGAGGTCACGTGCTCGAGCAGCAGGCCGAGCACGCGCCGGCGCTCGTCGAAGCTCGTCTCGGCCCAGCGCGCCTGCGCGCGCCGCGCCCGGGCGATGCGCTCCACGACCTCGGCGGGCGAGGTCACCGGCACCTCCCCGAGCGGCTCCTGGGTCGCGGGGTCGAAGCAGCGGATGGTCGCGGGCGCGCGCGCTTCGGGGGCGACGGCCGTGACGGGTGAAGCGACGGGGACGGCGTGCTCGATGCTCATGGGGGACCTCGCTCGCGGGTCGGCTCATAGCCCGAGACTGTCGCTACGTCACGTCGCCTTCCGCCCGCGCACGAGGGCGAACTGGGGTATGGGTCGTCCGTGCGCCCGACCGCTGCCCTCTTCGTCGCCGCGCTCCCCGCGCTCGCGGCCTGCGGTGCACCGCCCGCCGCGCCCTCCGCGGTGCCCGGGCGGCCCGGGGCCGCGTCCGTCGCGAGCGCGCCCGCCGCGGAGCTCGGCGCGACGGCCACGGGCTCCGCGCCCCTCGTGCCGCCGCCGCCGCCCGCCGCGGCGGTGCCCGCGGCCCACTCGCCCGTGCCCGGCCCCGAGCCGCTCGACCCCGACGAGGCGAAGTACGTCCGGGAGCGCTGCGCCGCGCTCGAGAGCGGGCTCCAAGCCGAGGTGCGGCGCGCGGCCGGGGGCGACGTGGGGCGCGAGCGCGCGACGACGCTCGCGCTCGAGCTCCTCGCCCGACGCAGCGACACCGCGGCCGACGCTCGCTGCGCCGCTCTCCTGGCGCGCGATCTGCGCGCGTACCTCGCGCGCGCGAACGAGGCCGAGGCCGTCGTGGCCCTGAAGACGATCGCCCTCGGGATGCTCCGCGCGTGGTCGGACGAGCCACCGCGGTTCTGTCCGGGCGCGCCGCCGACGCCGGCCGCGCTCGCCGCGCTCGCCGAGGCGCCCGCCGCCGTCGTCCGCGCCGACTGGGAGACCGAGGGCTGGCGCTGCGTTCGCTACCTGCCCGCGACTCGAGCCGTGCGCTACCAGCTCGAGCTCCGCACCGACCCCGCCGAGCGGAGCTACGAGATCGTCGCGCGCGGTCGAGCGCTGGCGGGCGGCCCGCTCTACGAGCTCTCGCTCGCCGGCACGGTCGCGTCGGAGACCTCGCTCGGGGCGGACGTCCTGCGCCGCGGAGCGCGGTAGCGCCGGCGCCCCGAAGCTCCGGCCGGGTGCTCTAGGAGCGCGGACCGGGCTCGAGTGGGCGCGCGCGCGGGCCGAACACCTCGGCCGCCAGCTCGCCGACCGCGCGCCGCACCGCGTCGTCGCTCCCGAGCCGCACCCGGAAGCCCGCCGCGGCGAGCTTGTCCGGCGCCATCGTCGAGCGCGGGATGTCGCCGGGCCAACCGCGGTCGCCGCCGGTGTAGCGGATGCGCGCGCCGGGGTAGGGCGAGGCCGCCACGCACAGCTCGGCTATGCGCGCGACCGTGGTCGTGTCGGGCGGCGTCAGGTTGTAGATCTCGAGCCCCGCCGCGCCGTGATCGAGGCCGTGGAGGATCCCGGCCACGCAGTCGGACACGTGGAGGTACGGCTTTCGCTGCCGCCCGTCCCCGAGCACCTCGAGCGTGGTCCCATCCCGCTCGAGCTTGCGCAGGAAGTCGAGCGCCGCCCCGTGCGTGCCGTGCGGGCCGACGACGTTGCCGAAGCGGAAGATGCGCGCCTCGAGCCCGAAGCACTCGACGTAGGCGCTCGTGAGCGCCTCGCAGGCGAGCTTGCTCGCGCCATAGAGCGAGATCGGCAGGGCGCCGAGATCTTCCTCGCGGCACACCCGCGGCGTGTCGCCGTACACCGTCCCGGAGGACGAGAGCACGAAGCGCGGCACGCCCGCGAGGCGGCAGGCCTCGAGCGCGTGGTAGCAGGTGGTCGTCCCCTGCTCGAGGTCGAGGCGGGTGCGTGCGAGGCCCGAGCGGGCCTCGGGGTTGGCGGCGAGGTGGAAGGCGACGTCGTGCCCGCGGGCGACCTCGGTGAGGCGCGGGAGATCGAGCGCGTCGCCGACCACGAGCTCCACGCGCCCGGCGTCGAGGTGCGGGGCGAGCCACGCGCGGCGGCCGACGGAGAGGTCGTCGTAGACCGTGACCGGCCCGCGCGGCACGAGCGCGCCCACGAGGTGGCTCCCGATGAAGCCCGCGCCACCGACGACGAGGCTCCGCATGGCTCAGCCGCCCTCCGGGGCTCGGCGCGGCGCGGCGTGCTCCACGAGCGCGGCGAACTGGAGCTCGCTCCGCGTCACGAGCCGCCACGGCAGATCGTGGATCCTGAGCGGCCAGGTGATGCGCCGCAGCCGGCCGCCGGCGCCGGCGACGAGCTCGAGCCACTGCTCGAGCCCGAGGTAGCGACCGCGCACGAGCACGCCCGGGGCGGCGTTGCCCGACACGTCCATGAGCCACAGGAGCCGCTCGGAGATGGGCCCGAAGCGGAGGTGGTCCTTGAGCGCCACGGCGCGCCGCGCCACGCGCAGGCACTCGGCGAGCAGCGCGCCCGGATCCTCGGCGTGGTGCAGCACGTCGCTCGCGAGCACCACCTCGAAGCTCGCGTCCGCGAAGGGCAGGCGCCGACCGTCGTACACCGAGGCCTCGATCCCCACCGTCTCGCGCATGGCCACGTCCACCCCGACGACCCGCGTGGCGCCGACCGCCGCGGCGACGCGCGCCGCGATGGTCCCGTCCCCGCAGCCGACGTCGCACACGCTCTCGGCGGTGCCGACGAGCGCGGCGAGCGCCTCGGCCACGCGTCCGACGCGCGGCACGTGGACCGTGCGGTGGTGGAAGCGCTCCCAGCGGTGGAGCACGCGGCGGCCGAGGGCAGGGGGCGTCGGGGACGGTCCGCTCGTCATGGTTCAGGGCGCAGGCATCGCCGAGCGTCAGTTCGGGATGATGACGGGCGCGCTCGTCGCCGAGCCGGCGCCCCAGAACGAGAGCCCGGCGGGCGCGCCGGGGATCGCGATCGGGCTCGTGGTCACGCCGTTGCCCGCGAAGTCGATCTGGAAGAGCTGGCCCGCGTCGGTGAAGCCGTACGCGGCGCCACCCCAGAACGCGAGGCCGAAGACGTTGTCGTAGCCCGTGAGCAGGCCGTAGTTGTGCACCATGGCGCCGGTCGTGGGGTTCACCTCGAGCAGGCAGTCGGTCGGGCAGCCCGTGCCGAAGGCCGTGAGGTAGGTCTTTCCGCCGATGACGCTCACGATGTCGCCGCTCGAGGTGTAGCCGCCGCCGATGGCGCCGATCGTGCTCACGTTGCCGCTCGACGTGTCGATGCGCACGTAGGTGTCGCCCTGGTAGCCGACCAGCGCCTCGACGTTCGGGTCGACCGTGCCGACCGGCACGAAGGAGAGCGAGTTCGGGTAGCCCCCCGAGGACACGAAGGTGCACGCGGCGTTCGTCTTGTCGATGCGGTACAGGCCGTCGAAGGTGGTGGCGTAGATGGCGCCGTCCTTGTCGAGGGCGATGTCGATGACCGACGAGCAGCCCGAGAAGGTGCCGACGGTCGTCACGGCCTTCGACACCGGATCGAGCATGTAGAGCTGGCTCGCGCTGTGGCCGAACACCTCGGCCACGAGCTCGGTCGTGCCACCCGTCCCGCCGCCGGTGTTGAGCCCGCCGCCGAACGACCCGCCCGTCCCCGTCGCGCCCGCGCCACCGCCGCCCGTCGTGCCGGCGCCCTCGCCGCCGGTGCCGCCGAAGCCCGTCTTGTTGGTCGCCGTGCAGGCGAGCGCGACCACGGCCGCGAGCGCTGCGAGGGTGGAGGGTGCGAAGGTCGAGCTCTTCATTGGGGATCTCCGATCGCGGCCCCCCGGAGCCACGCGCGAGCCATGGTATCAGTCGGGGCGGGTGGGGACCACGCGGAGCGCGCCGAGCGCGAGCGCCGCGCCGCTCAGGGCCGGCAGCCGAGCTGGTAGGCGACCGTCACCATCGGCAGGGTCGTCTTGCGCCGGGGGAAGGACCAGCGGAGCGCCGCGACCCGCACACACTCGCAGAGCGTGCTCGACACGTCGCCCTCCGGCATGCACGTGGCGACCGTGACCCTGCCCCCGGGGTCGAGGCCGAGCGCCATCGTCACGCGCCCGCTCGCCTGCGGGCGCGCGGCGAGCTCCGTGCGGCAGCACGCGAGGGCGGCCGGCAGCGCAGGGTCGATCGCGGCCACGAGCGCGTCGTGGGCGTAGTGCTCCGGCGCGCCCAGGTAGAGCGAGCCCTCGACGCGCCCGACCGGGCCCGTGGGGGCCGGCGGGGCGCTCGACGCGGCCGGAGCCGGGTCCGGGGGCGGGGCGGTCGACGCCGGCGCCGAGGCGCTCGCCGCGCCGCTCGGGGCGCCCGGGCCGAGCGCGAGGGTGAGCGCCACGCTCGCCCCCGCCACCGCGACGAGCGCCGCTCCGAGCGCCAGCCACGTGCGGGCTCGGCGCGCCGGCGTGCGCGAGGCGACCGGGGCGGGCGCGCGCGGGCCGTCGGGCGACCACGCAGCCGGGAGCGTCGCGACGGGCACCGCGAGCTGGCTCGCGCCCGGCGGAGCGCCGGAGCCCGCTGCGACCACGGTCGCGGCCGCGGCGCGGTGCCCGAGCTCCGCGTCGCCCGCCACCCCGAGGGTCGCGGCGAGGGCCGCGACCTGCTCGCCCGCGGTGGCGAAGCGCGCCGCGGGCTCGCGCGCGCACGAGCGCGCGAACC
>JADLAB010000151.1 GCA_020848455.1 Polyangiaceae bacterium
GTCGTCGTCGAGCTTGCCGCTGAAGGGCAGGGGCATCGGCGTCGGAACCGGCCCGGCCGGCGACGGCACGAGCACGATGTGCGTGTCGATGGCGACCACACGGTCGCCCTTCTTGGCTGCGGGTTGGTCCACCTGGGCCCCCGAGGACGAGCGTCGAGACGGAGCGCGGGGACCGGCACTCGGGCGCCCCCGCCGCAGGACCATCCTAGCCACAACCGGGCGGGCGCCGCCCGTGGAGATTGCTCCTAGCGACGGCGCGTCAGCCACGCGGCGTACTGCCGGTACACGCGCTCGAACTCCGTACGGCTCGCGGGGTCACGGGCGAAGCGCGTCGCGTAGGCGACCTCGAGCGCGCGCACGTCGTGCGGCCCACGGAGCAGGTAGCGCGCGAGCACCGCCGCCGCGTGCGCCGGGTAGAGGGCGAGCTCGGCGCAGAGCGACGCGTACTGCGGCAGCGTCAGGGCCGGCGGAGCGGGGGCGACGGGGTGTGGCGCCGCCGCGGTGCGGAACGGCAGGGCGTCGCCGAGCCCGAGCACGTGGGCGGGCGTCATGTCCGAGGTCGCGTCGAGGTCGGCGGCGCCCGGTTGCGCCGCGGGTGCCGGGTGAGCCGGCGTCCCGGCGCCATGCCCATCGGCGAGTCGCCGGCGGGCGGCCTGCGCGGCCGAGCCCGCGGGCGCGCTCGGCGGCGTCGGGGGGCGGCCGCGCCGGAAGGGCAGCGGATCGAGCTCGAGCAGGGACGGCGCGCTCGCGCTCGTCACGTCGAGGTCGCGACCCGCGGCGCGGGCGGACTCGACGGCCATCTCGCGGAGCGGGATGCGCAGGACGGCGCCCGCCTGCGTGGGCCGCCGGAACGGCAAGGCACCGTCCGGCACGTCGCCCGGCTCGGCCCGGGTGCGGGGCGCGGCCTCGGGGGTCGCGGCGAACGGCCAGGCGACGACGAGCGGCGCCGCCCCGGCCGGAGCCGTCACGTCGAGCACGGCCGCCGGTGCGCCCGGGCGTGCGCCCGCGGGCTCCGGGCTCTGGGGCTCGCGGCGCCGCTCGAGGACTGCGGGCGGGGCGCGCCACGACGGGGGCGCGCTCCGTCCGTCGCTGGCCGGTGCCGAGCTCGCGGCCTCGGTGCGGTAGCCGAGCTGTCGCACGTGGTGGGCGCGCAGGGCACGGAAGTCCGCGGCGAGCGCCGGGTCGCGGCGCAGCGCCGCCCCCCAGGCGCGCGCGACCTGCTCGGCCGCCTCGGCGTCGAGCCCGTGGCGCGCGAGGACCCGCTCGCGCTCGGTGCTGCGCACGTGGAGCTCCGCCTCGAGGCCCGCGTAGTCGTCGAGGGTCAGGCGCAGCTCCGCGCGGCCGCTCGGCGGCGGTCCGCCGGCGGCCCCCGAGGCACGCGCGGCGGCCGGCCGCGCGGCGGGTGAGGCCTTGAGCAGCGTGGGCCCCACGTGGATGGGCGGCAGCGGCGGCAGCGCCGCGCCGAGGCGCGACCGGACCTTGCCGGCGCGGCGGACGAGGATCGTGCTCTCGGCGAGCTTCCAGCCCCACAGCCGCTCGAGGCGCGCGAGATCGCCGAGGCGCAGCTCGTGCTCGGCGAGCAGGGCGTCGGTGCCGTGCGCGCTCGCGTGCGCGAGGAACGTCGTCCACGCGTCGAGATCCTCGTCGAGCGGGATCACGCGGCGCGCGAGCCGGTCCTGCGCCTCCGCGAGCCGCTCGCCGTAGCGCGCGAAGGCCCGCGGGTCCTGGCACAGGAGCACGCGGAAGCCCGCGTGCGCGGCCTGCCAGGTGGCGGGGTCGAGGCCCTCGGTGTCGAGCACCTCCTCGAGCGAGAGCTCGTCGTCGAGCGCGGCGACGACCGCCGCGTACTGCAGCAAGGGCACGCCCGCGACGACCGGCTCGGCGCCGAGCTCGTCCCCCACCGTCTCGCCCCGCGCACCGGCCACGCCACGAGACTAGTACGGTCGATGACCCCGGCGAAGCGCGGGCTCGCCTCACTGCTCCGGTCGCGTCATCGCGCCGACGATGCGGTGGATCGCGCCCTGACAGGCGCGGTTGTCCTTCATGGCCTTCTCGAGCTCGAGGCGCGCAGCCTCGGCCTCGGCGGCCTTCTTCCGGGCCTCCTCGGCGCGCGCCAGGGCGAGGTCCGAGCTCTGGCCCGCCTGCAGGGCGAGCTCGGCGGCGCGCGCGGCGTTGCGCTCGGCGAGCTCGACCATCTCGAGCGCGTGGCGCTCGTTGTCGGCGGCGCGCCGGGCGTTGTCCTCGGCCTGCTCGAGCGCGAGGGCCGTGTTCCGCTGCTCGACGCGCGTCGTGACGAGCCCGATCGTGACCGCCGCGAACAGGAGCACGAGCAGCGCGGCGACGGGCGCGCGCTTGCGCCAGCGCTCGCGGCGCTCGCGGGCGCGGGCCGCGGCGACGAAGTTCGCGACCGCCGGCCCCGGCCGCGTGTCGCCGTCGGCGGCGAGCAGCGCGGCGTCCGCGAGGCGCCGGCCGCGCCACAGGAGGTCGTCGCCGTCCGCGCTCGTCGCGAAGCGGGCGGCGTCGCGCTCGAGATCCTCCCAGAGCTGCCGGTCGGCCCGGCTCGCCTCGAGCCAGCGGCGGAGCGTGGTCCAGCGCGCGGCGAGCGCCTCGTGCACGACCTCGAGCCGCTGCTCGTCGCCGTCGCCGAGGCGGCGCACGAGCCGCCGGCGCACGAGCTCGCCGAGCACGCGCTCGCTGCCCGCCGCGAGGCTCGCGGGGCGCGCGGCGGCGCGCGTGCCGTCGACGTTGAAGAGCGCGACCAGCACACGCCGCAGCGACGCGCGCTCGGGGTCGTCGAGCTCGCGGTAGAGCTCCTCGGCGACCGAGCCGAGCGCCCCCTCGATGCCGCCGAGCGCGTCCCAGTCGGCGACGCGGAGCAGCTTCTGCTCCTTGTCGCGCGCGTCCCACCAGAGCGTCAGCGCGAACTGCAGGAGCGGCAGGGCCGTCGGATCGCGGCGCATGAGCTCGCCCGCCTCGCGCGCCACGCGCTCGACGTCCTCCACCTCGTAGCCGGCGGCGCGCGCCGGGCCGGCCACGATCTCGGCGGCGGCGTTCGGATCGACGCCGCGCACGGTGTAGAGGCTCTTCTCGGGGATGCGCTCGAGGCCCGCGAGCTGCGCGACCTCGCCGAAGAGATCGTCGCGCACGGTGCCGAGGACGCGCACGGGGCGGTCGGTCTCGAGGCGCTCGCCGCCGACGAGCACGGGCTCGCGCGCCTGGCACAAGGCCACGAAGGCCGCGCACACCCCGTCGCGCTCGGCCTCGGGCAGGCCGAGCAGCTCCTCGAGCTGGTCGACCACGACGAGCACGCCCACGAGCTCGTCGCCCGTGTCGACGGCGCCCGCGGCTGGTGCGTGGGCCGCGGTCGCGGCGCGGCCGCTGGGGGCGCTCGCGGCGGAGGCGAGCACGAGCGCGCCGGCCTGCGACGGGCGCACCGTCACGACGCGCCAGCCGTCCGTCCCGTCGGCGCAGAGCTCGTCGACGCGCGCCGCCACGCCGGCCACGGCGAGCGAGCTCTTGCCCGCCCCGGAGGGGCCCGACAGGACGAGCACGCGCTCGCCGCGGGCGAGGCGCCCGGCCACGTGCTCGACGTCGGCCTCGCGTCCCGCAAGCAAGCCCGCGCGATCCGGCCCGAAGGCGGCCAGGCCGAGGTAGGGCGGCTCCGGCACCCCGTGCGGGCGGCGCCAGACGCGCTCGAGCGCGGCCCCGAGCTCGCTCGCCGGCAGGCGCTCGGGCGCGCGGCGCAGCATGCGGTCGACGAGCTGGCACACGGCCGCGGGCGTGCCGGGCGCCGCCTGCGCGAGCGGGTCGAGCTCGCCCTGCACGGTCGCGTTGACGAGCGCCTGATCGTAGCGCGCGCGGGCCTTCGGATCGTCGTGCGCGGGCGGCGCGGGCGGCAGGCCGGCGTACGGCAAGCGACCGGCGATGCAGCGGTAGAGCACGACGCCGAGCGCGTACACGTCGACGGCCGGGCCGGGCTCGCCGCCGCCGAAGCGCTCGGGCGCGATGTAGCCGTTGGTCCCGACGACGGCTCCGCCGAGCGCCGCCAGCGGGCCCGGCACGGCGCTCTGCGAGACGGGCTCGGTCGCCTCGTCGACGCCCCGCAGTCTGCGCGGCTCGCGCGAGCGCGGCGCGCCGTGCCCGGGCTCGGTGCGCAGGGCCGCCACGCCGAAGTCGAGCACGACCACCCGACCGCTGTCCGTGAGGAACACGTTCTGCGGCTTGAGGTCGCAGTGCACGACCCGGGCGGCGTGACAGGCCGACAGGGCGCGGGCGATGTCGCGCGCGATGGCGAGCGCGCGGCGGAAGTACACCGGCCCGCGGCGCAGGCGCTCCTCGAGCGTCTCGCCGTGCAGGAGCTCCATCGACAGGAACGCGAGCTTCTCGGGGCGCTCGAGATCGACGTCGACGTCGTACACGGTGGCCAGGGCGTCGGACTCGACGGCGCTCGCGGCGCGCGTCTGGGCGAGCGCCTCGCCGATCGCGAGCTCGGGCGCCTCGCCGGCGCTGCCGGCCGCGAGCGGCATGAGCTTCAGGGCGACCTCGCGCCAGCCCGCGGTGTCGCCGGCCTTCTGGCGGGCGCGCCACACCTCGCCGTAGCCGCCGCTGCCGAGCAGGGCCTCGAGCCGGAATTTCCCGGCGATGAGCTCGCCGGCCGCGAGGCCGAGGGTCGCGGGCTCGCTCACCGCGGGCCTCCTGGCTTGCCGCGCTCGCGGCCGCGCCGGGTGAGCGGCTCGGGCAGGCGCTCGGCCGCGACGGCGAGCGCCTGCTCGGCGCCGCAGCTCGTGCAGCGGTAAGCCCAGCTGCCGGGCTCGGCCCGGAAGCTCGTGGTGAGCCACAGCCGCGGGCGCGCGCAGGCCGCACACGTCTCGACGGCGAGCCACGGCTCGAGCGGTACGACGAGGCGCTCGGACAGGCGCGTGAGGTAGAGCCCCGAAAGGGCGAGCAGCGGTGCCGGCAGGCTCGCCACGCGCGGACACGGCTCCTCGGAGCCGGTGAAGTCGAGGTAGCGGACGCGGTGGGCGTCGCGCTCCCAGTCGAGCCGGTCGCTGCGCTCGACGGCGACGAGCGCCCAGCTGCGGAGCACGGCGACCGCCCGGAGCCACGTCGCCCGCACCTCGGCCGACGGCGCGGCCGCGGCCTCGCTCCCGTGGCCGGCTGCGCTCGCGTGGGCGAGCGGCGGCGCGAGCACGCCGCCCGGCACGCACGCGTGGGCGATCGCCGCGACGCGGGGCGGTGGGTCACCCGAGGCGCGCGCGAGCTCGGCGAGCGCGCGGTCCCAGGGTGTGTCGTCGTGCGGCAGCGCGCCCTGCGGGCTCGCGCCTCCGGCGAGCAGGCTCGCGGCGAGGGTCGCCCCGACGAGCCCGGTCGTCGCGTGCCCGAGCTCGCGCCAGCGCTGGGCGGCCTCGGACGCGGGCGCCTCGGCGAGCGCCCGGGCGGCCCGCGCGAGGGGCTGAGGCAGGGTCTCGACGACGGCCGCGGCGGTCCACGGATCGTCGAGCGCCTCGGCGCCGAGCAGGGCGGTGGCGCGCGCGAGATCGGCGAGCCGTGCGCCCTCGAGCTTCCGGAAGCGGACGCTCCGGTCGGCCTCGAGCGCCTCGACCCGTACCGAGCCGCGATCGCGCCACGCGAGCGCGACCTGGCGCGGTGCGAAGGGCTCGGTCGTGACGCAGGCGAGAGCGCCCGGCGCGGGACGACCGAGGCGGGCCGCCGGCCCCGCGGAGCGCGCCACGAGCTCGGCGAGCTCGAGCTCGAGCGCCTCGAAGACGCCGCGGCCGAGGCGTGCGAGCCGCGGCGCGTCCTCGAGCGCGAACAGGGTCACGGTGCCGCCGGCCTCCGCACAGGCGCGCGCGACGGCGCCGAGCTCGTCCGGGCCGAGGGTCGGGCCTCCCACGTGGGCGGCGAGATCGACGACGCCGCGCGCCGCCGCGCCGCTCGCGCTCGCGCTCGCACTGGCACCCGCCGAAGCGAGGCGCTCGAGCGCGCGGCAGGTCTCGTCGAGGCGCGCGCCCGCCTCGTCGCTCGTGCCCGTGACGAGGCGGGTGCCGGCGACGAGCTCCTCCGGCGCGGCGCGGGACGTCGCGGCGGGCCGCTCGCTCGGTGGCGGCGCGAGCGCGCGCCGGAGCGCCTCGAGGAGCGGCTCGGGTGGCTCGTCCACCCCGAGCAGCACCGCGGCGACGCCGTCGAGGCGCGCCACGGGACGCTCGGGCAGGGCGGCGTGCAGGGCGAGCGCCGCCCGGACCGCGAGCTCGGCGTCGCCGCCGTCGGCGTGCGCGGCCGCGACGACGAAGAGGCGCGCGCGCTCGTCCATGCGGAGCGCGAGCCCGAGCTCCCACGCGAGCCCGTCGCGCCCGAGCAGGCCGGTCTCGACGTCGAGATCCTGCGGCGAGACCTGGGGCGGCACGTAGCGCCCGTCGAGAAAGACGCCGCTCACCGCGCCGATCGCGACCGGCTCGCCGTGGTGCAGCGGGCGCTCGTCGCCGGGCGCGAGGCTCGCGAGCCCGACCCGTACCGGGACCGTGCACTCGCAGAGGCGGCAGAGCTGCGCCCGGCCGGCGCGCAGCGTCACGCGCACCGCGCGCCGCGACACGCGCGAGTGCGGCAGCACGAGCTCGCACGCCGGGTGGCGCCCGACGAACCACTCGCTGCGCCCCGGGGCGAGCTCGAGGCTGCGCGCGCCGGGCACGCCGTCCTCGAAGCCGCCCTCCGGGACCGCGAAGCGGAGCTCGTCCGGGATGCGTCGCTTGCGCCAGAGTGGCGCGACGAGCGTGCCGCTCACGAAGGTCGTGCCCACGCGCTGCGTGCCGACGAGCGCGGCCGTCGGGCGCGGGGCGGTCGCCGCGCGCCCGCGCGCCGCGTGGCGGAGCTCGTTGAAGAACGCCGTGACGGAGGCCGGGCGCGCCTCGGGGCGCTTCTCGAGCGCGTGGAGGACGGCGCCGGCGACCGCGCGCGGGAGCTCCGGCGCGAGCGCCGCCGGATCGGGCGGAGGCTGCGGGCCCATGATCGCGGCGAGCAGCTCGAGGAGGCCCCCGGCGCCGGCGTAGGGGCTCCGGCCCGTCAGCATCTCGTAGACGACCGCCCCGAGCGCGTAGACGTCGCTCCGCTCGTCGACCGCGCCCTCGCGCCCGTCGATCTGCTCGGGCGCCATGTAGAGCGGCGAGCCGACGAGCTCTCCGTCGTCGAGCGCGCCCGAGGCGACGCCCGGGCCCGGCCCGTGGCCCCGCCGGGCGAGGATGCGCGAGACGCCGAAGTCGATGACCTTCACGACCTCGCCGTCGTCGAGCGTCTGGTGGAGGAAGATGTTCTGCGGCTTGAGGTCGCGGTGCACGACGTGGTGGTCGTGCGCGAGGCGGAGCGCCCGGGCGATCTGCTCGGTGATGCCGAGCGCGGCCTCGAGCTCGAGCCGGCCCACGCGCTCGAGCCGCGACGCGAGATCCTCGCCGTGCAAGAGCTCCATGATGAAGTAGCTCTCGCCCTCCGGGCTCGTCCCGAAGTCGATGATCTGCGCGATGTTGCGGCTGTTGAGGCGGCTCGTCACCTCGGCCTCGCGCCGGAAGCGCTCGAGCGCCTGCCGGTCGCGACCGCGCAGCACCTTGACCGCGACCTCGCGTCCCAGGCTCTGCTGCACCGCGCGGTAGACGGCCCCGGAGGCTCCGCTCCCCACCTGCTCGTGGAGCACGCAGCCGCCGAGCACGCGTCCGCCGCGGTCCTCGCTCGGCGCCATCGAGCGGGATGCTAGCAGGCTTCGGGCTCGGCCGAGGCGCGCGTGGCCGACCTCGAGCGGCGCGGCGTCACGCGCCGTGGATGAGCTCCATCAGCCCGCGCGTCTCGCGGACGCCCATCGAGCCGAACTGCACGCCGATCCCGTCCTTCGCCGTCCAGCGGACCGTGGAGGTGAGCGGCACCTGCGAGCCCCCGAAGCCCGGCAGCGGCAGGTGCACGACGACGGTCGTCCCGAGCGTGTAGGACTCGGCCGCGACGATCTCGATGAACGCGCCGCCGAGGCCGATGTTGCGGCACGTCGCGAAGGAGCGCTCACCGGTCGGTCCCTCGAACGACACGGCGAACCGGACCTCGTGGCGCGACACGCGCCGGTTCTCGATGCCGGGTCGCACGTGCACGTGCGTGACCGGGGTGGGGCTCGGCTTGCGGTCTCGGGGATCGTTCATCGGGTGACCGTCGGGCTCCTCTCCACGGCTCGTGGCCAGAGGATCATGCTAGCGCGGTTGTGGCGCGGGCGGGCGGGATCCTCGCCCGCGGCTCAGCGCGCGCACTCGACCGCGCGCCACTCGGAGTGGTCGTCGGCGCGGCGCCGGAACACCCAGCCGCGGGTGCGGTCGCCGGTGAGCACGATCTCGTGGTAGCCCGTCTGCGTGCCGGTCCAGGCCGCCGCGCACGTCCCGCACACGATGGCGGTGTCGAGCGCGAGCGGGGCGTCGAGCGCGAGCTCCGGCAGGCTCACGGCGATGCGGTCGGCCGCGGGCAGGCCCATGGGCAAGCCCGGCGCGGTGCGGCGCTCCTCGGGGCTGCAGGCGCGGGGCGTGGGCCCGAGCTCGCGCGGCGTCGCGAGCGGCACGGTCGTGAGGGTGCCGTCCGGTGCGAGCACGACGCCGTAGGCGCGTCGCGGCGTCGTGGCGCTGTCGAGCGCGACCCCGAGGGTGGGCCGCGGCGCCGCGGGCGCCCAGGCGCGGTTCGGGCTCGCGGTGCGCGGCGCGAGCTGGCGCAGGAGGGGAGCGCCGCCCGAGCGCGTGTAGACGGCGGCGCCCTGCCCGTAGCGCACGCCCTGGAGCGCGCCGCCGTCGGTCGTGAAGAGCTGCTCGCGCTCGCGCGTCTGCGCGTGCGCCGCCGGCGTTCCGGCGAAGCTCGTCGCCGGCCCCTCGGTGCCGTCGCGCAGAATGCGCAGCGTCGCGTCCCCGGGGCGCGGGCGCAGGAGCACGCCCGCCGCATCGAGCCCGAGCGCGTCGAGCTCGAGGGTCGGCGCCGGGCCGAAGGTCGCGATCGCGAACGGGCCGGCCTGCCCGAGGGCCGCGCGCCCGGTCTTGCCGTCGGCGGCGTCGAGCCACGCGACCTCGAGCCGGCCGCTCACGTCGCCCTCGGCGGGCATGCGCCCCTTCGGCGCCCACAGGCGCACGGCGACGAAGCCCCGCGCGACCGTCGCGAAGGTGACGGCGACCGAGGTCGGGTGGATCGACTCGAAGAGCCGGATCGTCGTCGCCCGGCCGGGATCGTCGAAGCGCGCGTACGTGAGGTCGATGCCGGTCTGGTCGCGCCGACCCGTGCGCACCCACGTCCACGCGAGGTCGCCGAAGCCGACCTCGACGAGCGAGCCCTCGCGCTCGGGGGTGTTGCCGCCGAGATCGTGCCACGCGGCCTCGGAGAAGCGGCACGCGAGCGCCGGCGGTGCGACCGAGGCAGGCCCGGTGGGGTCGGGCGCGGGCGCGGGCACCCCGACCGGCTCGACGGGCTCGACGGCCTCGCGTGCGGCAGGCCACCCGGCGCGCGCGCCCGCGTCGCCGAAGACGCAGCCGGCCTCGCCGCAGGCGAGCTCCTCGTAGTCGTGGACGGCGAACGGCGCGGACAGCGGGCCGAGCGTGGCGCCGCCGTCGAAGGACTCGCGCACGAGCGACGGCTGCGTGCGCGAGCCCGCCATGCGCTCGACCGGCGGAGCGACCACCACGAGGTGGCGGCCGAAGGCGCCGAGGCGCGCCCGGGACTCGAAGGCGTGGGCGGCGCTCCGTCCGGACGGCTCGACGAGGGCGTAGCTCACGCTCCGGGTGCCCCCGCCGTCGCGCCCGTCCGAGGCCGAGATCGCGACACCGAGCTCGCCGTCCGGCCCCGGGTGCAGCGTGATGCGCGCAGCCGCGAGGTCGGCCGGCTCCGGCAGGGCGTGCGGCACCGCCGCGAGCCACGGCTCGAAGCCGAGGGCGGGGGGCGCGGCCCGCACGAGCGCGCGCGCGCCGGCGGCCGTGAAGCACACGGCGTAGCCGAAGGCGCCGTCGTGCGACCACGCCGGGCTCGAGCAGTCGCGGAGCTCGGTCGGGGCCGCGACGACGCGGAGCGGTCCGGGCTCGGCCGCGGGCGGCGCGACGACGCGGTCGGGCGCCGCGCCGCAGCGCGCGCGCGGCTCGAGGCAGCAGCCCGTGACGAGGGCGGTGCCCGACGGCGCCACGGCGAGCTCCGGCCGGGCGCACGCCGCGAGCGCGCCCGCGTCGGTGAAGTGCGCGGCGCCGTCCTCGCTCCGGTAGAGGTGCGCCGACGCGTCCTCGCCGACGCAGAGGAGCGCGTGCTCGGCGCCGCGCGCCGCGTACGCGAAGACGGCGCACGGTGCGCGCAGATCGCTCGGGCCGATGACGAGCCGCTCGCCGAGCGGCGCCGACGTGATGCGCCAGGCGGGCTGGCCGTCCATGCCGAAGATGGGCCGCAGCTCCGCGTAGCTCGTGCCGTCGAGCACCGCGAGCCCGCGCGCGAGCTGCGTGGCGCTCGGGCGGCCGCCCATCGACAGGTTCTGGACGTAGGGCGCCGGCCTTGCCGGCACGGTCGCCGTGAGCGCGCCGCCGTCCCAGAAGCGCGTCTTGCCGCCGAGGACCTCGACGACGACGCCTCCCGCCCGCGAGGCGAGCGCGCTCGCGCCCATCGGCTCCGCACCGGCGAGGGCCTGCCAGCTCGCGCCGCGGTCCGTGCTCACGAGGAGCTCTTCCGGCAGCGCGAGGCCGAGCAGGGCGCCCGACGCCGTCGCGGCGAAGTCGAAGAGCGGCGTCGCCGCGGGTGACGCCGGCGCCCAGCCACGCGCCCGCTCGAAGGACCAGAGTCGGCCGTCCGGCGCGAGCCCGACCGGCGTCGACCCCGAGAACGTGAGCCCGCCGAGGGGCACGGGCGCCGGAGCGCGCGCCCGGAGCGGCCCGAGGGGCGTGTCCGTCTCGTAGAGGCCGCCGCGCCGGTCGACGAAGACGAAGCCCGCGCCGTCGCGCGCCGCGAGCGTGAGCTCCTCGGGCGCGGCGTAGGGGCTCGCCTCCGCGTCGAGGCCGTTGGCGGCGAGGACGAAGCGCGTCGCGCCGCCGAGCACCAGCGTCGCGCCCGCGTCGAGCGGCAGCGCGGCGAGGCCGGTCGCGCGCTGTGGGTAGTAGAACCAGCGCACGGCGGGGCGCGCCGGCGGAGCGGCCGTCGCGCTCGGGCTCGGCCGAGGTGCGGCGCTCGGCCGCTCGACGGCCGGGGACCCCTTGCAGCCCGCGCCCGCCGCGGCGAGCCCGAGCACCCCTGCGCACACGGCGCGCTTCATGGCGTCACTTTAGCCCTCAAGGTCCTCCGCGGGCGGCCGTTCGTCACTTCAGACCGGCGCGAGCGGCGCCGGACGAGGAGGGTCCATGTACCTGTCTGCTTACCCGAGCCCCCGCCGCCCCGCGGCCCCGAAGTCCCATGCGCGCGTGACCGGCTGGGACGATCCTGCGCCGGGCGAGGAGCCGACCAAGGTCGCCGGGGTCGCCGGCTTCGTCCGGACGGCCGTCGAGCTCCTGCGGCGGGACCCCCCGGCGGCGCACGACATGATGCGCAC
>JADLAB010000152.1 GCA_020848455.1 Polyangiaceae bacterium
GATCCTTGGTGTAGCGCCGGTCGGCTCTGACTTCGTTCTTGCCCATGATGTCTCCCTTGCTGCCCTCCCCGAAACGCGTGCCGCCGGTCTCAGCGCTGCGGCCGCTTGTAGAACGGCGTCGGTACGACGACTGCCTCGACGAGCTTGCCGCGACAGTCGACGCGCAGCTCGGTGCCGATCGCGGCGGCCGCGGCGGGCACGTAGCCGAGGCCGATGCTCTTGCCGAGGGTCGGCGAAGGGCTGCCGCTCGTGCAGGTGCCGATCGGCTGGCCCGAGGTGTCGCAGAGCGGGTAGCCGTGGCGGGCGATGCCCCGGCCGCGCATCTCGAAGCCGACGAGCTTGCGCGTGAGCCCGGCCGCGCGCACGCGCTCGAGGGCCGCCTTGCCGCGGAAGCTCGGCTTGTCGAGCTTGACGACCCAGGCGAGCCCGGCCTCGAGCGGGTTCGTGGTCTCGTCGATGTCGTTGCCGTAGAGACACAGGCGCGCCTCGAGGCGCAGCGTGTCGCGGGCGCCGAGGCCCGCCGGCTCGAGCCCGAGCGGCCGGCCGGCCGCCACGACGGCGCGCCACAGCGCGACCGCGTCTTCGTTGCGGCAGAACAGCTCGAGCCCGTCCTCCCCCGTGTAGCCGGTGCGCGCCGCCACGCAGGCGACCCCGGCGAGCGTCGCGTCGCGCAGCCGGAAGGGGCGGAGATCGGCGAGGGCCGGCCCGTCGCCGCCGAGCTGGCCTGCGATCTCGAGGCCGCGCGGGCCCTGCAGCGCCAAGAGGGCCGTGCGGTCGCTCGCGTCCTCGTAGCGGAGCGCGCCCTGCGCCACGAAGGGCGCGGCCGCCGCGGCGAAATGCGCGGCGATCTTGGGGCGGTTGCTGGCGTTGCACACGACCAGCCACTTGTCGGCGCCGCGGCGGTAGCAGATGAGGTCGTCGAGGATCGTGCCCGCGTCGTTGCAGGCCACGGTGTAGACCGCCTGGCCGACCTCGACCTTCCTGGCGTTCTGGGTGACGAGCTCGTCCACGAGGCCGGTCGCCGCCGCACCCTCGAGCTCGAGCTCGCCCATGTGCGAGACGTCGAAGAGCCCGGCCGCCGTCCGCACCGCGCGGTGCTCCTCGGCGAGGCCGCGGTACTGGACCGGCATGTGCCAGCCGGCGAAGGGAACCATCCGTGCGCCGAGCGCGACGTGCTCGGCATGGATCGGGGTGACGGCGAGGGGGGCTTCCGCTGCAGCGCTCACGTGCTCCGGCTTAGTCTGGACCTGCGCCGGCGTCGACTCCCGAGGGGCCCCGGACCCGGCGGCCGGCGGCCAGCGGGGTGCGGCCGGCATCGGCGGGCTGGCGATTGCCCTGGCGGTGATTATTATCTAACGTAACATTCACGACACGGGTGACACGATCGTCGTCGCCCGCCCCTGTGGAATCCATCATGTCCATCACCATCACTGCTCGCGCGGCCGAGAAAGTCCTCGAGATCGCGCAAGAAGAGGGGATCAACACCCCCGGGCTCCGCCTGCGCGTCGTCGGTGGGGGCTGCGCCGGCTTCAACTACGACCTCTACTTCGAGGATCAGCCGACCTCGATGGACGAGGAGTTCGTCGACCGCGGCGTCAAGATGTTCATCGACCCGCTGAGCTACCAGTACCTCGACGGGACCGAGATCGACTACGTCGAGGGCCTGCACGGCTCGGGCTTCAAGTTCCAGAACCCGAACACGACCTCGACCTGCGGTTGCGGCTCGTCGTTCTCGGTCTGAGCAGCCGAAGCGCGAGGCTCGAGGGTCAGCGCTCGCGGCGCCGCACGCGCCGGAGGCCTGCGAGCGCCGCGCACGCGAGGGCGAGCGCGAGAGCCGAGCCGTCGCCGCGGTCGTGCCCGAGCGCGCATCCGGACGAGGTCTCGTCCGCGGCCGGAGCTCCCGCCGCCCCCGCCGCGGCGCCCGCGCCCCCGGTGCCCGAGCCCCCGGCGCCCGAGCCCGCCTCGGAGGCGTCGAGCACGCTCGTGCAGTCGGGGTCGGCCGGGTAGTCGACGAGCCCGTCCCCGTCGTTGTCGAGCCCGTCGCCGCAGTCGCCGCCGGAGCCGCCGAAGGCGGGCTGGGTGCTCGTCACGTGCTCGAGGAACGCGAGCACGTTCTTCGGCTGGTAGCCGCTCGGCGCGGCCGGGTCGTCGAGGCACACGCCCCAGTGGTAGGGCTGCCCCGCGACGTCGAAGGCCTCGTAGAAGATCGTGTTCGTCCACCACGGGCGCGCGAGCATCGCCTCGAGCACGTGCCGGTAGAAGAGCACCTGCGCGTCCTCGGCCGGCTCGTCGCCGTACACGGCCTCGAGGCCCGTCTCGGTGAGCCAGAAGGGCTGGGTCGCGCCGTGCGCTGCCATCACCTCGCGGAACGCGAGCGGCCCCTCGTAGATCACGACGCCGCCCACGCTGACCACGCGGTGCGCCTCGAGCTTGTCGAAGAAGTCGTCCTTGGTCTGGTCCGCGGTGTCGAAGCCCGCGTAGACGTGGCCGCTCACGATGTCGATCTGGTCGCCGGCCGCGGTCAACGCGGCGTCGAGCCAGACGTCGTACTCGCCGGCGATGCTGGCGAGGCCCGGGGCCACGACCTTGCAGCTCGGGCACTCGGCGTGGACGGCCGCAGCACCGGGGACGAGCACGCGGCTCGTGTAGTCGGCGGGCGTGCCCTCGAAGAACACCTCGAGGTTCGGCTCGTTCCACAGCTCGTAGTGGGTCACGCGGTCCTTGAAGTGCGCGACCGACGCCTGCACGAAGGCCGCGTACGTGCCGTCGACGGGCACGTCGTTCATCGGGCCGTCGCCGAGCGCGTCGCCGGCCGACGCCCAGGCCGGGCCGTAGCCGACGACCGCGAGCACCTCGAGCCCGCGGCCCTTCGCGGCGTCGACGAGCGCGTCGAAGACCGCGAAGTCCGGCGGGCCGTTCGCAGGCTGGGCGTCGAGCCAGTTGAAGTCGATGCGCACCCAGCCGAGGCCCGCGTCGCGCGTGACGTCGAGCCCGACGCCGCTCGACTGGTGGACGTTGAGCCCGAGCTCCTGCTGCGCCTGCGCGTCGCCCAGCGGGAGCGCGAGGAGCGCGCCCGCGACGAGCGCGCCGGCGCCGAGGCGGCGCGGTCTCTGCGACTTCCCCGAGCGCGGTGCGGTGTACGTCATGCGCGCATTATCGCAGAGGTCTCGCGCCCGCGGGGCCGGCTCGACGCCAGGCTCGCGCGCGCGCCCTGCCGGCGATAGGGTCGCGCCCGCCATGCTCGTCATGAAGTTCGGCGGCAGCTCGGTCGCGGACCGGCACCAGATCGACAAGGTCCTCGCCATCGTGCGCGCGGCGGCCCGGCGCCGTCCCGTGGTGGTGTGCTCCGCCCACAAGGGCATCACCGACGCGCTCGTCCACGCCGCGCGCGAGGCGGCGGCGGGGCGCCTCGCACCCGACGCGGTGCTCGAGCGCCAGCGCGGGGTGGCGCGCGCGTGCGGCGTGCCCGACGCGCTCCTCGCGCCGCTCGAGGCCGAGCTCACGGACCTCCTGCGCGGGATCTACCTCGTGCGCGAGCTCAGTCCGCGCAGCCTCGACTTCGTGTCGAGCTTCGGCGAGCGCATGAGCGTGCGCGTCATCGCCGATCTCTTCCGGCGCGAGGGCCTGCCCGCCGACGCCCACGACGTCTGGGATCTGGGCTTCGTCACCGATGGCGAGTTCGGGGCGGCACGCCCGCTGCCGGGCTGGGAGGCCCGGGCGCGAGCGATCGTCGAGGCGCTGCCCGCCGACCGCGTGCCCGTGGTCACGGGCTTCATCGGCAAGACGGCGACGGGCGACGTCACGACGGTGGGCCGCAACGGCAGCGACCTCACCGCGACCCTGCTCGGCGCGGCGCTCGGCGTCGAGGAGGTCCAGATCTGGAGCGACACCGACGGCGTGATGACCGCCGACCCGAGGCTCGTGCCGAGCGCATGCAACATCCCGAGCATGCGCTTCGACGAGGCGGCCGAGCTCGCGTACTTCGGCAGCCGCGTGCTGCACCCCGCCACGCTCCTGCCGGCGATGGCCGCGGGCATCCCGGTGCGCGTGCTCAACACCAACCGGCCCGAGCACGCCGGCACGGTCATCCGCGAGGTGGCCGTCGACGACGCGCGCGGTGTGACGAGCATCGCCTACAAGGAGCGGCAGCTCGTCTTGACGCTCACCGCGCCGCGCATGTTCGGCGAGCTAGGGTTTCTCGGGCGCGTGTTCGACGCGTGCGCGCGTCACGGCGTCGTGGTCGACGTGGTGGCCACCTCCGAGGTCTCGGTGTCGCTCACGGCGCACGCCCGGGAGCCCGTCGAGCGCGCGGCCGCCGAGCTCGCGAGCCTCGGCGAGGTGCGCGTCCTGCCCGGGCGCACCATCCTCGTCGTCGTCGGCCGGCACCTCGCGGCGCGGCCCGGCCTCGGCGCCGTGATCCTCGGCGCCATCGCGGAGGCGGGCGTGAACGTCGAGCTCATCAGCCACGCCTTCGGAGCCGTGAACCTCACGCTCGTCGTGAAGGACGAGGACGTGAGCCGCGCGGTCGGCGTGCTGCACCGCGTGCTCTTCGAGGGCGGCTGAGCGGTCGCGCTCGCGGCGACCCGGTCAGCGCGGCTCGAGCTCCGACACCTCGTCGAGGAGCGCGAGGTCGAGCAGATCCTTCGTGCGCCCCGAGGCGCGCTTGTTGGCGATGAGCTCGGCGCGCCCGAGGAACCCGACGACGTGCGGACCGAGCTTGCCCTCGAGCCGCCCGCGCCACGCGTCTCGGAAGGACACGCCCGAGATCGTCGTCATGACGTCGATGCGCAGCGGCACGCGGCCGAGCGTCGCCATCCGGTCCGGCTCGGCGAAGCGGCGCCACTCCTGCGCCAGCGCGGCAAACCCGAAGTCAGCGAGTGCCGCGCCGAGGCGCCGGGCGTTCGCGAGCGTCGGCTCCACGACGAGGTCGAGATCCTGGGTCGCGCGCGGGCGCCCGTTCGCCGCGAGCGCGTGCGCGCCCACGACGAGGAACCGCACGCGGCGCGAGCACAACGAAGCGATGAACTCGCTCCAGTCGCGCGGCAGGTCCCACGTAGATGCCGGGAGTCGCGCGGCGGAGCGCCTCGACGGCCGAGAGGCGCTCCTCGATCGAGGCTTGCCTCCAGTAGCGGCCTTCTTCGCGCGCGGCCTCGGCATGGGTCGTCCAGCGATAGTGCTCTTCGCGGGGCACGCCCGAGTGTCGCCGCTCGGACGGCGAAAGTCGAGCGGCGGTCGTGGGCCGACGCGATGAGCCGGCCCGGCTCCGCGCTACGCCTGCGCCCGCCGCGCCTCGCCCCGCGCGATGCCGACGACGGCCGCGACGCTCCCCTCGAGCCCGAGCGCCGTCGTGTCGACGGTGTGCTCGGCCTCGGCGTAGAGTGGACCGCGCGCGCGCAGGATGGCCCGCAGCTCGTGCATCGCGTCGCGGCGGTCGTGCATGGGGCGCGCGTCGCCCTGCGCGACGACGCGGTTCCAGTGATCCTCGGCCGAGGCCCGCAGGTACACCGTGACGGCCGCGCGCCGCAGCAGCGACCAGCTCTCGGGGTCGGTCGGCAGGCCGCCGCCCGTGGCCACGACGACGCGCTCGCCCGCCGCGAGCAGGCGCAGGAGCTCCTCGCGCTCGAGGCGCCGGTAGTGCTCGACCCCGTGGAGCTCGAACAGGCTCTCGAGCGTCATGCCCGCCCGCTCCGCCACGCGGGCGTCGAGCTCGACGAAGGCGACGCCGAGCTCGTGCGCCACGCGCTTGCCGACGGCGGTCTTGCCGGCACCGCGCAGGCCGAGGAGCGCGAGCACCGGGCGCGGCCCGGCGGCGGGCTCCGCGCGCTCGGCGCCCGCCAGCAGCTCCGCCGCGCTCGCCCCGAGCGCGCGTGCGATGGCGGCGAGCGTCGCGACCGACGGGTTGCCGCGGCCGGCCTCGAGCGAGACGAGGAAGCGCTGGCTCACGCCGGCGCGCGCGCCGAGCTCGCGGAGCGTCAGGCCGCGCGCCGTGCGCCGCGTGCGGATGCGCTCGCCGAGTCGGTGACAGAGCTCGACGGCGGCGTCCGCACCCGGCTCGTCCGGGTCGAGGCGGCGCGCCCCGGCGCGCGGGCGCGCGCCCTCGCTCGAGCTCGACATGGTGCGCACCATAGTGCGCAACTTGACACGCGACAAGCAATATAGTGCTTGACCGAGCCGCGGCGCTCGCGTACGGGATCGGCGCATGGCAGCGAGTGACAAGGACACGCCGGCCCCGATCGTGCGCTTCGACACCGAGCCGAGCCGCTACCGGCACTGGCAGCTCACGACCGAGGGGCCGCTCGCGCGGCTCGCGATGAAGGTCGACGACACGGCGCCGTTCCGGCCCGGCTACGCGCTCAAGCTGAACAGCTACGACCTCGGCGTCGACATCGAGCTCGCCGACGCCGTCACGCGCCTGCGCTTCGAGCACCCCGAGGTCCGGTGCGTGGTCGTGACGAGTGCGCTGCCGAGCTGCTTCTGTGCCGGCGCCAACATCTACATGCTCGGCAGCTCGAGCCACGACTTCAAGGTGAACTTCTGCAAGTTCACGAACGAGACGCGCCTCGCGCTCGAGGAGGCGGGCGACCGGAGCGGCCAGCGCTACGTCGCCGCCCTCAACGGCGTCGCCTCGGGCGGCGGCTACGAGCTCGCGCTCGCGTGTCACGCGATCTACCTCCAGGACGACGGCTCGAGCGCCGTCTCCTTCCCCGAGACGCCGCTGCTCGCGGTCCTGCCCGGTACGGGTGGGCTCACGCGCCTCGTCGACAAGCGCAAGGTGCGGCGCGACCTCGCCGACGTGTTCTCGACCCTCGCCGAGGGCGTGCGCGGCAAGCGCGCCAAGGACTGGGGCCTCGTCGACGACGTGTTCCCGAAGAGCCGCTTCGACGGCGAGGTGAACAAGCGCGCGCTCGCCCTGGCCGAGGCACTCCCGGCCAAGAAGGGCCCCGGCGTGAAGCTCCCGCCCGTCGCGGTCGAGCGCCGCGACGAGGGCGGCAAGAGCCGCGCCGAGTACCGCCACGTGTCGCTCGTCGTCGACCGCGCGAAGCGCGTCGCGGAGCTCACGCTGCGCGGTCCTGCGGACGAGCCCGCGACGAGCGCCGAGGCCTTCCGGGAGCGCGGTGTCGACAACTGGGCCTTCGCGCTCTTCCGCGAGCTCGACGCGGCCCTGCTCGATCTGCGCTTCAACTGCCCCGAGGTCGGGCTCATCGTCGCGCGCACGGCGGGCGAGCCGGAGCGCGTGCGCGCGCACGACCGCGCGCTCCTCGCGCTCGCCGAGACGGACTGGCTGGCGCACGAGGTCGTGCTCCACATGGCGCGCGTGCTCAAGCGCTTCGAGCTCTCGGCGCGCAGCATCTTCGCGACCCTCGAGCCCGGCTCGTGCTTTGCCGGCAGCCTGTTCGAGGTCGCGCTCCTCGCCGACCGCAGCTACATGCTCGACGCCGAGGGCGGGCCGCGCATCGGTCTGTCGCCCGCGAACGTCGGGCCGCTCCGCATGGCCAACGGCTTGACGCGTCTCGAGACGCGCTTTCTCGCGACGCCGGCGCGCGTCGCGGCGCTCGCTGGCGAGGCGGACCTCCTCGATGCGGCGGGCGCGGCCGAGCGCGGCCTCGTCACCTTCACGCCCGACGACATCGACTGGGAGGACGACGTGCGCATCGCCGTCGAGGAGCGCGCCAGCCTCTCGCCCGACGCGTTGACGGGCATGGAGGCGAACCTGCGCTTCGCGGGTCCGGAGACGATGGAGACCAAGATCTTCGCCCGCCTGTCGGCCTGGCAGAACTGGATCTTCCAGCGGCCGAACGCCACGGGGCCGCGCGGGGCCCTCACCATGTACGGCCGCCCGGAGCGGCCCGAGTTCGACTGGAGGCGCACGTGAGCGCAGTCATCAACAGCGACAAGATCCCGAACAACGTCGACCTCGCCTCCGACAAGAAGCTCGGCCGAGCGCTCGAGGCCTGGCAACCGCGCTTCCTCGACTGGTGGCGCGAGATGGGGCCCGAGGGCTTCCAGGAGGATCTCGTCTACCTGCGCACGGCCGTGAGCGTCGACACCGACGGCTGGGCCCACTTCGACTACACGAAGATGCCCGACTACCGCTGGGGCATCTTCCTCACCGACCGGGTGGACGATCGGCGCATCGGCTTCGGCGACCTCATGGGCGAGCCCGTGTGGCAGACCGTCCCGGGCGAGCACCGCAACGCCCTGCGCCGCCTCATCGTCACGCAGGGCGACACCGAGCCCGCGAGCGTCGAGCAGCAGCGCCGCCTCGGGCTCGTGTGTCCGAGCGCCTACGATCTCCGCAACCTCTTCCAGGTCAACGTCGAGGAGGGGCGCCACCTCTGGGCGATGGTCTACCTGCTCCACGCCCACTTCGGCAAGGACGGGCGCGAGGAGGCCGAGGGCCTGCTCGAGCGCCGCAGCGGCAACTCCGACAAGCCGCGCATCCTCGGCGCCTTCAACGAGCCGTGCAATCACTGGCTCTCGTTCTACATGTTCACCTACTTCACCGATCGCGACGGCAAGTACCAGCTGCTCGCGCTGTCGGAGAGCGGCTTCGACCCGCTCGCGCGCACGACGAAGTTCATGCTCACCGAGGAGGCCCACCACATGTTCGTCGGCGAGACGGGCGTGGGCCGCATCCTCGAGCGCAGCTGCGAGCTCATGCGCAAGAACCCGAGCGAGGACGCGCGCGCCGAGGGCGGCATCGATCTGCCGACCATCCAGAAGTACGTGAACCTCTGGTACTCGGTGTCGCTCGACCTCTTCGGCGGGGAGATCTCGAGCAACGCGGCGAGCTACTTCGCCGCGGGCCTCAAGGGCCGGGCGCACGAGGATCGCTATCCCGACCACAGGGCGCTCGAGCAGTCGCTCACGCTCGACGTGCCGGGCGAGGGGCTCGCGCTCGTCAAGCAGGACGTCGCGCTCCGCAACGCGATGAACGAGGTGCTGCGCGGCGAGTACGTCGAGGACTCGCAGCGCGGGCTCGATCGCTGGAACAAGATCCTCGAGAAGGCCGGCCAGTCGTTCCGGTTGCGCCTGCCGAGCACGCGCTTCCACCGCGCGGGCGGCATCTACGCCGGGCACCACTTCGACCCCGAGGGTCGGCCCGTGACGCGCGAGGAGTGGGAGCGGCGCTCGGGCGAGTGGCTCCCGACCGCGGCCGACGAGGCCTACGTGAAGAGCCTGATGCAGACGCCGATCTACGAGCCCGGCAAGATGGCCCACTGGATCGCGCCGCCCGCGAAGGGCATCAAGGGCATGCCGATCGACTTCGAGTACGTGAAGCGCCAGGCCTGAGATCAGGCTTCTGGCTCCAGGCTCCAGGCTACGGCCAGAATCGGCGTCGGGTGCACATCCCCGTTTTGTTTGCGCTCGAGCCGTCAGCTATCAGCCATCCGTTCTCGGCTCGGAGAGAAACGGCATGCAGAGCTTCCGTGGCCTGAAAGTGTGGGCGAAAGCGCACCAACTGACGGCTGACGGCTGAATACCGAGAACTGCACCCATCGGCGTCCGGCGGTCTTCTCGGGCTGACACCTGCAGCCTGGAGCCCGGAGCCTCGCGCGCAGCGCGGCTACTCCTGGCGCGTGAAGGTGAGGGTCGACCCCTCCTCGAGGATGCCCATGCCCGAGAGCGAGAAGCCATTGCCCGCAACGCGGCCGCTCGAGCGCCGGTTGTTCCACACGTCCCATTGCACGGTGATGCTCGCGCCGTCGCTCTGCCAGTGGCCGTGGATGCGCGTCGGGGGCGGCGAGCCCTCGCGCCAGGACCGGAACTGCACGAAGCTCTCGTTCACCCGCGTGCGCGACGCGCCGCCCTCGTCCTTGCTCCAGCTGACGCCGCCGTCGGGGTAGAGCGTGAGGTACTGGGTCATGCGCAGGTAGAGACCCGGATCGAGCGAGCTCTCCTCGCCCACCCACACGCCGGCGAGCGCCGCCGGACCTCCGGTACCCTGCGGCTGCGGCGCGACCGAAGTGGGCCCGGCGGGCGGCTGCGCGCGGCCCTCCACGACCGCGGTGTACTCGGTACACCCGAGGGCCTGCAGGCGCGCCGCGGCCTCGGGATCTTGCGGCAGGGTGCGGCACCACCCCACGCACGCGCCGAGCAGGCCCTCGTCCTCGACCGTGTAGCAGGCGAGGTACTTGGCGCAGAGGCCGCTGCACGCGTCGCCCTCGGTCGCGGCCACGGAGCCGGTGCCGGCGCTCGTGCCCGCCCCGGCGCCGGCGGTGGGCTGCGTGGTCGGGCCGCCGGTGCCCGCGGTCGGCGGCGCAAAGAGCAGACACGAGGCCGAGAGCGCGGCGAGTGCCGCGAGCCAGACGGATCGATGCATGACGGTCCCCCAGAGAAAGGCGTCGAGCGTGACGAGCGGATACGATACACCGGCCGGAGCACCCATGTCCGCGATCGCGTACCTCACCGATGTCGAGGGTCAGTGGCACAAGCTCGAGGGCTTCTGCCGCGACAACCCCTACGTGTCGCTCGACGCCGAGGGGCGGCTGTCCGTGGCCGAGGGGGCCGTGTTCGTCTTCGGCGGCGACGCCATCGACCGCGGCCCCTCGGGGCGGCGCATCGTCGCGACCTTCCTCGAGGCCGCGCGCCGCATGCCGGAGCGAGTCGTCTTGCTCGCGGGCAACCGCGACATCAACAAGATGCGCCTGGTGCGCGAGCTCGGCGGCGAGCCGCCCGAGCGCACGCCGCCCGAGCTCCGGAGCGGGCCCCGGGGCGCGCTGCTGCGCTGGCTCTTCGCCCACACGATGGGCGCGCGGGCCGCGGCCGACCACCGTGCGACCGAGCTCGCCGCCTCCGGCGCGGCCGCCGACGACGAGGCGGTCGTGGCGAGCATCCTCGAGGACTTCGCGCCCGACGGCCTCATGACCGCCTACCTCGGGGTGTGCCGGCTCGCGTACCGGCACGGCGAGAACCTGTTCGTGCACGGCGGCATCGGACCGGAGGCCTTCGGCGCGGTGCCCGGCGCGCGCGACCGGCTGCGCGACGTCGACGCCTGGGTGGCTGCGCTCGAGGCGTTCTACCGGGCCCAGGTCGCGAGCTTCCGCGCGCGGGCGAGCGACCCCGGGGGGCGCGCGAGCTACGAGCCGCTCATCGTCTACCAGGCGCCGCTGCCCGGCCACCGCGACAACCCCGCGAGCGTCGTCTACGCCCGCCCGAGCGACCGCGAGGACAACCCGCTCTTGCCGGACGCCGCGGTCGTCGCGGGCCTGCGCGCCAGCGGCGTCACGCGCCTCGTCGTCGGCCACACGCCCTCGGGCGACTGCCCGGCCGTGCTGCGTGACGGCGCGGGCTTCGAGGTGATCTTCGGCGACAACTCCTACGGTCGACACGAGGAGGGGGCGCAGGTGCTGCTCGACGGCGCGCCGCGTCTCGCCGGCGAGACCGTGCTCGACGACGGCACGCGCGCCCGGGTGGCGGTCGCGCTCGCCGACGAGGGCCCCGACTCGCCGCTCGGCCTCTGCGACGCCGAGACCGGCGAGCTCGTCAAGGCGCGCCTCGCGAGCGGCGAGTACCTCGGCTACCGGAGCCACGCCGGGCGGCGCGTCGAGCAGCGCGCCGTCTCGGCGGCCGAGCTCGCCCGGCGCCCGCTCGTGGCGCCGCGGGCGCGCGCAGACGGCAAGAGGCGTGACGCGAGAGCGAGTGCTATCGAGACCCCGAGTCAGGAGCCCGACCACCGTGACCGGCACGCATGACCGCGCCTGGGGCGCACGTTTCGAGGAGGCGCTCACCTTCGCGGCGGCGCGCCACGCCGGACAGGTGCGCAAGGGCAACGGCGCGCCCTACATCACGCACCCGCTCGCGGTCGCGTCCATCGTGGGCGAGTTCGGCGGCGACGAGGAGCAGGCCGTCGCGGCGCTGCTCCACGACGTGATGGAGGACTGTCAGGTGAGCGCCGAGGAGATCGCCGCCACCTTCGGCGCGGGCGTGGCGGAGATCGTCGAGCACTGCACCGACACGACCGAGCATCCGAAGCCGCCGTGGCGCCCCCGCAAGGAGGCGCACCTCGCGAAGCTCGCCACCTTGCCCGCGCGCGCCAAGCTCGTCATCGCGGCCGACAAGCTCCACAACGCGCTCGCCACGGTGCGCGATCTCGATCGGCCGAGCGTCGGGCCGGTGGTGTGGTCGCGCTTTCGCGCGGGTCGCGACGAGGTGCTCTGGTACTACCGCGCCGCGCACGCCGCGCTCGCCACGGACTGGGACCACGAGATCGTGCGCGAGCTCGGCCGGGCGGTCGCGGAGCTCGAGAAGCGCTGACGGCCGCGGCCCGGGCACTCTGCCAGCCTCAGCCAGCCTCGAGCTCGAAGGCGCCCTCCTACGCCTTCGGCGGCTCCACGGGCGCGCCGTCCTTCGGCTTGTCGCCGTCCTTCGGCCTGTCGCCGTCGGGCTTGTCCTTGTCGCCGTCCTTCGGCTTCTTCGGCGGTTTCTCGCGCTTCGGGGGCGTGCCGTGGTCGGCCTCGAGCTTCCTCTTCAGCTTATCGAGCAGGAGCTGCTCGTGGTAGCTCGGCACGGCCGGGATCTGCACGACGACGCGCACGTTGCCGTCGGCGCGCACGAGCTCGAAGGACCCGCGCGGCTTCTGCTTGCTGCCGGTCGGGTCGTCGTACTCGAAGAGCAGATAGCCCCACTCGGCGTCCTTCTCGGTGATCTTGTAGCCGAGGTCGACGGTGAGCAGGCGGAGCGTCGTGCCGAAGGTCTGCTCGTAGGTGTACGGCGAGTCCTGCGTGCTCCGCGCCTCGGCTGCGCGCGCGCCGGAGAAGAGCGCGACCGAGGCGACGAGGAACGCGGCGAAGCGACGGGCCATGGCCCTGTGTAGGGCACCCGCGGCGGGCGGGCCAAGGAAGTTGTCAGTCGTCAGTCGTCAGTCGTCAGGTCCGGTAGCGGGCTGCGCCCGACCCGCGTCGCACGACACGGTAGGCCGACACGCTACGGGCTTCAGGCTACGGTCCGAGCACGAAGGCGCGGACGTGCGTGCACTCCGCGTGGGATCCACGCCGCGGCCTCTGCGCCTGAAGTCCGAAGCCCGCTGCGCCAGGACAAGCCTGGGAAAGGAGGAAGTGCAGTCCGTGTCACGCCCCGTGCTCTCGGGCCTCCGCGGGTCTCGGCGCGCCACCGCGCGCGTCCCCGCGGTCGAGGGCGTAGCCGATCGCGGCGCCGACGGCGTGCTGCGCGAGCTGGCAGCCGTAGGCGAGGAAGACGAACGCTGCGCCGCGTGCGGGGACCTCGTCCGGGGGCAGGTACATGGCGAGCGCGAGGTAGACCGCGAGCTGGAAGGCACCGACGAAAGCCGGCCCGGCGGGCAGGAGAATGCCGATGCCGAGCACGCCCATGATGGTGCACGCCTCGCCCGGGCCCACGACGTCGAGCCCCGTGCCCCAGGCGAGGAGCCACAGGCCGAGCGCGTTCACGAGCCAGTAGGCGGCCGTCTCGAGGAGGAAGGGCACGAGGTGGCGGCGCTGCGGCAGAAAGGCGATGCCCTCGGCGAGGCGCGCCACGACGCCCGCGAGCCGCTCGCCGAGCCGCGGCGAGACGACGCCGAAGACGCGGCGCACGAGCCGCTCGGAACGCGCGCGGGTCGCGTAGAAGATCATCATGGCGACGAGCACCGACGCGAACACGCCGACCGCCACGCGCGCCGTCGCGGGCACGGCCGCGACCGGGAGCGCGAGCTCGCCCACGTGATCGGGCAGGGGCTCGAGGTGCGGCGTGAGCTCGACCGCGAAGAGGAGCACGAGCGCGAGGGCGAGGGCATCGATGACGCGCTCGGCCGCGACCGTGCCGGCGGCCTGCCACGCGCGCACCGGCCCGCGCCGCCCGAGCAGCAGCGGTCGCACGACCTCGCCCATCCGGAGCGGCAGGAACAGGATGGCCGCGAAGCCGATGAAGGCGGTCGCGAGCACGCGCCGCGTCGGGACGGGCGCGATCGGGCGCAGGAGGTGCCGCCAGCGCACCGCGCGCAGGTAGTGCATGAGCGCGAGCGACAGCGCGTAGAGGACGACCGTCCACGGGCGCACGGCGGCGAACGCGCTCCCGGCCGGCAGCATGGGCAGGCCCCCGTGCGTCAGCACCCACGCGAGCAGGCCGCCTAGGGCGAGCGAGAGCGCGAGGCGCAGGGCGCGCTCGAGGTGCTGGCGGCGCATGTCGGTCCGCGGCGTACCACGGCAGCACCGGCGCGACGCTCGGCTTTGGTGTAGATCTCGGACAAGGGTGGCCCACGACGAGAACAAGCACTGTCCGCGCTGCGGCGAGCCGGGACCGGGGCAGGGGGCCTGCGCGACGTGCGGGACTCCGCGGGAGGCGCCGCTCGCGGTCGATCCGGGGCCTGCGCCGACGCCGCTGCCGCGGCCGCGCGGGCCGGAGCGCTCGGCCGAGGAGCGACGGGCGCGCGAGGCGGCCCGCACGCGCGTCGAGGGCGGCAAGCGGTCGCTACCCCGCCTGGGCGAGTCGGCCGACGAGCCGTCCGAGGTGCGCGAGCCGGGCGAGCGCTCGGCCGTCCGCAAGGTGGGGGCCGAGCGCCCGCGCGAGCCCGCCGTCACGACGGTCGAGACGCTCGACGCGAGCGCGCGCTGCGGCCTGTCGATCGTGAGCGCCGAAGACGGCCGTGCCCTGCTCACCTTCGCCGTCCACGCCGAGAAGGTGCTCATCGGCCGGTCGGACGATGCCGACATCGTGCTCGACGATCCCAAGGTGTCGCGCGAGCACGCGCTCCTGGTCCACACGGCCAAGGGCTTCCTGCTCGTCGAGTGCCGGAGCGAGAACGGCATCTGGCTCGGCGAGCGGAGCGTGCAGCACCACTTCCTCGCCGACGGCGACGTGTTCCGCGTGGGCCGTACGCGCCTCCGCTTTCGCACCACCGGCCGGTCGGTGCCCGACACCCTCGACGACGATCCCGGCGCCCCGGAGACGGTGGCCGACCCGCGCCCGCGCCGCCCGCCGCGCGCCCGCTCGTCCCGCGCGCGCTGGCGCCGCTACCTGTGGATCACCATCATCGCCGTCGTGCTCGCGCTCGCCATCGCGGGCGTCCTGTCGCCACCCGGGCGCGAGGCCCTGCGGCGCCTCGGCGGCTGAGCGCGCGGACCAGGAATCTCGGGGGGAAGTGGCGGAGCGGTTGCGCGCGCCCGGACGATCGGCGACTGAGGGGGAGCCATGAAGACGACCTGCATCGGCGGGGGCCCGGCGGGGCTCTACCTCGGCATCCTGCTCAAGCTGCGCGACCCGGCCTCGGAGGTGCGCGTCCTCGAGCGCAACCGGCCCGACGACACCTTCGGCTTCGGCGTCGTGTTCTCGGACGCGACGCTGGCGGGCCTGTGCGCGGCCGATCCGGCGAGCCACGAGGCCATCACGCGCAGCTTCTGGCACTGGGACGACATCGACGTCCACTACCGGAGCGAGATCGTGCGCTCGAAGGGCCACGGTTTCGCGGGCATGTCGCGCCACAGGCTCCTCGCCATCCTGCAGGCGCGGGCGCGCGAGCTCGGGGTCGAGCTCGTGTTCGGCGAGGAGGTGACCGACGTGGCGGCGCTCGCGCGCGAGTGCGATCTCGTCGTCGGGGCCGACGGGGTCGCGAGCGGCGTCAGGGCGGCGCTCGCCGGCGACTTCGAGCCCGTGATCGACGAGCGACCGAACCGCTTCACCTGGCTCGGCACGACGCGGCCCTTCGAGGCCTTCAGCTTCTACTTCGAGCCGAGCGAGCACGGCTTCTTCCGCGTGCACGCCTACGGCTACGAGCCCGGCCGCTCGACCTTCATCGTCGAGTGCACCGAGGAGACCTTCCGGCGCACGGGCCTCGACGAGCGCGACGAGGACGCGACCGTCGCCTACTGCGAGCGGCTCTTCGCCGCGCGCCTCGAGGGCCACAAGCTCCTCAAGAACCGCTCGATCTGGCGGCGCTTCCCGACCGTGCGCTGCGGGCGCTGGCACGCGGGCAACGTGGTCCTGCTCGGCGACGCCGCCCACACGGCCCACTTCTCGGTCGGCTCGGGCACGAAGCTCGCCATGGAGGATGCCATCGCGCTCGCGGACGCGCTCGGCGCCGCGCCCGACGTCCCGAGCGCCCTTGCGCGCTACGAGCGCGAGCGCCGCCCCGAGGTCGAGAGCCTGCAGCGCGCCGCGCAGTCCAGCCTCGAGTGGTTCGAGCACTGCGAGCGCTACTTCGAGCTCGAGCCGCTCGAGTTCACCTTCAGCCTGCTGACGCGCAGCCTGCGCGTGACGCACGACAGCCTGAAGCTCCGCGACCCCGAGCTCGTCCGCCACGTGGACTCGCGCTTCGCGGCGCGCGCGCAGGATCAGACGGGCGTCGCGGTCGGCAAGACGGTGCCCCCGATGTTCACGCCCTTCCGATTGCGCGAGCTGGTGCTCGACAACCGCGTCGTCGTGTCGCCCATGTGCCAGTACTCGGCCGACGACGGCGAGATCGGCGACTGGCACCTCGTGCACCTCGGCAGTCGCGCGGTCGGAGGGGCGGGCCTGGTCATGACCGAGATGACCGACGTGTCGCCCGAGGGCCGCATCACACCGGGCTGCGCGGGCCTGTACGCGCTCGGGCACGCCGCCGCCTACCGGCGCGTGACCGACTTCGTGCACAAGAACACGCGCGCCAAGATCGGCGTGCAGCTCGCGCACGCGGGCCGCAAGGGCTCGACGCAGCGCATGTGGGAGCAGATGGACGAGCCCCTGCCGCGCGGCAACTGGCCGCTCCTCGCGCCCTCCCCGCTGCCCTATCTGCCGCACGGCCAGGTGCCGAAGGCGATGGGCCGCATCGACATGGACGTCGTGCGCGAGGCCTTCGTGCGCGCGACGCGCCTCGCCGACGAGGCGGGCTTCGACCTCGTCGAGCTGCACTGTGCGCACGGCTATCTGCTCGGCTCGTTCCTGTCGCCGCTCACGAATCACCGCCACGACGACTACGGTGGCGCGCTCGACAACCGGCTGCGCTACCCGCTCGAGGTGTTCGAGGCGATGCGCGCCGCGTGGCCCGCACACAAGCCCATGTCGGTGCGCATCAGCGCGACCGACTGGGCGCCGGGCGGCAACGACGGCGACGACGCCGTCGCGATCGCGCGCGCCTTCCACGCCGCGGGCTGCGACATCCTCGACGTGTCGGCAGGCCAGACCGTGCCGGATCAGAAGCCCGCGTACGGGCGGCTCTTCCAGACGCCGTTCAGCGATCGCATCCGGCACGAGGTCGGCATCCCGACCATGACCGTCGGCGCCATCACCTCCTACGCCGACGTGAACTCCATCCTCGCGGCGGGGCGCGCGGATCTCTGCGTGCTCGCGCGCGCGCACCTCTTCGACCCCTACTGGACGCGCCACGCGGCCTTCGAGCAGGGCCACGCCATGGAATGGCCCGACCCCTACGTGTCGCTAGCGAGCTTCAATCCGCGCTTCATGTGAACGCCTTGTCCGTCGCCCGTCGTCCGTCGTCAGCCTCGAAGCGGCCTCTGGCCGGCCGGGGCACCTCCGTGCCCTGGTGCGCGCGCGTGACGCTCGCGTCCGCGTGCCTCGCGCTCGTCGCCCTGCCGGCGTGCATGGCGAGCCGGGCGCCGGCGAGCGAGGCGCCGGCGATGCAGGCCGCGGCGCCGGCCATGGCGATGCAGGGACAGGCCTCCCCGCCGCCGCCGCCGCCCCCGCCGCCGCCCCCGAAGGGATGGGCTCCGGTCGGGCCGGGCCCGGGCACGCGCTCGGGCGAGCTCGGGCCGCACATCGAGGACGCCCTCGCCGAGCTTCGCGCCGCGGAGCGCGCCGTCGAGCAGAGCCTCGCGCCGGTCGAGCCCCCCGCGACCCGGCCCCCACTCCCACCCACGAGCGGTGCGCGGGTACCCCCTCCCAGGCTCACGGCGAGCGCGCCGGGCGGGGTCGTGCTGCCGGATCCGGCGGCGAGCGCGCCCCCCGCCGAGCCCGATCCGGACGCCGCCTCGCGCTGCGTCGTGGCGTGCAACGCCCTCCAGTCGATGCGCCGCTCGGCGGCCCTGCTCTGCGAGCTCACGGGCCGCGACGACACGCGCTGCTCGAGCGCCGAGGACCGGGTGGGGGTGTCGCGCGCGAAGGTGCGCGCGAGCTGCGGAGCGTGCGCGGATTAGGCCTCTGCTTGGCTCAGGCGTCCGCGCGCACGAACGCGACGCCGTAGCGCTCGAGCACTCGGTCGGCGCTGATCAGCGTGAGCTTCTCCGTCTCGGCCTGTGCCACGAGCAGCCGGTCGAAGGGGTCGCGGTGCAGGGGCGGCAGGGCACCGGCGCGGAGCGCGTGACCGTGATGAATCGCCAGGCGTTGCGTGCCGCTCCGCAGCATGCGCGACGGGACGTATTCCGCTGGCGGCAGCGGCAGCGGGAGCCTGCCGAGGGCGTGCTTGATCGCGATTTCCCAGGCGCTGGCCGACGAGAGGAAGAGCTCGTTACCTGCATCGAGCAAGAGCGCGCGCGTCCGCTTGCCGAGGCGCCGCGACGCCGCCACCATCCACTGCCAGCACTGCGTGTCGAGCAGGAGCCTCATTTCGTGGTTCCTCGCACGCGCCGCTGCGCCGGACGCTTCGGCCTCGGTGCCGTGGGACCTGCGGCGCCTTCGAACAGCGCCAGCACCTCGGGCGACAGGGGCGCATCGAAGTCGTCCGGGAGCTCGAAAGACCCGTCGTCGAACCCAATTTCGCGCTGGCTCGGTGCCGCCATGGGCACGAGCATCGCCACCGGCACACCCGCCCGGGCGATCACGATCGCTTCGCCGCCCAGCACCCGTGTGATGAGGCGAGACAGGTGGGTCTTGGCCTCGTGGATGTTGACCTCGCCCATGCGCTCATGGTGACCAAGTCCATGACTAGGTCAAGCGCCGGCCCGGCCCGATCCGTGGCCCAGGCGCCGTTCTACGAGGCGCCCGGCGGCTACCCCTCGTCCTCGGAGGTCGGCGCCTCCGGCAGCGCGTCGATCCTGCGCCACAGCACGTCGAGATCGAGCTCGAGGCCGTCACAACCCGGGACGCGGGTGAGCTTGCCGTCGGTGGCGCCGAGCTCCCGCACGTGGCGGCCGCGCGCGCGGTCGAGGGCGTAGAGCTCGAGCACGCGGGCCGCCGGATCGAGCAGCCAGTACCAGCCGACGCCGAATGCGGCGTAGTCGTCCATCTTGTGAACGCGGTCGCGCCGCTCGTCGCGGGGCGTCGACGAGAGGACCTCGAGCACGATGTCCGGCGGCGTGCGCACGGCGCCCCGCCGGGGGGGCTTGGGACTCATAGGACCTCGACCAGTGCGGCGAGCCCGGCGGCGAGCGCAGCGAGCACGAAGACCGCGCGGACGACGTGGTCGGACCCGTCGCGCGACACGACGGCGCGATATGGAAACGCGCCGCTGACCGGC
>JADLAB010000153.1 GCA_020848455.1 Polyangiaceae bacterium
CCCCATGCCTTGCTGCATGCCTGGCTGCATCCCCGCCATCGGGCCCGGCATGCCCTGGTGCATCCCGGGCACCGGGCCCGGCATGCCCTGGTGCATCCCGGGGACCGGCCCCGGTCGCTGGCCCTGCTGGGGCGGCGGTGGCGGTGGCGGCGGCGGCGCGGCGGCTTGGGCCTGCGGCGCGGGCGCGGCGGCGGCCATGGCCCAGGGCGACAGCCCGCCTCCGCCCGGTCCCCCACCGCCGACGAAGGGAGCCGGACCGGGCGCGGGGGGCGGCGGCGCCGGTGGCATGCCGTAGCCGGCGGCTGGCGCCGGGGGCGGGTAGCCCGCCGCCACCGGGGGTGGACCGTAGCCACCGCCTCCGCCCACGCGCGGCGGCGGTGCGCCGGCACCGACGACCGGTGGGGGCGGCGGCATGCCACCGCCCATGCCCACGGGTGGAGGAGGCGGCGGCGCACCCATCCCCATCGGAGAGGGCGCCCCGCCGAGGTTCTCCCCGCACATGACGCACGTGGCGTCCGTGTCTTTGAGCATCCACCCGCACTTGGGGCACTGCTTCATGGACGGGTGAGGCTACCAGATCCCTCGGCGCGAAGTCACACGCGAGCCAGCGCCGCGCGCCCTGCGAGGGCACGCGGCGCGGCACGGCGCTCAGTTCGACGACTCGACCGGCTTGCCGCCTTCCTTGCCGGGCTCGCCGCGCGCCTCGCCCTTGTCGGCGAGGGGCTTCGGCACCGACTCGAGCGTGGCCTCGAGCACCTGCTCCATGCGGCTCACGAAGATGAACTCGAGCTCGTCGATGATCTCCTTCGGCACCTCTTCGAGGTCGACGCGGTTGCGCTCGGGCAGCACGATGCGCTTGATGCCCGCGCGGTGGGCGGCGAGGACCTTCTCCTTGATGCCGCCGACCGGCAGGACGCGCCCGCGCAGCGTGATCTCGCCCGTCATCGCCACGTCGTGGCGCACGTGGCTGCCGGTGAGCAGCGAGACGAGCGCCGTGAACATGGTCACGCCCGCGCTCGGCCCGTCCTTGGGCATGGCGCCCGCAGGGATGTGGATGTGCAGGTCGCTCTTCTCGAGGAAGTCCTTCTCGATGCCGAAGAGGTTCGCGTTCGAGCGCACGAAGGACAGGGCCGCGTGGGCCGACTCCTTCATCACGTCGCCGAGCTGCCCGGTGAGCTGCATCTTGCCCGTGCCGAACATGCGCGTCGCCTCGATGAAGAGGATCTCGCCGCCGACCCGCGTCCAGGCGAGCCCGGTCGCGACGCCGCTCTCGCTCGTGCGCTCGGCAACCTCGCTCGTGTACTTGGGTGGGCCCAGGAACTCGTGGACCTCGTCCTCGTTGTCGACCCGACGGGCGCCCGTCTCACCCTCGGCGACCTTCACCGCGTAGCCGCGGACGACCGCCGCGATGTTGCGCTCCAGGCTGCGCACACCGGCCTCGCGCGTGAAGTGGTCGATGATCTCCTCGAGGCCGCGATCGGTGATCTCGAGCTGCTCGGCCTTCAGGCCGTGCTCCGACAGCTGCTTCGGGAGCAGGTGCCGGCGCGCGATGGCGAGCTTCTCGCGCCGCGTGTAGCCGGGGATCTCGAGGATCTCCATGCGGTCGCGCAGCGGTGGCGGGATCGGGTCCGCGATGTTCGCCGTGGCGATGAACATCACGTGCGACAGATCGTAGGGGATCTCGAGGTAGTGGTCGGCGAAGGTGTAGTTCTGCTCGGGGTCGAGCACCTCGAGCAGCGCCGAGGCGGGGTCGCCGCGGAAGTCGTGGCCGAGCTTGTCGACCTCGTCGAGCATGAAGACCGGGTTCACGGTGCCCGCCTTCTTCATGCCCTGGATGACCTGCCCGGGCAGGGCGCCCACGTAGGTGCGCCGGTGTCCGCGGATGGCGGCCTCGTCGTGCACGCCGCCGAGCGAGATGCGGTGGAACTTGCGCCCGAGCGCCCCGGCGATGCTGCGGCCGAGCGAGGTCTTGCCGACGCCGGGTGGCCCGATGAAGCACAGGATCGGACCCTTCTTGTCCTGCTTCAGCTTGCGCACGGCCAGGTACTCGAGCAGGCGCTTCTTCACCTTCTCGAGGCCGTAGTGGTCGTCGTCGAGCACCTTGCGCACGGCGGCGATGTCGAGGTTGTCCTGGGTGCTCGTGTGCCAGGGCACGTCGAGGATCCAGTCGAGGTAGGTGCGCACCACGGTGTACTCGGCCGAGCCCACCTGCATCGCCCGCAGGCGCTTCAGCTGCTTGCGCGCCACCTGGTCGGCCTCGGTCGGGAGGTTCGCCTTGGCGATCTTCTCCTCGAGGCCGTCGAGATCGCCCTGGTCGCCCTCGTCGTCGCCGAGCTCTTCCTTGATGGCCTTCAGCTGCTGGCGCAGCACGTACTCGCGCTGGTTCTTGCCCATCTCCTCCTTGATCTGGGAGTTGATGCGCTCGCGCATCTTCAGGATCTCGAGCTGGCGCGTGAGCAGGCGCAGGACGGCGCGGATGCGCTCCTTCACGTCGATGATCTCGATGAGGTGCGCCTTCTCCTCGACGGGAGCGTCGAGGTTCGCCGCCACCAGATCCGCGAGCGCCCCGGGGGCCTGGATGGAGTCGATGAGCGAGCCGGCCTCGCGCGGCAGCTCGGGCATGAGCTGGATGAGCTGCTTGGCGATGTCGCGCAGGCTCATCGCGAGCGCCTCGGCCTCGACGTCGTGCGTCTCGGGCTCACGAATGCGCTCGACGCGTGCCTTCAGGTAGGGCGACTGCTGCAGCACCCGGTCGAGCCGGATGCGCGTGAGGCCCTGCAGGATGAGCGAGTAGTTGCCCGAGCTGTGCTTCAACGCCTTCAGCACGCGCGCCGCGCAGCCGACCGGGTAGAGGTCGCCGAAGCCGGGGTCGTCGGTCGACGGATCGCGCTGGGCGAAGATCGCGATGACCGGGTGCTCCAGGTTGTCGACGTCCTCGACCAAGGCGACGCTCTTCTCGCGCCCGACGTCGAAGGGCGCCACCGCCCCGGGGAACAGCACCGCGTTGCGGATGGGCAGGATGGGCAGCTCGCTGCCGAACTCGATCTCGTCTTCCGGCGGGATGGGCGGGGGGTTCTTCTCGGCCATTTTCTCTCGGACTCGTCGTGCGCTGGGTGGGCTCGACCCGCAGTTGGCGCGGGCCTTGCTGCATCCTAAGCACGCGCCTCCGAGCGCGCCAGTCCCAGCGTCTGGCCCCGACCCGCCCGGCGGGTCCCCGTGGCGCCCGGCGCGCTTCGGGCTACCATGGGCGCCGTGGTCGATCCCTGGCTAGCCCTCGCCGCGTTCCTCGTGGAGCTCGCCGGCGGTCCGCCGCTCACGAGCCTCGACCCGGGTCCGAGCGCCGCATGCCCGGACGACATGCGGCTCGTCGACGGCACGCACTACGACAGCATGTACCACGTGTGCCTCGACGCGCGGCCGGGCGAGAAGAAGCGGAAACACTGCTTCGGGTACGCCGAGGGCATCAGCCTGCTCGAGGGTCCGGAGACGCCCATCCGCGTGTGCATGGATCAGTTCGAGTGGCCGAACCGCCGCGGCGCAGAGCCGGCGGTGCTCGAGTCCTTCGAGTCGGCCGACAAGCAGTGCCGCAAGATCGGCAAGCGCATGTGCAGCGAGCAGGAGTGGGAGCTCGCGTGCGAGGGTCCCCGTCACCAGCCGCTCGCCTACGGCTGGAGCGTGAACGTGAAGCTCTGCAACAGCGGCAAGGAGTGGCGCCCGGTCGATTTCGCCGCCTTCGACGGCGAGCGAGACCGGGCCCGGCGCGAGACCCGCAAGCTCTGGCAGGGCGCCAAGAGCGGGAGCTACGCCACCTGCGTGTCGCCCTTCGGCGTGTACGACCTCACCGGCAACGTCGAGGAGTGGGTGGCCACGCGCCCCGGCCGCAAGTTCCCGGGCGCGCTCATGGGCGGGTTCTGGGCGAAGCCGTGGACCGGCTGCCGCGGCACCAACGACGCGCACCAGCCGGGCTTCGCCTTTTACGAGACGGGCTTTCGCTGCTGCAAGGATCCGTCCTCCGCCCCGAGCGCGCCGGCCGCTTCGGGCCGCTAGGGGCCGCGCCCGCCTCCCGCGCGCGCGCGGGCGGTGGTACACCCGGGGCGTGAGCGAGCCCTTTCGCGCCGTGTTCTTCGGGACGCCCGCCATCGCCGTGCCAGCGCTCGAGGCGCTGCATGCGCTCGCGCGGGTCGTCGGGGTCGTGTGTCAGCCGGACAAGCCCGCCGGGCGCGGGCTCACGCTCCAGGCGCCGCCCGTGAAGAGCCGGGCCCTCGCGCTCGGCCTGACGGTCGTGCAGCCCGAGAAGATCCGCACCCCCGACTTCGCTCGGTGGCTCCGCGACTGCCACGCCGACGTGGCGCTCGTGCTCGCCTACGGGCGCATCCTGCCGCGCGAGCTCTTGCTCGTGCCGCGCCGCGGGTGCGTGAACCTGCACGCCTCGCTCCTGCCGAAGCTCCGCGGCGCGGCGCCCATCAACTGGGCGATCGCCCGCGGGGAGACCGAGACGGGCATCTCGCTGATGCAGATGGACGAGGGCTGCGACACCGGCCCGATCTACTCGCTCCACCGCCTCGCCATCGGGCCCGACGAGACGGCGGGCGAGCTCTCCGACCGGCTCGCGGCGCTCGCCGCCGAGGTCGTGCGGACCGAGCTTGCGGCGGTGGTGCGCGGCGAGCGCACGCCGACCCCGCAGCCCGCCGAGGGGACGCTGGCGCCGAAGCTCACCCGCGAGCACGGCCTGGTCGACTGGGCGGAGCCCGCCGGTCGCGTGCACGACCGCGTGCGCGGCATGACCCCGTGGCCCGGTGCACACACCTTCGTGGCGGGCAGCGGCAGTGGCCACGGCCGGCTCAAGCTGCTCGCGACCCGCCTCGCGGCGTCGGCGGGTCACGAGGGCTCGCCCGGCGAGATCGTCGCGATCGGCCCGGCCGGGGCGCGCGTAGCCTGCGGCGCGGGCAGCGTGCTCGTCTTGCGTGCGCAGCTCGAGGGGCGCAAGGCGCTCGGCGCGGTCGAGCTCGCGAGCGGGCGCGCCATCGCCGTCGGCCTGCGGCTCGGCAGCGAGGACGCATCCGGGTGAGCCCCGCGGCGCAGCTCGCCGCGCTGCTCGCCGAGATGGAGCGCGAGTTCCCGCACTTTCGCATCGTCGACAAGCGCGGCCACCGGCTGTCCTGCGCCATCGACCTCGCGCTCAAGGTGGTGACGCTGGGCGGCCAGCGTCGCTACCTCACGCACTACCACACGGTGCTCGGCGACACCCTGTACGTGCCGCCGAGCTGGCACGCGACGGCGCCGCTCGCCAAGGTCGTCACGCTGCGCCACGAGCGCGTCCACCTGCGCCAGCGTCGCCGTTACGGGCTCGCGGGCATGGTCTTTCTCTACCTCGTGCCCTGGCTCCCGCTCGGGCTCGCGTGGGGACGCGCGCGCATCGAGTGGGAGGCGTATACGGAGACGCTGCGCGCCACCTGGGAGCTCGAGGGCGAGGCGGCCGCGCGCAGCCCGGCCCTGCGCGCGCGCATCGTGGCGGCGTTCACGAGCGCGGCGTACGGCTGGATGTGGCCGTTCCGGCGCTCGGTCGAGCGCTGGTACGACGCGGCGCTCGAGGTGCTCGCCCGCGAGGCGGCGACGCGCCGCGCCCCGGCCGGCGGGGAGAAGTCGGGGCGGCCCGCGTGAGGGTTGTGGCGCTTCCGCCGCAACGCTAGCTGTTGAGTCGTGGCAAGCCCTTTGCGCACGCTCACTGCCCTGGCGCTGCAGATCGGGGCGCGCCTGTCGCTCGAGGAGCTGCTCGGGCTCGTGGCGGATCACGCGGCGCTCATGCTCGCGGTGGAGCGCGCCAGCGTGCGCCTGCTCGACCCGACCGGGACGCGCCTCATCGCCGTCGCGCGCGCGGGCATGCCCCTGCACGACAAGATCGAGGGCGCGTCCTTCGCGCTCGGCGAGGGGCTGCTCGGCTGGATCGCGTCGCACGCCGAGCCGATCCGCACCGGCGACGCGGAGCACGATCCGCGCTTCGCGGAGCGCAGCGGCAAGCTCGACCACCTCGGCTCCTTCGTCGGCGTGCCGCTCGTCGCCGGCGCGCGCTGCATCGGCGTGCTGAGCGCCGTCAGCGCCGAGCGCGACGCCTTCACCGTCGAGCACGAGGACATCCTGCTGCTGCTCGCCGCGATCGCCGCACCCCACATCGAGATCGCGCGGCTGTCGCGCCTGTCCCAGGTCGATGCCCTCACCGGCGTGATGAACCGGCACGGCCTCGAGGCGGCCCTGCCCGAGGCGAACAGCCCGGAGCGCGTGGCCGCCATGCCGTGCACGGTGGCCCTGATCGACATCGACGGCTTCAAGCGCGTGAACGACGAGCACGGCCACGCCGTCGGCGACGAGGTCCTGAAGCGGGTCGCCGAGGAGCTGAAGGGCATGGTCAGGGCCAGCGACGCCGTGGTGCGCCTCGGCGGCGACGAATTTCTCATGGTGCTGACGCGCGTCGGCCTGGCGCGAGGGGCCGCCATCGCCGAGCGGGCCCGCGCGGCGATCGCGGCCGGGCCCCTGCACCTCGGTGGCCACGACGTGCACGTCACGATCTCGGCGGGCATCGCGCGACTCGCGGCCGACGACACGCGCGAGCAGGTGCTCGAGCGCGCCGACCAGGCGCTCTATTCGGCCAAGCACGCCGGCAAGAACCGCGTGGCCATGGCGGGCTACGCCACCCCGAAGCACGCCGGCTGAGGCGGCCAGCCGCACCGCGAGCCCACTCGGGTCACGGGCAGCTGCCGGGCCGCGTCGTGCACTCGTGGGCGGCGTCGCAGCGCTTCAGGGCCGGCACCTCGCGGCAGTCGAGCGCATCGGGCGGGCAGAGCGAGCACGGATCACCACACGCGCGGCCCTCGCACGGATCGTAGCGGCGCGCGGGCGGCTCGGGCGGCGAAGCGGCGGTCGGATCGAGCAGCGTCGCGCCGGGCACCCCGCCGTCGGGCAGCGAGGGCGTCGGAGGTGGCTCCGGCGGCGGCGCGACGGGTGGACAGGCCGCCAGCGCGACGGCCGTCGTGCCGGTCAAGAGGACCCACGGGCGACGACGCACGGCGGGGAGTCTTGGCCCGGAGACGGCCCGCTGTCGAGGGCCGCGCGACCCGTGGCCCGGCAGCGGGCCGCGACGAGCCTCGGCATCGGCACGCCCGGAGGGATTCGAACCCCCGACATCTGGGTTCGAAGCCCAGCGCTCTATCCAGCTGAGCTACGGGCGCAGGTGCTGGAACAGCGCGCCATTTGTCGCACGCGGCCGCGTTTCGGTCAAACACCGCGTGCGCTCCCGCGCTCAGGGCTCCTCGCAGGTCTCCACGACGCAGGGCGCCGTCACCTCGGCGCGCCGGTCGCCGCCACCGGCCATTCCGTCCTCTTCGAGGCGCACCCTGCACAGGGCCACGGCCGCGCGGCCGGCGCGCTCGCGCGAGGCGTCGCGCCCCACGCCGGTCTCGGTGTGCTCGAAGCAGAGCCCGTCGGCATCGCAGCGCCGAACCGTGCCGCGGGCGGTGCAGCGGTGGCCGAGCGCGTCCTCGTCGAAGCACGGGCTCGCGCAACCCCGCGCCGCGCACGCGAAGAGCGCGCCGAGGCCGCGGTCGTCGGCGCAGTCGCGCGCGCCGGTGAAGCACCCGAGACAGCCTGGGACCTCGCTGCAGCGCCGCGCCTCGGCGCAGCAGGCGCGCGCCGCGCAGCGCACGCAGGCGTCGCTCGACTCCGGATCCAGCTCGCCGCAGCTCTCCGCCCCGGTGGCGCCCGCGTCGGGTGCACCGCCGGCGTCCGGTCCCGTGGTGGCGCTCGCTGCCGGCATGGCCCCGCCGGAGCTCGCAGGGCTCGACGGCGGCCCCGGCACGACCGCGCCGGGGCTCGAGCCGGGAGCAGCCGCGGCGCGCGAGCTCGTGGTCGGGGCCGAGCCACTCGGCGCGGATGCCGCGCCGCGGGGAGCGCGCGTCGCGAGGACGAGCCCGAGCGCGCCCGCGAGCGCGCCCACGACGAGCCCGAGCGCGCCGAGGGGGGCGATGCGTCGCCAGGTCGGGCGCGGCGCGAGCGCCGCGAGCAGGGCATCCATGTCGGGGAAGCGGGCCGCGGGATCGACCGCGAGCCCGCGCTCGAGCGTCCGCCGAAGCGCGCGCGGGAGCCGGGCGTGCGCGCGGGCGTCGCGGAAGCGTCCGGCGCGCACCTCGGCGCCGAGCGCCTCGAAGGTGTCCCCGGCGAAGGGTCGCACGCCCGTGAGCGCCTCGTAGAGCGCCACGCAGAACGAGAACTGGTCGCTCCGCGCGTCCACGCGGCTGCTCGCGTGCTGCTCGGGCGACATGTACACCGGCGTCCCGAGGACCGCTCCGACCCGGGTGAGCGGCAGCGTGAGCGCGACCGGCCGGACGTGCGACTCGACGAGGGTCGCGGCGGGGCCGGCGCCCGCACCGTGCCCGAGCTGCACGAGCCCGAAGTCGAGCAGGCGCACCCGGCCGTCGCGGCCCACGAGCACGTTCGCGGGCTTGAAGTCGCGGTGCACGAAGCCGGCGCGGTGCACGGCGGCGAGCCCGCGACCGGCCTCGGCGAACACGCGCAGGCAGGCGTCGCGATCGGGCCGCGTGGCCGCGAGCCACGCCTCGAGGGTCACGCCGTCCACGTGCTCCATCGCGATCCACACCTGACCGGCGAGCGTCCCGACGTCGTAGGCGGCGACGACGTTGGGGTGCGACAGCCGCGCGAGCGCCCGCGCCTCGGCCACGAGGCGCGAGCGCGCCTCGCCGCCGGCGGCGCTCGGGCGCACGAGCTTCAACGCCACGGCGCGGTCCATCTCGGGATCGCGCGCCAGGTAGACGATGCCCATGCCGCCCGACGCGATGGTGCTCACGATCCGGTAGCGCCCGACGCGGGCCCCCGGCGCGAGCTCGGCGGCGGCGCCGTGGGCGCGGGCGGGCAGCGTGTCGCCGACCGCCAGCTCGCGCCCGTAGGCCGCCAGGAGCGCGGCGCAGTCGGGACAGCCGTCCACGTGCGCCTCGAAGGCGTCGCGCTCGCCGTTCGCGAGCTTGCCCTCGACGAAGGCGGCCAGCACCTCCGTCGTGGGACATCCGCCCTCACCTTGCCTGCCTGCTGCCATCGTCGTGCACCGGCGCGCCGCGGCCACCGCCGTCCGCGCGCGACGCCGCGGCCGCTTGTCGCTCGGAAGGAGTGCCTGTTACCATCCGGGACGCCAGCGGTCGAGGTAGCGCCACGTCCTCCCCAGCCACCCCCACCGACGCGCCGTCCTACCCGGACGGCCCGCTCGCGTGCCGGCTCCGCACCGATCCGGCGCTCCGAGAGGCCCACGCTGCCGGGCTCGCGGCGTGTCGCGCCGCGTGGCCGGGGGTCGCGCTCGAGGACGCGGCGTGGCTCCGCTACCTCGAGGCGCGCGTCGACGCCACCCTCGCCGACCCGCTCGGGCCGCTGTGCCTGACCGATCTCTACCTCGCGGCAGCGTGCGCCGCCGGCAGCTCGGCGGCCGTGCTCGCCTTCGAGCGCGAGGTGGCGCGCGAGATCGACGCCGGCCTGCGCCGCGTCGACCGTGCGGGTGTCCAGGCGGACGACGTGCGCCAGAGCCTGCGCGAGAAGCTCTTCACGGCCACGGCCGGGTGCCCCGCCAAGATCGAGGAGTACGCCGGGCGCGGCCGGCTGCGCAGCTGGGTGCGCGTGACGGTGCTGCGGCTGCGCATCGACGCCGAGCGACGCCACAAGGCGCGGCGCGAGGTGTACGACGAGCGCGCCGTCGGCGCCCTCGCCGCGGAGCTCGGCAACGAGCCCGAGCTCGCACCGCTCAAGCAGGCGTACCGCGCGGCGTTCCGCGCGGCGCTCGGGCACGCCTTCCGCTGCCTCACGCCGCGCCAGCGCAACCTCTTGCGCCACAAGCTCGTCGAGGGGCTCGGCACCGCGCAGGTGGCGGAGCTCTACCGCGTGCACCGCGCCACCATGAAGCGCTGGCTCGCCGAGGCGCGCGAGCTGCTCTGGCACGAGACCCGGGCGCGCTTCGCGGCCGCGGCGGGCGTGGACGCCGCCGAGCTCGAGAGCGCGCTCCGCCTCGTGCTCAGCAACTTCGACGTCAGCGTGAGCGCGCTCCTGCGGGGGGCGGCGCCCGAGGGCGAGTAGCGCTCAGTCGCGCAGGTAGTGACAGCTGTACCCGTCGGGGTGCTTCTCCAGGTAGTCCTGGTGGTAGGCCTCCGCGGGCGTGAACGGGCCGGCCTCCACGATCTCGGTCACCACGGGTGCGGGCCACTTGCCGCTCGCGTCGACGCGCGCCTTGACCTCGGTGGCGACTTCGCGCTGCGCCGACGAGGTCACGAAGATCGCCGAGCGGTACTGGCTGCCGACGTCGTGGCCCTGGCGGTCGCGGGTGGTCGGGTCGTGCATGCGGAAGAACCACTTCTCGAGCAGCTCGGCGTAGCTGAGCCGCGTCGGGTCGAACACGACGCGCACCGCCTCGGCGTGACCGGTGCGCCCCGTCGAGACCTCGGGGTAGGTCGGGTTGGGCGTCGAGCCGCCGGCGTAGCCGACGTCGGTGTCCACGACGCCCGGGATCTCGCGCAGGAGCCCCTCCATGCCCCAGAAGCAGCCGCCGGCGAGGATGGCCGTCTCGAGGGTGGCGCGGCAGCCCGGCCCCTCGTCCGAGGCGGGCACGGCGCAGGCCTCGGCCGGCTTCGACGGCGGAGCGGGCGCCGCCGCGTCCTCGAACAGCGCGCGGTACTCGCCGTAGCCCTCGGCCTCGAGCTCCGCGACGGGGACGAAGCGCAGCGACGCCGAGTTGATGCAGTAGCGCAGGCCCGTCGGAGCCGGCCCGTCGTCGAAGACGTGGCCGAGGTGCGAGTCGCCGTCGCGCGAGCGCACCTCGGTGCGCAGCATGCCGTGGCTGCGATCGCGCCGCTCGACGACGTGCGCCGGGTCGAGCGGACGCACGAAGCTCGGCCAGCCGGTGCCGGAGTCGAACTTGTCGCGCGAGGCGAACAGCGGCTCGCCGCTCGCCACGTCGACGTAGATGCCGGCGGCGTGGTTGTCCCAGTGCTCGTTCTGGAACGGCGGCTCGGTGGCGCCGTGCTGCGTGACCTCGTACTCGATGCGCGTGAGCCGGCTGCGCAACTCGTCCTCGCCTGGCTTGTGGTAGCTGCGTTGCCCCATGGTGGTCGTCCTTTCGCCGTGGGCCGGGACCGGGCCGGTGCCGCGCTCGCCTCGCGGCGCCACGGCACAGCCTGCGACTCCCAGCGCGAGGGACAGTATGGCGACGATGGCTCGGAGTTCCATGTCTCCCCGTACGCCGCGCCGCCGCTTCGGTTTCACCCGTGGCCCGGGTGGCGACCGTCAACCCTCGCGGAAGGTGCTCCTGCCCTGCAGAATGAGGCCGAAGAAGAGGCCCAGGAAGAGCGACAGGCTGCCCCACAGCACCACCTGGGAGGCGAGCGGAATCGGCGTGCCGCCCGGGCCGAGCCGGGTGGCGGTGCCGGCCAGGGTCGTCAACACCAGCCAGGAGATGAAGCAAGCGAGCGCGAAGGCGGCCACGAAGGTGGGCAGCACGCGGACGGCGCTCGCGAGCGCCCGGCGTCCCGCCGAGCCGCGCGGTGACCGCGGCATGAGCGACACGACGCTGCCCGCGAGCACCAGCAAGGAGAGCGTCAGGGCGGCGCACACCGTCAGCACGTAACCGGTGCCGTGGCCCGGCAGGACGACCTCGTTCCACGCCGTCCCCACGTCGAGGACGAGCAGCGTGCCGCCCGAGACGCCGATGAAGAGCGGCGCCACGTGCGAGACCGGCCCGGGCAGCTGCGCGCGCGCCTGCACCCGGACGCGCAGCTTGGAGGCGGCCCGGTAGCGCAGGCGCAAGAGCAGGAAACGCGCGATGCGCCGCAGCTCCTCGGGTGGCAACAGGTCGAGCGTGAGGTCGTCGTCGCGCTCCACGAGCGCGAGCACAGCCTGGTCGTCGCCGCGGTCGAGGAGCCGCGTGACGCGCTCGACCTCGGCGTAGCGCCGGCGCGCCTGCTCGCGCCAGCGCTCGGAGCGCTGCTCCACGGCGCGGAGCACCTGCCGCACGACGTCGGCCTCGGGCCACGCCATCACGTCGAGCCGCAGGAGCAGCTCGTGGGTCGCGGCGTCGAGCTCGCGGCACTGCTCGAGCCCGACGAGCGCACCGGCCCCGTGCGCGGCCGCCGCGGCCGTCTCGAAGCGCTCCCAGGCCTCCTCGAGCCCCTCGGCCGGCGTGCCGAGCCAGCGCATCCAGCTGTGGAGGCCGCTGTCCTCGCGCGTGCCGAAGAGCGCGCCGCGCAGGGTCTCGAGCCAGGCGGCTCCTCCCACGTCCTCGCCCTCGAGGCTGGCGGCGCGCAAGAGCGCTTCGGCCACCGCCTCGACCATGCGCACCGACGGCGGACCGGGCTCCCCCGGCTCGTCTCCGCGCGACGCGTGGATGAGCGCGCGGGTCGCGCTGGCGAGCCGCGCATAGGCGGCGGCGATGGAGGCCGCGGAGCGGTCGGCGTCGCGCTCCGCGTCGAGCGCCCCGAGGGCCTCGACGACCGCGTGGAGCGGCGTCGCGCTGCCGCGCAACACGCGGCCGAGCTCGCGGAAGGTGAGCGTCGGAGGGTCGCGCTGCATGAGCCGCCACAGGAGCTTCGCCTGCGCCTCGCCGGGCGTCTCGGGGGCGGTCGCGCCCGAGGCGGCGCGCGCGCGGTCGCCCCCGCGCTGGCGTTCGGCGGCGGCGCGACGCAGCAGGCGCTCGATCTCGACCGCCACCTGCCGGGCCACGAAACCGTCCTGGCTCGCGGCCAGGTGCAGCACCACGCGCTCCTCGAAGCGGGCGTCGCGCACCAGCACCTTCGGGTGGTAGTCGCGCGCCGACAACAAGAGGGCGAGGTCGCTCTTGGCCACCTCGGCCGCAGAGCCGTCCTGTGGGCGGACGGTCGTGGTCGGCATGGCGCGACGGACGAGCGCCGCCCAGGGCAGCGCGGCCACCTCGGGGCGCTCGAGCAACAGGAGCAGCTCCGCGAGGAGCGTGGCCTGGCGCGCGCTCGAGGTCGTGTGCCACACGTCGGGGTCGAGCGCGCACGCGAGGCGCGGCAGCAGCGCCTCCACGGCGCTCGCCCCGCCACCCGGCAGGATGCCGTCCAGGCACAGATGGAGCGCGGGCGCCGCCTCGGCGCTCGCGGCGCGCATCTCTCCGAGCGCCGCATGGTCGCCGCGCGCCTGGAACCAGCGCGCCGTCGCGAGCCAGCTCGAGAGCGCGTCCAGGCGGGCGGCACCGCGCGTCGCCTCCCAGCGCGGCTCGCACAGGCGGCTCGTCACCGCGGCGCGGGTCTCGGCCGCCTCGTCGTCACCGCGGAGCGCGTCGGCGAGATCGCGCAGGGCGGCGTCCACGAGCGGGTCGCAGGGGGCTTCGCGGGCACGCGCCGGCAGCTCGCACAGCACCGCCGCGCGCGTGGCGGCGTCGTCGAGCAGCACGCCGAGGCCGAGCAGCACGACCGACGCGTCGGCCGCGTCGTGGCCGGGCAGAGGCATGCTCGCGAGCGCCGCCGCCGTGAGCCCGCCGAGCAGCGCGCCGTCGCCGCCCTCGGCGAGCCAGGCGCAGGCCAGATGCAGCGCGTGGCGCGCGGCGTGCGCGCTGCCCTCGTCGCCCCCCTCGGTCGACCGGCGGGGGCGACGCCGCGCGCACAGCCGGCCGTCGGGCCAGCGCTCGGGCAGGCCGCCCGGCAGGCCTCGTTGCCACGCGTCGCAGAGCGTGCCGAGCGCGGCCGCATCGCGGCGCGCGAGCTTGGCGAGCGCCGCGGACGCAGGCAGCCACAGCTCGCGCCGCCGCGCCCGGAACAGCACCGCCACGAAGGACCGTATCCGCTCGTCGACGATCACATGGCGCGCCACGCTGGGCAGCCACGCCGCCGCTTCGTCGTCGTCGATGAGCAGCGGCGCGTCGAAGGGCCACTCGCCCATCGCCGGATCGCCGAGGAAGGGCCCGAGCGCGCCCACCAGACGCGGATCGCCGACCAGGCGCCCGAGCTCGGGAGGGCGCTGCTTCTCGTACGCCGAGCGCGCGATGAGGAGCGCGCGCTCGACCGGGGTCGCGGCCTTGTCGCGCTTGAGGGCGGCCGGCGCGAGCGCACGCACCGCGTCCCGCAGGCGCAGCCCGGAATCGGTCCGGCCATCCCAGCGGGCGAGCTCGGCGGCGAGCGTGTCGAGCGTGTCGAGCGTGGGCGCGGTCATCGGGCGCTCCGCGTGCATGGCACGGCCGGACGCGCGGGAGAAGATCGCTGCCAGTGCGCCGCGTCGAGCCGACGGGCGCTCCGGTCCCGGAGCGACGCGAAGGCTCCGCCCGGCGCCCTTCCCTGCTAGGGTGCCGACGGATCGGGGACCTGGCGCGGAGAGGCAGACAGCATGCGAACAGCGTGGATCGGTATCGTGCTCGTGGCTCTGACGGCGACGACGGGGTGCTCGAAGGGCAAGCGCGGCAAGTGCGAGAGCGCCTTCGACATGATGAAGGAGATGGCGACGGCGATGGCCAAGGCCTTCTTGAAGGACGAGGCCGACGGGTCGAAGAAGATCGCCGAGATGGAGGCCGATCTCGACAAAGGCAAGAAGGAGTTCCTCGACATGTGCGAGGGCCTCTCCGACGAGGCCGTCGCCTGCCTCGAGGACCCGATGAAGAGCGCCGAGGACCCGAAGTGCGTGGAGGTGCTCGGCAAGCTCAAGCTCGGCGCCCAGCGCAAGGGGCCCTAGGCCGAGAGCGAGCAACCGTGGGCCGTGGGCCATCGGCCCCCGGTCCGGAGCCTCGGGCCCGGAGCCTCGCGCGCAGCGCGAACTGCGGGCTCAGCCGGCGTCGGAGCGCCCCCGCACCGACGCCACGAGCGCGGCGGCGAAGGCGTCGAGCGCCTCGGGGTCCGTCCCCTCGCAGGCGGCCTCGGGCTCGCCGAGCCCGAAGCGCTCCATCACGGCGAACAGCTGATCGGCGCGCACCGCGAGCAGCGGGAGCGCGGGCCCCACGAGCAGCGCCACGACGGCGTCGTGGTGACCGCGGCCCGCCACCTCGAGCTTGCTCACCTCGTCGACGAAGACGACGTCCGCCCGCGGGGCGTCGGCGCGGAGCCACGCGCCCGCCCGCGCGAAAGCCTCGCCGTCGAACAGAAACGAGCAGAACGACTCCTCGCCGGCGCCGGGCTCGGCCCCGAGCCGCGCCAGGCGCAGGCTCTCGCCCTGACCGATCCGGACCACGCGGTAGCCGACGCGCGCACCGTCCTCGCCGAGCACCGGCTCTTGCAGCACGCCGGCGACGCGCACGCCGCGCGCCACGAGCGCGTGCGCCACCTCCGCCGCGAGCGCGGTCTTGCCGCTCCCCCGGGCGACCGCGAGCAGGGCCCAGCGCGGCGCCACGCTACGGCCCCACGTCGCGACAGCAGCGAAAGCCCATCTCGTAGCTCCACTCGCCGGCCTGGTGCATGTAGTTCACGTACTCGCACGACGGGGTGTACGGCGGCCGGAAGCAGCGGGCCCAGTAGCAGCCCTTGACGACGTGCGAGTGGTTGGTGGGGTTCTTCTCGGTGCGCACCACCCACTCGGCGACGTTGCCGGTGAGGTCGAACACCCCCTCGCGCGAGCGGCAGCCCGCGCGCGCGCCGCTCGGCTCCGACTGATCGAGGCGCGCGACCTCGGCACTCGCGACCGGACCCGTGCGCGCGCGGATCGCGGCCCAGCGTGGCGGTCGGTACGCCTTGTCGTGGTTGCAGGCAGCGTTGTCGTAGGCCGTGCCATAGGGGTACGGCAGCCCCGCCGGGCCGCCGCAGGCGCGCAGCCACTCGCTCTCCCGGCAGAGCCGCTTGCCCCGCGCCTCGCACCACGCCTGCCCGTCGAGAGCGCTCTGCATGAGGAGCGGCTTCTGGCCGGCCACGTTCGGTGCCTCGTAGCGGTCGATGCAGGCAACCCCGACGTCGACCATGTCCGCCGGGCAGCGCAGCGGGGCCGCCGACGGGGCGGCCGACGCGCTCGCCTCCGGCGAGGAGCCGGCGAGCGAGTCGGCGGCGGCCGGGGCGGGAGCGCTCGGCGTGGGCGGTGCGCTCGCGCCGGCAGGAGGTGCAGGCGGGCCGGCCGACTTGTCCGCCGCCGCAGGCGGCACGCCTGGCCGGGAAGCGCTGGCGGAGTGTGCGCCCTCGCAGCCGAGCGCGAGCCCGAGCGCGGCGAGCGCGGCGAACGCGGCGAGCGCGGCGGAGCCTGGGACTCCCGGCCGGCGGCCGCTCGCGGGCGCCAGGGTACCCGACGCTCCCGCCCCCATCAGCTGGCCTCGCGCTCCGGCATCGGCACTCCGATAGCACCGCGGCGGCGGGGCGCCGAGCTGCCAGCTACTTTCCACCTGCCCCGGGCGGGGCGTATCGTCGTCCGCATGAAAGAGGCGCGCGCGGAGCTCGTCCGCATCGACGCGACCGGCCTCGCCCATCCCATCGGCATGGTGGCGAGCCAGCGCATGCGCTCGCGGGAGGGCGCGTACCGCGTCCTGCCGGGCCCCAAGCACGTCGTGTTCATGCGCTACACGGGCGAGGACGGCCGGCGCGATCTCGAGGACGGGTCGGTGGTGCGGCTCGCGGGCGAGATCACCGCGCCGGCCGCGGTGAGCGACATCCTGTCGCTGGTCGGACAGACGGGCTGGCGCGGCGAGCTCGTCGTGATGGACGGCGAGTCCACGCGCTGCATCTTCGTCGACCAGGGCAACGTGGTCGGGGCCGAGACCAACGTGAAGCGCGAGTACCTCGGCGAGGTGCTCTACAAGTTCGGCGCCATCGGGCGCACCGAGCACGAGCGGATCGTCGCGCAGCTCGGCGGCGGCAAGCGCTACGGCGAGCTCGCGGCCGAGCTCGGCATCCTGACGCGCGACAAGGTGTACGAGTTCCTCGGGCGGCAGATCCAGGAGATCGTGTTCGCCTCGCTCACGGTCGGGGACGGGACCTTCTACTTCCTCGACGGCTTCGCCGAGACCCGGGTGGTCACCCACCACGCCATGAGCGCCAGCTCCCTGCTCATGGACGCCATCACGCGGCTCGACGAGATCCGCTACTTCTCGCAGAAGATCCCGACGCCGCTGCACATCCCGACCCGGCTCGAGGGGCGCACCGCGCCGGGGCCCGACCTCGGCTGGATCTACGCGGAGATCGACGGCAAGCGCAGCGTGGCGGACCTCGGTCGGGCGACGGGCCGCGGCGAGTTCGAGACCACGAAGGCGATCTTCGCGCTCGTGCAAGGCAAGCACGTCGTCATCCGCCCGCCGCCGCTCAGCGGAGGCCCGGTGGCGCTCGTGACGGCGGCCAACGACGCGCTCGCCGCCATCCTCGGTGCGGCCGACGCGGCGGGGCGCGGGACGGCGCTGCGCGCGAATCTCGCGGGCTTCGCGGGCGGAGCCGGGATCTACGACGTGCTGTTCCGCGGCGCGGGCCCCGACGAGCGCGGCAAGTTCAAGGCGGAGATCGTCGCCGAGAACGCCAAGCGCATCGCCGGCGGCGCCGACACCATCGACGACCTGATGCAGCTGCTCCACGACTACGTGTCGTTCGCGCTCTTCAGCGCCGGCAGCACCCTCGGCTCGGCGAAGGAGGCGGAGCTCACGCGCGACGTGGGCGTCGCCCTGTCGCAGCTCCTGCCGCAGTCGTCCGCCTGAGCGGGCGCACGCGGGGCGCCCGTCAGCGCTTCGTGCGGATCCCCGGGTCGGTGGTCGTCGTCGCCGGCGGCGGCGGGGGCGGTGGCTTGACGGGCGGCACGTAGGGCGGCGGCGGGAGCACCGCGGTGCGGGCGCTCGCCGAGACGCTCGCCGAGACGCTCGCCGAGGCGCTCACCTGCGTGGCGCTGGCGGACGCCTTCGGGGCGACGGGCGTCAGGTTCGCCGTGACCATGAGGTCGCTCGCGAGCACGCCGGGCTGGACCTCGTAGGGCTCGAAGCCGTCGAGCGCCACCATGAAGGTGCGCGGCCCGGCGTCGCTCGCGACGGCGACGGACAGGGGCGTCGTGCCGAGGACGCGGTCCTTCTCCTTGACGACCGCCCCGCCGGGTTTGCTGTCGATCTTCAGGGTGAAGCTGGTCGCGGCGGCGCTCGGGGTCGGGGCGGTGGCGGCGCCACCGCGGGTGCTCACGGCCACGAAGGCGCCGATGCCGAGGGCCACCACGGCGCCGGCGATCACCGCGACGCGCACGCCCTTGCGGTGCGTGGCGCTCACCTTCGTCTGGCCCTCGACCGTGAGCGAGGCCGCGGTCCCCGACCCCTCGGAGACGGTTCGCGGGCGCGAAGGCGTCGTGCTGGTGGGGCCGCTCATCGACGGTGTGCCGCTCGAGAAGCGCCCGGAGGGACCCGAGTCGTTCGAGAAGGTCGCCTCGAGCAGGGGCAGGTCGTGCTCGCCTTCGCCCTTCATCTGCTGCTCGATGATCGACTGGATGCGCGCGCGCTCGTCGGAGAAGCGCTCGCTCACGAGCTTGCCCACCTCGCGGCAGCCCCGCCGGTCGGGCAGCGTCTCGACGAAGGCGTCGATCTCGCCCTGGAGCTCGGCCGCCGTCTCGTAGCGGTCCTCGCGCTTGGTCGCGAGCGCCTTGTGGATGATGGTCTCGAGCCGGGGGTCGATGTCCGGCACCGACTCGCGCACCTTCGGGATGTCGCCGGCCAGGAGCTTCTGGATGACGGCGATGTCCGGAATGCCGCGGAACATGCGCTTGCCGGTGGCGACCTGCCACAGGATGACGCCCACCGAGAACAGGTCGGCACGGCAGTCGACGCGCTCGCCGAGCGCCTGCTCGGGCGACATGTACGCCACCTTGCCCTTGAGGACGCCGGTGCGGGTCTCCGAGGAGGAGTTGAGCGCCTTGGCGATGCCGAAGTCGACGACCTTCACCTGCCCGCTGTACGTGACGAAGATGTTGTGCGGGCTGACGTCGCGGTGCACGACGCCGAGCGGCGTGCCGTCGTAGTCGCACAGCTCGTGGGCGTGGTGCAGACCGCTCAGGGCCTCGCTCACCACGCGCAGCTGCATCGCGAGCGACAGCTCCTTGCCGACCTTGTTGTGGATGCGGTTGAGGGTCTGGCCCTCGAGGGACTCCATCGCGATGAAGTAGCGATGGCCGTCCTGGCCGACCTCGTTCGTCTGGACGACGTTCGGGTGGTTGAGGCGGGCCGCGAGCCGCGCCTCGTCGAGGAACATCGTGACGAACTCGGGATCTTCCGCGAGCTGCGCCTGGATCTGCTTGATGACGACGAGCTTGTTGAAGCCGGCCGGCCCCTTGACGAGGGCCAGGAAGACCTTCGCCATGCCACCGCGTCCCAGCTCGGCGAGCAGGCGGTATTTGCCGAGGGACGTGCTCTCGCGCTCTTCCATGGGTCTCGGACCGGCAACCGGCTCAGGTTATGACAGCCTAACAGCTCGTGCCGCGCAACTCCAATCCCGCGGCGCGCGGCGGAGCTCGCCGCCTCGCCGCAAAGGTCGACGCTGGCGGTGCCCCTGTGGAAGAATCGCCGCCATGCGAGAGGGTCGTTGCCGAGTTCGCGTCCGCCCGGGCCGTCGTGACGAGGGCGCGGGTGCCGCAGCGCCGGCGCGACGCCGCCCGCTGAGCGCGCTCGCGCTCTTGCTCGCGGGCGGGTGCGCGGGGCTCGGTCTCGTCGCGCTACCCGGCGCGGCGCGCGCCGACGGGCTCGCGGACGAGGCGGATCTCCAGTTCGAGATCGCGAGCGAGCTCATCCAGAAGAACGACTACCGCGGCGCGCTCGAGCACTACCTCGCGTCGAACCGGCTCGTCCCCAACCGCAACGTCGTCTACAACATCGCCCGCACCTACGGCCTGCTCAAGCGCTTCCCCGAGGCGTACCGCTACTACGTCGACGCGCTCGAGGGCGAGACGGACCCGAAGACGCGCGCCGAGATCGAGGCGGCGATGCAGGCCATCGCGCCCGAGGTCGCGGTGCTGCGCGTGGTGAGCGATCCGCCGGGGGCGACGATCTTTCTCGACCGCGAGGATCTGGGCTCGCGCGGCCGCGCACCGCGACCGCTGGCGCTGCCGCCCGGCAAGTACCGGGTGATCGTGCAGCTCGACGGCTACCAGAGCCCGGAGCCGCGCGACGTCGAGATCCAGAAGGGCGGCGAGGAGCGCGTGGAGGTGTCGCTGAAGGAGATCCGCGGCACGGTCCACGTCGAGGTCGAGGGCGCGGCCGGAGCGACCGTGCACGTCGGCGACGAACGCGCCGCCTCGGCGTGCAGCGCGCCGTGCGACTTCACGCTGCGGCCCGGCACCTACCTGCTCTACTTCGCGCGCGACGGCTTCCAGGCGGCACCGCGTCAGGTGGTCGTGGCGGCGGGCGCAACCGCCAACACGGTGGCGCGCCTGACGCCGCTGTCGGGCTCCGTCGTGGTCGAGAGCGACGAGCGCGGCGCCATCGTGATGATCGACGGCAAGCCCTCCGGCTTCACGCCGGCGGTCATCCCGGGTGTCACCGTCGGCAAGCACGAGGTGAAGGTGGTGCAGCGCGGCTTCGCCCCGCTCGTGCGCGACATCGAGGTGAAGGCGAACGCCCAGGCAGAGCTGCTCGGGCTGCGGCTCGAGCCGCTGCGCCAGGTCCAGGCGGTGTCGCGCGTGACGGAGAACATCGAGGACGCGCCGAGCTCGCTCAGCATCGTCGACGGGCAGGAGCTGCGCGCCTTCGGCTACCCGACCATCGCCGACGCCCTGGCCGGCGTGCGCGGCGTGTACGTGTCGAACGACCGCGCCTACCAGTCGGTGGGCATCCGCGGCATCGGCGAGCCCAACGACTACGGCAACCGCCTGCTCGTGCTCTCGGACGGCGCGTCGCTCAACGACAACCTGCTCAACAGCTCCTACGTGGGCAGCGACGGCCGCAACGACCTCGGCGACGTGGAGCGCATCGAGGTCGTGCGCGGCCCGGGGTCGCTGCTCTACGGCGCCGGCGCCTTCAGCGGCGTCGTGAACCTCGTGCCGCGCGCGCGCGACGAGCTCGACGGCGTGCACGTGGCGGCCGGCACCTACGGCCACGGCGTGGCGCGCGGGCGCGGCGGCTTCCACTGGAACTTCACCGAGGACGGGGGCGTCTGGGCGAGCGTGTCGGGCGCGCGCTCGGAGGGCTTCGACCTGCCCGTCGACCGCACCGACCCGGGGCGCGGCCCCATCGAGCAGATCGCCCACGGCACGGAGCGCTTCGACGCGGTCGGGACGGCCGGCCGGCTCTGGTACGGGCCGCTGACGGCGCAGTGGTTCTATCACCAGCGCGACCAGTACCTGCCGCAGGGCCTCGCCGCGACGCAGTTCGACGACTCGCGCACCCTGTACGGCGACCGGCGCGCACTCGGCGAAATCCGCTTCGAGCCCAAGATCGGCGACATCGTCGACGTGTCCACGCGCGTGCACGCGAACCACTACCGCTTCCACGGCGTCTACTACCTGCCGGCGCCCGACTCGCCGCTGCTCGAGGACTACTACGGCAGCTGGCTCGGCGGCGAGGCGCGCGTCGTCGTCAAGCCCATCCCCGAGATCCACATCACGGCGGGCGGCGAGGCGCAGTTCCACGTGGCCGCGACGCTCGAGGGCGCTTCGGTGAGCCGCGACGAGCAGCCGATCCCGGACGGCGTGTACATGGACGAGCGACAGCCCTACCGCTTCGGCGCCGCGTACGCGCTGCTCGACGCGACCCCCGTCGACTGGTTCAAGGTCTCGGTCGGCGCGCGCGTCGACATCTACTCGACCTTCGGCGCCATCTTCGTGCCGCGCGGGGCGCTCATCTTCAAGCCCACCGAGGGCGGCGCGCTCAAGATCATGAGCGGCCGCGCGTTCCGCGCGCCGAGCATCTACGAGCAGCTCTACAACGACGGCGGCTTCTCGCAGGTGAAGGCGAGCGACCCGGACCGTGACCTGCAGCTCCAGCCCGAGTCGATCATCTCGAACGAGATCGAGTACTCGCAGCGCTTCGAGGAGGACTGGGTCGCGGTCGGGGCGGTGCACACGAGCTACATCCAGAGCATCATCAACACCATCAACGACACGCCGGGCTCGGACATCATCCGCTACGCGAACAGCGACTCGCCCGCGCTCACCGTGGGCGTCGAGGCCGAGCTGCGGCGTGAGTGGCGGCAGGGCTGGATGCTCGCGCTCTTCTACGGCTACGAGCGCGCGCAGTACCTGAACCCGACCGACCCGACGCTCGTCGACAACCCGCGCCTCATCAATGCGCCCGAGCACTCCGCGGGAGCGAAGGGTGTCGTGCCGATCGTCAACGAGGCGCTGGTGCTCGGCGTGCGCACCCGCGTGGAGGCGCCGCGCCGCATCGCGCTCGACAGCGACGAGGTGACGCGCCCGGCGGTCATCGCGGACGTGGCGCTGAGCGGCACGGCGACGCGCTACGGCATCCACTACGTGCTCGGGATCTACAACGCCTTCGACTGGAAGCACGAGGTGCCGATCTCCGAGTCGGCGGCGAGCCGCACCATCCGGCAGGACGGGCGGACCTTCCTGCTCGACGTGTCGGCGACGTACCCCTGAGCGCTCGGCGCGCGCGGTCGGCCGGCGATCGGGCCCCCGCCGCGACGCTCGCCCCCGCGGCGCGGCGGGTCTATGACTCGCGGTTACCCGGCGACCCGGCTCGTGGGCCCACCGTGGGCACGCGAGCGACGATCGCGACGGCACCCAGAGGCGCACACTCATGGCGAACGGCAACGGCGGATGGCAAGGCGGACCCGGCGGGCCCGCCCAGGGACAACCTGCGGGCGGGGCGGGCGGCGGCGGACCGCAAGCACCGGATCCCTACGGTCCGGGGGCGACGCAGCTGGCGGGTCCCAACTTCGCGCCACCCGGGCAGGCACCCGGCTGGAAGCCCGTCGCCGCGACGGTCCTGCAGCCCGCCTACACGGGTGAGCCACCGCAGGCACCGCAGGCTCAGCCGCAGCCGCAGGGCTACCCGCAGCCCCAGGCCCAGCCGCAGCAGCCGCAGGGCTACCCGCAGCCCCAGGCCCAGGCGCAGGGCTACCCGCAGCCCCAGGCTCAGCCGCAGCCGCAAGCGTACGGTCAGCCGCAGCCGCAGGGCTACCCGCAGCCCCAGGCTCAGCCACAGCCGCAGGGCTACGCGCAGCCCCAGGCTCAGCCGCAGGCGCAGGGCTACGGCCAGCCGCAGCCGCAAGCCTATGGCCAGCCGCAGCCGCAGGGCTACCCACCACCCCAGGGGCCTGCAGCAGGGGCGCCCCATGCGCAGGGCCAGAGCTACGGCCAGCCCGGCTACCCGGCACCCCAGCCAGGCTACGGGCCGCAGCCGGGTCAGGCGCCCGCGAAGCCGGCGGCGAAGAAGTCGCGGCTGCCGCTCGTCGTCGGCGGCGTCGTCGGGCTCGGTGCGTTGATCGGCGCCGTCCTGCTCGTCGCGCGCTGCGGTGGGGGAGCGGCCGCGCTGCCGTGCGACCTCGCGAAGCTGCCGGCGCAGACGAAGGAGATCCGGCGCGAGTCGATGACGCGCGGCGTGGCGCGCTCGCTCGGCATGAAGGCGAGCGAGCTGCCGAATGCGGCGCGCTGGTCGTCCGCCGGACAGATCTTCTGCGGTGGGACCGACGTCTTCCGGGATCTCGTGCGCGCGCGGAGCTCGTACGCGCGCGACGAGGTGGCCCAGGCACTCGCCAAGAAGGACGAGCTCACCGAGCTCGTGCGCTGCGGCAAGGCGGCGGCCGGCGAGCTCGGCAGCGACCCCATCTACTACCGCGTGGCGTTCGCGAGCGGCGACAAGAAGGTGCGCGTCGGGCTCGTGAAGAGCGGCCTCGACAAGCTCGATCCGAAGCCCGCGCGCATGCAGGAGACGAGCGAGATCGCGGGTGCCAGCGGCTACTGCCGCCTCGGGGAGGGCGGCAAACCGGGCGACAAGTGCAGCGACGAGGCCAGCAGTCTCGTCAAGCTCGGCTCGGACGACCTGTGGATGGGCGGCGACCTCGGCGCTCTGCGCGCCTTCGCGGCCGCATTCTCGGCGGGCGGTAACAACACCGTGACGAACGGCGACGACCTCGGCGCGCTCGCCAAGACGCTCGCCGACTATGACGGCTACCGCATCGGGAGCCCGGAGTCCTTCGACCTTCCCCTGCCCGGCAAGGCCGCCGACGACGTCGAGAAGAAGCTCGAGGAGGCGACGAAGGCCGGTCTCAAGGTCTGGGGCTGGGGCGAGCGGGTCACGCCCACCGAGGCCGAGCTGCGCATCGAGCTCGTGTGCAAGGACGAGGCGGCGGCCAAGGGCATCGGCGAGGCGCTCAAGGCCTACGCGGCGTCGGTCGCCGAGGCGAACAAGAAGCGCGAGGCCGACAAGCCGCCGGCGCCTGCCAAGGGCGACGACACCTCGGTCGAGCAGCGCGAGGCCGAGCAGGCCGGCGAGGCGATGGGGCGCCGCATGGCGGACGCGGCCAAGGTGGAGGTCGACGGCACCAAGGTCCTGATGGTGGTCAAGGGCGAGGCGACCAGCGACGAGGTGAGCAAGCTCGAGGCGTACGCCAAGACGATGCGCACGCGCGCCGAGCAGGCCGCGAAGATCGTCGAGAAGCTCGCCGAGGGCGAGGCTCCGAGCGACGCGGACCTCGAGGCCCTCGGCGGCAAGGAGCTCGTCGAGGCGGTCAAGAACCCGAAGCCGAAGTGCGCGAAGGGCGATCCGTCGTGCGACCCAGACGCAAAGCGCCCGCCGCCGCCCGCGGCGGACGCGTGGGTCTTCGTACCGTCCGTGCCGGGTATGCGCGTGCCGGCGGGCGGCACGACGAGCACCATGAACGGCGACGGCTTCACGGCCTACGAGTACCGCTACGTGCCCTTCGACGCGCAGATCGGGGCGCGCTTCCTCGGCGACGCGCGCGCGCAGGGCTGGACGCTCACCGAGCGCAAGGACGTACAGGGCGCGCTCGCCTACGAGATGGTGCGCAGCGGCGTCCGGTGCTTCGTGCTCATCAGCAAGGACACGAACGGCGCCCTCGTCTTCAGCTTCCTGCCGAAGTGAGCCCGGGGCGGGCTCACTTGCGCGCCGGGCGACGGCGCTCGGCGAACCAGCTGCGGTACTTCAGCATGCGATCGACCTGATCCTTCGGCGCGTGGCGCCGGCAGGTGGCGAGCTCCGCGCTCCCGGCCGGCGCACCCCAGCGCACCTCGGGGCAGTCGTTCGGGTTGTAGGCCATCTCGAGCTGCTTCGAGCGCGCGAGCACGTCGGCGAGGGACAGCTCGAAGGAGCTGCCGTCGCTGCGCACGTAGCTCACGCGACGCGCGGCGGCGTCGCGGGCGAGCAGCGCCTCGAGCTCGGCGCGCACCGCGTCGACGCTCTTGCCGGCGGGCATCGCGAAGCGCTCGGGGCGACGCGCCACCCGCGCCGGGAAGCCCGTGACGACGTCGATCGCGATGAGCAGCCGCAGATCGCGCGACGGCGTCGAGAAGTCTTCCCAGGGGCCCTCGGTCTCGAAGATCCTCGGCCCCTCCGGCATGTCGATGCGCCCGGCGCCCTTCTTGAAGTGGTCGTCGCCGTTCTTGACGCTGAGCACGCGACCGCGCACCTGCTCCTCGAGGGCCTGCAGGGTCTCGCGCAAGGCGCGCTCGGGGTCGAGCGGCTCGGGCGAGAGCGCGTCGTCCATCGCGTCGTAGAAGGCCTCGACCGAGAGCTTGGCGAGCTCGGGCCAGAAGTCGCCATGGCCGGGCGCGCCCGCGATCTCGTCGTTCCCGAGGGGCCGAGCGCCACCCTGCCCCGTGAACACGATGGGGCGGAAGCGCTTGAACCCGGGGCTGCCGAGCAGGGGGTTGTCGTCGAAGAGGAAGTTGCCGCGCCAGAAGCGCCGCCGCGCCACGGTGCCGTCGGGCTGCCCGTCGACGGCGAGCAGGATGCCCCCCGACTCGGGGGTCTGCGCGACGCGGCGCACGATGACGAGCACGTGCCCGTAGGGATCGGCATAGATGCGGCCCGGGCGGAGCGAGTCGGCAGTGAGCGGCACCGGGTAGTAGTCGCCTCCGTCCTTGTCGGCCACGGCGCGCGCCGAGCCCGAGTGCACGCGGTCGGCCATCGCCACGCGCACGAAGTTGCCGAAGCCGCGCGGGCCGCCGTCGCCGCGCGCCTCGGCGAGCACGGAGTACCAGCGCTCGCAGCGCGGTGGGCCGGCGGGGCCGCCGCGGGTGCAGCGCGAGAAGCCGAAGGGCAGGCCGAGCTTGTAGGCGAAGTAGGCGCGCAAGGCGTACGGCAGGTCGGCGCAGTCGGGCTCGAGCGCGGGCGCGTGCCCGCCGCCCTCGGGTGGGTCGTCCTCGCGCGCCCCGAGGTGGTCGTGCAGGAAGTTGCGCCCGGCGTCGCGCAGCACGTCCTGCAGGGCCGGCCACGCCGGCTGGCGGTCGAGCGGATCGTCGAACAGGCGCTCGAGCCAGGCAGAGAACAGGTTCTCCAGGTCGGGGGTCCACTCGGCCACGACCGGCCACACGCCCCAGGCGAGCACCTTCGGGGCGGCCGCGCGCGCCGTCGTCACGGCGACGTCGCGACACGCGTGCACGCCCGGGCCGCGAAAGCGCACGGCGTAGCGGCCCTCGCGCGCTCCGTCGACGCGGACGAGCCAGCTGTACGGCGGGCCGCCCCCGCGCTCGGTGGACGCCTGTGGCGCGTCGCCGCCCGGACCGACGACCTCGAGCGCACCCTCGAGCGGGCGCTCGCTCACGGCCACGATGCGCAGCGTCGCGCCGGGCGCGGGGTCGCGCGGCGCCGCGAACAAGAGGAGCCCGTCGACCGGGCCGCAGGCGTCCGGCACGGGCGCCGGAGCCGCGCTCGCGACCGCGGGCGCGCTGCCGGCGGGTGGCGCGGCGACGGCGGCTCCGGTCGTGGCACCGGAGCTCGTCCCGACCGCGGACCCGCTCGCGGCCGCGGCGAGCGTGGTCGCCTGCGCGACGTCGCTCGAGGCCCGGGGATTGCAGGCCGCGAGCGCGAGCGCGGCCGCGAGCAGCAGGGCGCTGGCACCTCGGGTCACGTGCCTTGTCTGAACGCTCGGCGGCCCCCCGGCAAGTTTTCCGACCGCGCGGGGGCACGCGCGCATCGGCGCGGGCTCAGCCCGGCGGCGCGCCGAGCCGCCGCCAGGCCGCCTCGAGCCGGGCCGCGCGCGCCCTGCCCGCGACCGCGAGGAGCGCACGGTCGCGCTGCCAGTAGCCGGCGACCACCGCCTCGGCCCGAGGCCACTCGGTGTCGAGCGCCGCGATGTCGCGCGCCGCCTGGGCGAGCACGCCGCCGAGCGCCACGTGGGTGGCGGGCGCGCTGGGATCCGCGAGGGCGAGCGTGCGCACGGCGCAGAAGCTCGCGCACAGCCCCTCGACGAGCGGCCGCCCGAAGCCCGAGCGGCGCCCGACCCCGACGAGCCAGCCCAGCAAGGCGGCGTGGACGGCGCAGTCCTCGACGGTGCGAAAGGGCTTCAGGTAGCGGTCGTAGCCGTCGCCGGGGGCGAGCTCCTCGGGGGCGACGCGGACGGCCCGGAGCACGAGCGCCGCATGGGGGATCTCCGGGACGAACGGCGCCTCCGGCAGCGGAGCCACGACGACGCCGGCGCGCTCGCGCGGGATGCGCACCAGACGCAGACGATTGCGCCCGTCCCGCTCGCCCTCGCTCGCGACGACGAGGAGCTCCGCCGCGAAGCTCCCGAGCGTGACGAAGGTCTTCTGCCCGTCGAGCCGGAGCGCGCCGTCGGGCGCGCGCACGAGGCGCGTGCGGATGGCGCGCGGCGCGGCACCACCCTCCTCGGTGGCACACAGCGCGAGCGGCCGGGCTGCCGCGACCGAGGCGCCCTTCGGTCCGAGCGCCGCGACCAGCGTGGCGCCGGCCGCCTGGTAGCCCGAGGCGAAGGCGTAGCCCGGCCGGTCGGCCGCGAAGCCCGCCGCGAACGCGAGATCGATGGGCAGCCAGAAGCGTGCGGCGAACAGGAGGTGCCCGCGCCACCAGCTCTCGAGACCGTCGAGCGGCGCCGGAGCCGCCGGGGCCGTGAGCACGTGCTCGAGGACGGCGTCGGCCGACGGCAGGTCGGCGGCGGCCACCGGGTGGTCCGCACCTCGACTTCGGTGGGCATGGGCTCGGCGCCTCAGTGGAGCGCGTCGGCCACGACGCGGGCGAAGGTCGCCTGGTCCTGGCGCCCGCGCAGCTCCTCGGCGCCGATCCACAGGCGCGGCACCCCCGTGCCGCCCACGGCCTCGAAGAGCGCGAGATCGGCGGCGATGTGGGCCTCGGTCGCGGGGTTGTTCACGCATGCCTCGAGCAGGCTCGGGTCGAGGCCGACCGAGGCGCCGAGCTTCAGGATGCCCTCGGGACCGATGTCCTCGAGCGGGGCCTGCGCGAGTGCATCCGCCATGGCGTCGCCACGCTCGAGCTTGTCGGCGCACACGGCGGCGCGCGCCGCGGGCCGGGCCATGGGGTGCTTGTCGAGCGGCACTTGCTTACGGACGAGCCGCACGCGCTGGCGATACGGCTCGAGCGCCGCCCGCAGCGCCAGGTGGTTCTCGCGGCAGTACGGACACTCGAAGTCCACGAACTCGACGATGAGCAGCTGGCCCTTCGGGGTCTTGTCGGCCTCGGGGCGCAGCGCCTCGGGCAGCTTCGGGCCGCAGCCGAGCGCCGCGCCGGCGGCGAGCGCGACGGCGGCGAGGGCGAGAGCACGTCTCGGAAGGGACATGGCCCGCGAGCTTAGCAGCGGGACCTCCGCCAGGGCAGGCCCCCGCGCGCCACGCCTCAGTCTCCCGACCCGAGCAGCACGGCGCGGAGCGCGGCGACGGGCGCGCTCGGGGCACGTGCGGGCGCTGGCGGGGCCGCACGGCCGAGCTCGACGTCGAAGCCGCTCGCGGCGTACACCTCGCTCCACGGCATGGACGCACTCCCGACGGGCCAGCGCGCCGTCGTGGGCGACGGCTTGCCGAGGGTCAGGCAGGTGAGCGCGACGAAGGGGTCGACGCGCCGCCCGCACCGCGCCGGTGCCTTGCGGGCGCCGAAGCCCGCCGGGGCGAGGCACCGAGCCTCGAGCGCCGCGAAGAAGCGCTCGGCGGCGGGCTCGTCGGAGACGTCGTCCGGCGCGTGACGCTCGGCGAGCGCCGCCGCCTCGCTCGCGTGCGCGATGAGCTCGAGGTGCAGGTGCGGCGCGATGTACGGCCCCTCGGCGCCCGACTTGCCCACGCTGCCGAGTGCGGCGCCCGCGGCCACGAGCTCGGGGCCCGCGCCGACGTCCTCGGAGCCGAGGTGCGCGAAGAGGAGCGACGCGTGCAGCCCGGCGCCGAGCGCCTCGGGCACCGGGCACACGAGGTGAACCCAGAGGCCGAGGCCGTCGGTGGTGCCGGCGTGCGCCTGTCCGGCGCAGGGGGCGAGCACGCGCGTACCGAGCGGGGCCAGGAAGTCGACGCCGGTGTGGCCACCCCGTGCCCGCGGGGCGCCGAAGTAGCCCTTGCCGCCGAGGTCCCAGCGCATGCCGTGATCGACCGGCAGCACGTAGCCCCAGGGCGAGCCGAGCGCGAGCGCGCCGCGGGCGTCGGAGGAGGCGCCGGTCGCGGGTCCGAGCTCCGGCAGCGGGGCGAAGGGCGCCCGTGCCGCGGAGGCCGCGGGGAGCAGGGCCGTCGCCCCATCGCCGTCTGGGAGGTGCGCCCCCGAGGGCGGCGCGGGTGTCGGGACGCTCGCAGGCACGACCGGCGGCGCGGCGACGGCGCCCGCGCGGCCGCACCCGAGCGCCACCAGCGGCCCCAAGCACAAGCCGAAAAATCGAACGCCGCTCACATGGAATTGGTAACGACGCGCCGGCGACGGGGCCAACAAACCCCGGGGAAAAGCAGCAATGTGCCTGCGAGCGCGCTACGCGCTTTCGGCCGCGAGCGCGTAGCGGCGTGCGCGCCTCGGCCCCGTTGCGCTCACTCGACCGGGCGCTCTTCGCCGGGTGTCGTCTCGCCACCGCCCGGGGGCAGCTCGAAGGGGATGAGCTCCTCGGCCGATTTCGGTGCGTCCGTGGCGCCGGGCTCCTTCTCGTCGGGCTCCTTCTCGGGGCAGCGCTCGCCGGTGTAGCCCTCCTCGCCCTCGGGGATCTTGCACGGGTGCACCTGCACGCGCCGGGTCTTCGGCTTGTAGACGACCTTGCGCTTCTCCTTCTTCGAGGTGCCGTCCGGCAGCGTGAGCACGCGCGACACCCAGACCGACCAGCCAACCGCACCGCGCTCCTCGAGCTTGTGATCGTCGGGCTCGAGGCGCGGGTTCGGGACGAGCTTCACCGGCGGCTTGACCACCTCGAGGATGGCGGAGCGCTCGGCCTGCACCTTGCGGCCACCGTTGTTGCCGAAGAACTTCACGGTGATGGCGGTGGCCGTGTAGCTGGTCTTGATGAGCAGGCCCGCCTCGGTGTCGTTGTGGATGACGAGGTCGGGCTTGGGGTAGCTCAGCGTCGCCTCGTGCCCCATCGGGTAGCGGTTGAAGTAGTAGCTGTGGGGCGTGCGCTCGACGATGTCGTAGCCGCCGTAGAACGCGGCGTTGAAGAAGGTCGTGGCGAACTGGCTGATGCCGCCGCCGATGGTGTCCACCATCTCGCCTTCCTCGATGCTCGGCGCGGGCACGAAGCCGTGCGCCTCGGTGCGCCGGCCCACGAGCTCGTTGAGGCTGAGCGTGGCGCCCGGCTTGACGACCGTGCCGTCGAGCAGCTCGGCGATGCGGTGGATGTTCTTCACCCGCGGCTGACAGCACGGGTGGTGGGTCGTGAACTCGCTCACGAAGTGGGTGATGCCGAGCGCGAGCGCCTGCTCGGTCGTGAAGGCAGGGGCAGGCCCGGGGTCGAGCGGCAGCGCGCCGCGCCGCTCGGGGCGCTCCGCCGCCGCGTAGAGCGCGGCCGCCACCTTGGCGGCGTCCACGGAGAAGCCCCCCTGGCTCGGGACGATGCGCACGATCTCGTCGTCGCCGACGACGAAGCGCGCGTCCACCGTGGGGCGGTCGAGCTTCTGGCGGAGCGGCGCCAGGAGCTTCTCGAGGCCCTCGGGTGCGAACGCGAGCTCGAGCCGGTCCGCCTCGCCCGCGCCGCGCACCCAGCGGCTGCGCAGCGTCTCGGCGAGCTCGCGCGCGGAGACCGTGAGCTCCACGCGCTCGATCGGGGGCGCGGCCGGCGGCGGCTCGGCGTCGGGCGCCTTCGGACCCTTCTTCCTCGGCTTCGGCTTCGGCGGGGGCCTGCGCGGCGCGGGCCCCTTGCGCCCGGCCGGGGGCGACTTGTCGGGGCCGACGGCCCCCGGCTGCTCGACCGTCGCGGGCGGCGGTGGGATCTCGGCCGCGAGCACGATGACCCCGGCGGTGAGCTTGCGGGCCCGCCCGAGCGCGTCGTCGACGGCGCCTCGGTCGCGGGTCGCGTCGCGGACGGCCTCCGGCAGCTCGAGCGCGGCCCGCGTCTCCTGCATCAGGGCCGCGAGCAGCGCGTCGGCCCCGGCCCCGCGGTCGAGGCCCTTGCCGGCGCGCGGATAGTCGGCGGCGACGGCCCCGTCGCGCGCCACGATCGCGCCGTCGAAGGGTGGGTCCGGAATCGCGTCCGCCTCCCAGCGCGCCTCGAGCGCCTCGAGCCTTTCGCGGTCGAGCGCCGCGCTCGGCGTCACCTCGACGCGCGAGGCGAAGCGCCCGAGCCAGAAGCCGAGCTCGGCGAGCGGCCCGCCCTGCCGACCCGCGGCGAAGGCGCGATCGAGCGTGGCCTCGACGTCGAGCGCGAAGCCGACCTCGCCGGGAGCGAGCGTGTAGCTCTTGCCGCGCACGCGCACCTCGAGCGGAGCCGCGGCGAGCCCCGCCGCGAGCTCGTTCACGAGGGCGCGGGCCGCGACCCGGTCGAGGCCCGAGAGATCGCGCCCCGCGAGGGTCACGCCCCGGAGCACACAGCCGGTCTTCAGCGCCCGATCGACGCCGAAGGCGAGCAGGAGGGCGAGGAGCGGCGCGAGCGCGAAGAGCCCCACCTTGAGCGCGCGGGCGCGGCGGCGGCGTGCGGACGGCCGCCGGGGCGGCGCGCTCGTACGAGAGCGCTCGGCGCCGGCGCCCGCGGCGTCCGCCGGTGCGGGCTCGGACGGACTCGCGGCAGGGGGCTCCGACGGCGCGCCCTCTCGCTCTGGCTCGCTCTGCGGGATCTCGGTATCGCCCATCGTTGCCATCGGTTCCGCGCGTGTCCACCGGGCGCCGTCCCCGCGGGGGCGCGGCGCTCGTCCGGCAGACGCCGCTAGCGCTACGCCATGACGACGGCAAGTGCCAGGCCCTTGCGCCGCGCGCCGCGCACGGGCGCGTGCCGGGCTCGCCCGCGACGCGCCCTTCGGGCCCCAACGCCCGGCCGGCGCGCGGCCTTCCCGCCCCCGGGGCCGCGGGCGCTTGAGTCCGGCGCCGGGACGTGCGTGTCTCGGCCCGAGGCCCCATGCACATCGAGCACGTCGACCACCGGAAGGATCCCGCGGCCTGGGCCCGCGCCCTCGGCATCTCGCGCGAGGCCGTGGAGCTCTACCTCGCGAGCGAGGTCATCGATCTGCACGTCGACTCGTTCATCTGGACGCGCATCTTCGGCTACGACCTGTTCAAGCGGCACGGCCACGGCCTCTTCGGCGCGCGCTTCTACAGCCAGGTCGACTTCCCGCGCGCGCTCGAGGCCGCGCTCTCGGGCGCCATCTGGGTCATCACCACGAACCCGGCGCGCAGCGCCGCCGGGCGCGCGCGCGCCTTCGTGCGCAACCAGGCGCGCCTCCGGGCCGTGTTCGCCGAGGCCGCCGAGCAGTTCGCGCTCGTGCGCAACCTCGGCGAGTACCAGAGGGCGCGCGCCGCCGGCAAGCACGCGGCCTTCGTCGGCATCCAGGGCGGCAACGCCCTCGACCGCGACCTCGCGGCGCTCGACCTCATTGTCGACGATCTCGTCATCCGCATCACGCTCGTGCACCTGTCGAGCTCGCGCATCGGGTCGACGAGCTCGCCGATGCGCGGCCCGGACGACGACGGCCTGTCGAGCTTCGGGCGCGACTACGTACGGCGCCTGAACGACAAGAAGATCCTGGTCGATCTGGCGCACATCTCGAAGCGCGGCTTCTGGGACGCCGTCGCGGTCCACGACCGGAGCCAGCCGCTCATCGACACGCACACGGGCGTCTCGGGTGCCTTCGAGCACTGGCGCAACCTCGACGACGCCCAGCTCCGCGCCATCGCCGACACGGGCGGGACCATCGGCGTCATGTACCAGTCGAGCTTTCTCGGCGACGGCCTCCTCGGCGGCAAGGCCGAGAGCATCGTGCGCCACCTCGAGCACATCGTGCGCACCGTGGGCGACGACCACGCCTCGCTCGGGAGCGACTTCGACGGCGCGATCACGCCGCCGCGCGATCTGCCGACCTGCCTCGAGCTGCCGCGCCTCGTCGAGCTCATGCTGCGGCGCGGCTTCGCGCCCGACACGGTGCGGAAGATCCTCGGCGCGAACTTCCTCCGCGTCGTCGGCCACCTGCGCGGTGCCTGAGCGCGGCGCGGGCCTCAGGGCGCGCGCTCGGGGGTGAGCGACACGGCCGTCACGCCGGCCTTGCGGAGCCCGTCGAGCAGCGCCACCACCGTCGCGTGCGGGGTGTTCGGGCCCGCCGAGACGACGACCCGAGGCATCACGCTGTCGAAGCGAGCGAGCGCGATGCCCACGAGCTCGGCGTAGCTCGCCGGCGGCGCGTCGGGCAGCAGGAGATAGGGCGCGTGGGGGTAGTCGAAGCTCACGCTCACGCGACCGTCCGGCCCGGTGCGCAGCTCCAGGCGGACGACGGGCTCGGTGTCGGCGGCGGCGGAGCTCGATGCGCTCGAGCTCGGCACGCCGACGGCGCTCGGCGCTGGGGCAGCGCGCCCGGACGAGGTCGCGGGGCCCGGGGCGCTCGAGCGCGCGGCGCTCGGGGCCGTCGCGGAGCTCGGGCCGTCGGCGCCACACGCCCCGAGCGCGCCCGTCGCGAGCACGACGCCGAGCACCCGACCGACCCGACCGCGGGGCCGCACGCCAGGCGCTCGGGCGAGCTCACGACGACGACTCACGGGCGTCTCCCCTCTCCTCATCGGCCTCATCCTCGGCCGAGACTCTCACGGAGGCTCGCGCGGAGGAACCGCCGAGACGCGCGGGCGCACCGTGCCGTGCTCGGGCCTCGCGGCCGCCGCACCGCGGTGCTACGGCGGGTGCGGCTCTCGCAGCTCGCGGGGGTGGTGGCACGACGGAGGGTGGCGTGATGCAACTTCGATCCTTGGGCTTGGCTGGTGTGCTCGTGAGCGCTTCGCTCGTGGGGGCGGGCTGCAACGAGGACACCACGACGGACTTCCCCACGACGACGACGACCACCTCGAGCACGACCTCGAGCACGACCTCGAGCACGTCGACCGGCGGCGGTGGCCAGGGCGGCGACGGCGGCCAGGGCGGCGTCGCGAACGTGTGCGGCGACGGCAACGTCGCCGGAAGCGAGGACTGCGACGACTCGGGCGAGAGCGCCACCTGCGACGCCGACTGCACCTTCGTCACCTGCGGCGACGGCACCCAGAACACGGCCGCGAGCGAGGAATGCGACGACGGCAACACGGCGGACGACGACGGCTGCGATGCCGTCTGCGTCGACGAGTTCTGCGGCGACGGTCTCGTCAACGACGTGACCGAGACGTGCGACGACGGCAACGCCGTGGCCGCCGATGGCTGCGATGCAGCCTGCGCGGTCGAGGCGGACTTCGTGTGCTCGGGCGAGCCGAGCGTGTGCCTGGCGCGCGACGGCTCGTGCGCGGCGCCGCTCTTCATCGACGTCGTGGGCGGAACGGGCACGGCGACGGGCGACACGACCGGCGCGGGCAACGACGTCGCGGCCGCCGTCTGCGACGGCTTCACGAGCGGCGCGGGCGCCGACCTCGTCTACGAGGTCTCGCTCCCGGGCGGGGAGGACGTCCTCATCGAGCTCGCCCCGAGCCACGACGGCGTCGTGCGCCTGCTCACGGCGCCGTGCGACCTCGCCACCGAGGTGAGCGAGCCGGGCGAGCCCGAGGGCTGCGCCGACTCCGTGGGCCCCGGCGGCACCGAGACGCTCGAGTACGTGAACCTCCCGGCCGGCACCTACTACCTCGTCGTCGACGGCTACGTCGCGGCGAGCGAGGGCGCCTTCGCGCTGACCGTCACGACGACGGCCACGCTGTGCGGCAACGGCGCCATCGAGGCACCCGAGGGCTGCGACGACGGCAACGCGGCGGACGGCGACGGCTGCAGCGCGCTCTGTCAGGAGGAGCCCGGGTACAACTGCGCCAACGAGCCGTCGGTGTGCGTTTCGACCTGCGGCAACGGCGCGCTCGACGATGCCTCGGAGCAGTGCGACGACGGCGACGTCGCGGGCGGCGACGGCTGCGACGCGACCTGCCAGATCGAGCCGGGCTACAAGTGCTCCGGCACGCCCTCGACCTGCGTCGTCGCGTGCGGCGACGGCATCGTCGACACGAGCCCGGCCGAGGAGTGCGACGACGGCAACGCCCTCGACGGCGATCGCTGCTCGGCCACCTGCATCCTCGAGTCGACGGTCACCGAGACGGAGCCGAACGGCACCGTCGCCGAGGCCGACCCCGTCGCAGCCGGCGACATCGTGCGCGGCTCGATCACGGCGGGCGACGTCGACGTGTTCGTCCTCACGCTCGCGGCGCCCTCGCTCGTCGACCTCGAGATCTACACGACCATCGACGGCAACGCGGGCAACTACGGGGGCCTGGGCACCCTCGATCCGCTGGTCGACTGCACCGCCGACCCCGATCTGCGCATCTTCGACAGCACCGGCGACGTCGCCGACGACGCGACGGCGCTCGCCTACGACGACTTCGACGGCGACGGGCTCTGCCCCTACCTCGGCCCGTCCGAGGACACGGCCATGATGCTGCAGCCGGGCACCTACTACATCAAGGTCAACGGCTTCACCGCGAGCGATCTCGTCGCGCTCTACGCCCTCGACATTCACGTCACGGCCGCGGCGCCGCCGGCGGTCGACGGGCTCATCATCAACGAGTTCCTCGCCAACGACTCGACCTTCGACGCGAACTGCGACGGCAGCACCGTGCAGGAGCAGGACGAGTTCGTCGAGCTCGTCAACGTGACGGCGAGCTTCGTGGACCTCACGGGCGTGCAGATCTTCGACGAGACGCTCGTCACCCCGAAGCACACCTTCGCCCCGCTCGGGCTGCGCCCCGGTGAGGCGGTCGTGGTGTTCTCGGGCGGGACGGCGAGCTGCGCGAGCTTCGCGGGTGTCACCGTCCTCATCTCGCAGAACGCCCTCAGCTTCAACAACACGAATGCCTCGATCACGGTAGAGGACGCCGCCTCGGCGACGCTCGCCACGGTGTCGTATGCGACCTCGACGGCAGGCGTGTCGAGCAACCTCACGGCCGATGCGACCGACACGGTGGTCGGCACGACCTGCGGCGCGTTCGTGAACCACAACCTGGTCGTCGGCGCCGTCGGCAACTTCTCGCCGGGGACCCGCGCCGACGGGAGCGCGTTCTAGGACCGCCTGGCCAGGCAGCGGGGAGCGCGCTCGGCTACGGCCGGCGCGCTCCCTCGCAGTGGCGCGGAGCGGAGGCCGACGACCACGTACTTTCCGTACGTCGAGGAGGCCGAGCGAGCACGCTCCGCAGATCCGGATGCATCGTTCGCCGCAGCAGGGCGCGTTGCCTAGCGCCCCACCAGGGTGTTCAGCTGCTTCTGCAGCGCGACCCAGTCTGCGGTGAGCGACCGCGTGAAGCTGAGGACCGCCGTGCCCGTGGTCTGCTGCGCGCTCCCCGGCTCGCCTCGCCCGAGCGCCCCGTCGCGCCACGCGAGCGAGTCGATCTTGCCCGCGCCCTGCCGCGCGGCGAGCGCCAGCGTGAAGGTCCCGGCCTCGGACACGTAGCGGGCGCCCACCGTCGCGCCGACGAACGTCATGGTCGTCGCGCCGGCGACGTCGAACGCCGTCGCCGAGGGGAGCGCCGCCGTGTCGGCCCGCGCTCCCATCAGCAGCGACACCGAGTCGACCAGGAACACCTCGAGCCCGAGGGCGACGTTCGCCGCGAAGCCGCTCTCGGGGACGGCGAGTGTCGGGTCCCACGGCTCTTGCGCACCGCCGGCGCCGAGCTCGCTCGCGCCGCCGAACAGGTCGTAGCCCAGCATCGGCAGGTAGCCGGTCACGTCGAAGGCCACGGTCATGCGGCGCGCGCGATAGCCGGCACCCAGCCCCAAGCCGAAGGGGTGCGGGTAGCGCATGGTGCCCTCGACGTCGTGCAGCGTCGTCTGCCTCGAAGCCACGCCGCCTTTCGTCTCGCTCTCGACGAAGGTGTGGGTCGAGGTCGAGTACACCGGCAGGTTGGGGAAGCGCAGCCTGAGCCCGCCGCTCCAGTGCTCGTCGAAGCGCACGAGCGCGCCGAAGATGCCCGTCAGCCCGACCTGCTCGCCGCTGCTGCGGCGCGTGCGGTGGAGCTCGTAGCGCCCACCGAGGGCGGCGGGCGCCGCGACCACCTGCAGGCTGTCGAGCCCGATCGACGCGTACTCGACGTAGAGGGTCGCGCCGAAGAAGGCCGGCCCGGCCCGGACCGCAAAGCTCGGACCGAGGAGCAGCTCCTTGTCCGTGATGTCCGACTCGACGATCACGTCGACGGCGTCGCCGGCCGAGCGCAGGCCCTGGCCATGGCTCACGTCCGAGATCACCGGCGTGACCAGGCTGAACCCGAGCGTGCCCGCGGCACCAAGAGGAAACGAGTACGCCGCCGACGTCGAGAGCGCTCCGAACGAGGTCGTGGAGGCGGGCGCCGTCGCTCCGTCCACGCGCACGAGCCCTTCCTCCGCGTTCACCACACCCCCCAGGCCCTGCACCGAGAGCGCGAGGATGTCGACGTCGAGCTGGGCGAGCCCGGCCGGGTTGTAGAAGGCGGCGGAGGGCTCGTCCGCCAGCGCGATGGCCGCACCGGCCATGCCGCTCGCGCGGCCACCGAACGCGACGTGCTCGTAGCTGCCGCGCTGCGCCGCGGCTTGCCTCGCGCTCGAGAGCACCGCCAGGACGACGCACGCGCGGAGGATGCGGGCGCCACCGCCGACCCCCGAACCGCGTTGCTTATCGGCTCCCATGGCTCAGAACGGGCTGTTGAGCTGGATGCCCACCATCGGGCGCACGCCGAAGCGATGCGACTGCTCGGCGTGCATGCGCGGCATGAAGACGCCGGCGACGTGCAGCCGCACGATGCCGACGAACGTGCTCGCGACGTAGGCCTCGGTCAGGAAGCGCGAGCACGGCAGGGTGTCCTCGTCGTCGAAGTCACAGGCTTCGCGGGTGAACGAGTCCGCGGTGGAGAACTGGTAGCCGGCGCGAGCACCCAGGCGAAGCTGCGCATGGGCGCCAGCGAGCACCTCGAACTCGAGGCCCGCCTTGGGCCGCAGCCCGAGGTAGTTGTCGTCGGAGTCGAGCAGCGACGAGAAGCCGTCGAGCTCGAGGGCCGCCGTGAAGCGCATCCACGAGGCGTCGGGATCGTCGATGCCCACGCTGTAGCCGAGCTCGGCGCCGAGCCCGAGGCTCATGTGCAGGATGTGCACCGGCGGCACGTAGCCGAGCGCCAGATCGACGCCGACGCGCCCGAGCACGCCGAGCGGCAAGCCGTTCTCGGGCTGGCCCGCCGCCAGGTGCGACACCATGTCCTGCGCCAGGCGCAGGAGCACCCAGCGCGCGTCCTCGGCGTTGTCTCGATCGAGGCCGAGGTCGTGAAAGTAGAAGTGGTAGGCCCCGAGCAGGCGCAGGAGGTAGTCGAGGTCGCTCTCTGCCTCCGCACGCAGCCGCTCGCCGTCGGGCAGCGCCGTCACGCCGGGGACCCTCCGCGTCGCGGCGTCGCTGCCGCAGTCCGGGTGGTCGGCGGCGGCGGCGCGGCAGAGATCGAGCTGCCGGTCGAGCGTCACCTGCGCGAGGATGCGGAAGTCCTCGAGCGCCTCGCCGCTGCAGCGGTCGGCCGGGTCGCCCTCGCCATCGAAGACGGCGCGGAGACAGCCGAAGGGTCGCCAGCCCTCGACGGCCGCGGCGTCGCCATCGGCCGTGAAGACGTCCTCGGGAAAGCGCGTCAGCGGCCCGAGGGCGCCTCGTCGCGCCGCGCGCGCGGCGTCGTACATGCCGAGGTAGAAGTCGAACTCGCGAAACGACCGCTCGAGCAGGCCGCCGAAGGTGCTCGAGATGTGCGGGAAGCGGCGGCTCGTCAGCACCAGCCGGTCGCGGATCTTCGGCTCGCGCTCGAAGACGCCGAGCAGCTCCGACGAGAAGGCGCTGTCGACCATGCCGAACATCTCGGCGAGCACGCCGAAGACGCCCGTGACCGGGGGTGCGTCGCTCGCTGCCGGCAGCGGGAAGGTGCTGACCCGCGGATCGACGTAGTAGAACTTCGACTCGGGCAAGAAGCTCGCGCGCGGCGTGTCGGCGATGGCGAGGGCGCCGTCCGGGCCACGCGTCACGCCGCGCATGGCCTGGAGCGACAGGCCGAGCGGCTGGTTGTCGAAGACGCCGCCGTCGACGAACTGGGCCGAGACGGCCTCGCCGGGCGTGCAGCGGGGCGGCTTGCCGGGCTCGCTCAGGCAGTGCGCGACGTCGACCGGCATGAAGCCGACCGGGAAGGCCGACGACGCGAAGACGAGCGCCTGGAGCGCCTCGAAGGGCCGGGCGTCGTCGCCGTCGAGGGGCAGGATCATCTGCGGGACGGCCTGCACGGGATCGACGTAGTTACGCAGCTGGGGGGGCTTGCCGGCGCCCCGCCCGGTGATCCTCAGGAGCACCTTCTCCACCGTCCGCGGCAGGCTGGGGAAGCCGGGCATGAGCTCGACGATGCGCGGCCGCAGACGGCTGACGGCGATGCCGACGAGCACGTCGCAGCTCTCGGGCAGGCCTGCGCTCCAGCGCCGGGCGAGCTCGGCGAGGGCCGGCTCGAAGCCGTGGCGCGAGAGCAGCGCGGTCTCGCCCTGGCGGTCGGGCTCGTAGAGCTCGCGCAGGCCGACGGGGATCCACACGCCCCACTGGACGCTCGCGCGAGGCGAGCGCGCCATGGGCCCGCAGTCTGCGAGCACGGAGATCAGCGTGTTGATCGCGCCGGCCGACGCGCCCGTGTACACGCGCGGCTCGGCGCCGGTGTCCGAGAGGCGCAGCGCGTGCTCGGTGTAGTAGAGCTGCCCGGCCATGTAGGCGCCCTTGGCGCCGCCGCCGCTGATGGTGATCGACATCGGCGCGCGTCCGGCCGCGGGCTCGACGACCGCCGGCGGCGGGGGTCCGTCGTCGCCCGCGGGTTGCCCATCGCCCGCGGCTTGCCCGTCGCCCGAGGCCGCCTCCTCGGGCGGAGCCTCGGCGGTGGACGGCTCGGGCCCGCCCCCACCGGCGAACGCGTGGCGCGGGAGCAGCGAGCACGTCAACGCCAGCGCGGCGAGTCGGCCCCAGGCGCGAACCGCGCCGCGAGGTGCCGCCTCTTCGAGAGGTCTTCGAGACATCGCGCCGGTGACGCTATTACGCGCGGCCCAAGGTCCGCAACCGGATCGGGAGTGCAGCGGGGAGCGCGCTCGGTCAGGTCCGGCGCGCTCCTGCGCTACGGCCGCCTCGCGCGCGCGCGCCGCGCCGCGAAGAGGGCGAGCCCGAGCCCGGAGAGCCCTGCCGCGAGCCACCCGCTCGCGCCGCGGCCGCCGACCGAGCAGCCGCTCGTCTCCTCGGCCGGCGCGGGGCACTCTGCGGCGCAGGCCTCGGCCCGCAGGCTCGCGACGAGACCGGGCTCGTCCGAGATGATGCCGTCCGCTAGGCCGAGCATCTTGCCGATCGAGGCCGGATCGTCGACCGTCCACGCGTTGAGCGTGAGCCCGGCCGCGTGTACGTCGGCGGCGAGCGTCGCGTCGACGGCGAGGTAGAACGGGTGCAGGGCGTCGAAACCGCGGCTCGTGGCGACGGCGAGGTCCGCCGGATCGACGCCGAGCAGGCCCACCGGCACGGACGCGTCGAGCGCCTTCACCAAAGTGAGCACCTCGGCGTCGAAGGAGCTCACCAGGAAAGGCCGGCTCTTCGCGTCGGCATGGATGGCCGCGACGACGTCGGCCGCGAGCAAGGAGCGGTCGGACGCGGGGCAGCTCCCGCCGCTCTCGATCTTGATCTCGATGTTGACGCCGACGTCGACGGCCGCGAGCACCTCGTCGAGCGTCGGGATGGTGACGCCGGTGCCCGCGAGCGGCGTGCCCGCGGCCGCGTCGAGCGCCGCGAGCGCTGCGAGGTCGAGAGCGCCGGCGCAGCCGGTGCCGTCGGTCGTCCGGTCCACGGTCTCGTCGTGCAGCACGACGAGCGCACCGTCGGCCGAGTGCTGCACGTCGAGCTCGATCCAGTCCGCCCCCTCGGTCACGCCCTGCTCGAAGGACGGCAAGGTGTTCTCGGGCCACGGATTGGCGGGGCCGTTGGTGCCCGTGCCGCGGTGTCCCATCACGACGACCGCGGCCTCTCGGCAGGAGCAGTCGGCCCGGGCCTCGCCCGACATGAGCACCGTCGAGCCGAGGGCGAGCCCGAGCGCGGCGAGCGGGCGGAGCGGGCGGGCGGGGAGCTTCATGCCCCCGATCAGTACGCCTGCCGGGCCGGTGCGCAAGAGCCGTTGACGGGCACCCGACGCGGCCTCGGCTTCATCGCGACCCTCGCGCCGGCCGAGGCGCCGGCGCAGGCGCAGGCGAGACGAGCGCCACCTTGAGCTCGAAGTGCCGGCCCGACGGCAGCGTGAAGTACGCGCGGCCCGGCCGGTCGGGCGTCGGGAGCTCGTGGCCGAGCTCGATCTGCTCCTGCGGCTCGCGCTGCTCGAGCGACAGCTCGAGCGCGAGGGTCTCGGTGCCGGCGATGCTGTCGCCCCAGAACGCGAACTGCCCGGCCTGGAGCAGGATGCGCGCGCTCTCGAGCATGGCGCGCACGAGGGGGCGCGCGTCGGCGGGATAGGCGAGGTCGGTGAGCTTGCCGTCCGCGTCGACCGTGATGCGCACCGTGAAGGTGCCGAGCTTGCCGAGCGGTTCCGTCGCCCAGCCGGTGTGGCCGCTCGTCGCCGCCGGGATGACGCGCGTGAAGGCCTTGGCGACGTTCTGGAAGCCGGCCGGCGCGTCGAGCGCGCCGTGCCGGCCCGAGCCGGCGCCCGGACCCGTGCTCCG
>JADLAB010000154.1 GCA_020848455.1 Polyangiaceae bacterium
GCCGCCTCGCCTGCCTCGCGCTCCTGCTCTGCCCGGCCGGGTGCTCCGACGACGGGCTCGCGCCCCTGCCGCCCGGGGTCGAGGCGATCTACGCCGAGGCCCCGACGAGCGCGCTCACGCCGTACCCCTCCGACCGGTACACGCGCCCGGACGCGACGAGCCCGACCGGGCTTCGCGTCGACATCGGCCCACACAACACGGTCGATCTCATCACGAGCCCGGCCGGCGCCATCTCGCTCGGCGAGCTCGTCGAGCTCGACGGCTTCTCGACCACGGGCGGCGTCGCCGTCATGTTCGACGGACCGATCGAGCTCCGCGGCCTCGTCACGGGACTCGAGGGCGGCGAGCCCTTCGCCGAGCCGGCGCGCGACGCCGCGAGCTTCCGTGCGCCGGGCGCCCCCTTGCTGCTCGTCGACGTCGATCCGGCCTCGCCCGAGCGCGGAACGACCCGCGGCCTCGTGCCGCGCGCCTGGGAACAGGCGCAGGACGCCTACTACCTCGCCGACGAGTTCACGCTCATCGTGGAGCCGGCGACGCCGCTCCGCGAGCGCACGCGCTACCTCTTCGTCGTGACCGACGCCCTCCGGGCGCGCGACGGCGGCCCCGTGCGCCGCTCGGCGCTCACGCAGGCGCTCCTCGACGGCGCCGAAGGCTCCGCCTACGGGGCGGAGGTGTCGGAGGCCCTCGAGATCCTCGAGGCCGAGGTCGGCCTCGGGCGCGAGCACGTCGTGCTCGCGACGGCGTTCACGACCGAGAGCGTCACCGGGCCGATCGCGGCGATGGCGCGTGCCGGGCGCCTCGCGGCGCCCCCCGTGCTCCTCGAGCCGTTCACCGAGGAGTCGTCGCTCGCGGCCGACGGACGCGTGCGCTTCCGCGCCGTCTACGCCGCCCCCGAGTACCGCGCGCTCTCCACCGGGACGTGGCAGCTCGGGCCGGACGGCGCGCCCGTCGTGCAGGGGACGGCGGGGCTCGAGGTCTTCCTCGCCTTCTCGAACGCCCTGGCCTCCGGCCCGCGGCCGATCGTCATCTACCAGCACGGCCTCGGCGGCGACAAGGACGGCTCGTGGGGCACGGCCGAGCGCCTGGCGGCGCTCGACGTCGCGGTCGTGTCGATCGACTCGCCCCACCACGGCTCGCGCGCCGCGGACCCGGGCGACCCGTTCGCGTCCATCTTCGCGTTCTTCGGCATCGACGCGGCCTCGAATTCCTTCGTCATCGGCAAGGCGCGCGACAACTTCCGCCAGATGGCGAGCGACCAGCTCGAGCTCGTGCGGCTGCTCGGCTCGCTCGGCACGCTCGATCTGCTGCCGCTCGGCGCGCCCGACGGCGTCCCGGACCTCGATCCGACGCGCATCGCGTACATCGGCCACTCCTTCGGCTCGGTCGAGGGCGCGACCATCTTCGCCCTCGCGCCCGAGCTCCGCTGCGCCGTCTGGAACGTCGGCGGCGCGGGACTCATGGCGCTGCTACGCGACTCGAAGACCTTCGGCCTCATCGTCGACTCGCTGCGGCCGCCGGGCGTCAGCGACGGCGCCGTCGCGCGCTTCATGGCCGCCGCGCAGGCCATCGTCGATCCGGGCGATCCGCTCGACTACGCGCGCTACGCGACCGGCGAGGCCCTCGCGGGCGTCGCCGACTGGAGCGGCCGCGACGTGCTCCTGCAGGAGGTCGTGGACGACAACATCGTCCCGAACTCGACGAGCTCGGCCCTGGCGCGCGCCGCCGGCCTGCCGCTGCTCGACCCCGTCGTGCCCTTCAGCGGCGCCGTGCTCGGCACGACGCCGGCCTACCGGAACCTCGCCGCCGGCGGCACCGGCGGCATCGTGCAGTTCACGCACATGGACGACGGCGCGCCGGCGAACCACGGCGAGCTCATCTTCTCCGACGTCGCGCGGGCGCAGTACGTGCGCTTCTTCGAGGGCTGCCTCGCGGGCGACCACGCCACGATCGAGGCGGCGGGGCCCTGAGCCCACCCCTTTCCGCTCCCTCGCCTCGCGCCCCGCGCTAGGATTCGCGCCGCGTGGACATCCTGTACTTCGCCCTGCTCGTGAGCGTGCTCATCTTCGTGCACGAGCTCGGCCACTTCGTGTGGGCGAAGATCTTCGGGGTCAAGGTGCTGATGTTCTCCATCGGCTTCGGCCCGAAGCTCGTGCGCCTGCGCGGCCGCGAGACGGAGTACTGCATCGGCCTCTTGCCGCTCGGCGGCTTCGTGAAGATGCTCGAGGAGAACCGGCAGGAGCCGGTCTTGCCCGAGGACCGGCCGCGCACCTTCGAGGCGCAGAAGCTGTGGAAGCGCGTGATCATCGTCCTGGCCGGGCCGGCGATGAACATCCTGTTCCCGGTGCTGCTCTACCTCGGCGTGTTCCTCGGCGAGAGCGACTTCACGCCCCCGACCATCGGCATCGTGCTGCCGGGCCACGCCGCCGACGGCAAGCTGCGCCCCGGCGACCGCGTGCTCGAGATCGACGACGTGCACATCTCGACCTTCGCGGAGCTGCGCCGCGTCGTCGGCAAGCACCCGGGCAAGGATCTGCACTTCAAGATCTTCCGCGACAACGAGCACGTCGACGTGCACATCACGCCCGAGGAGCGCCTGATCGAGAAGCCCTTCGAGCTCGTCGAGCGCGAGGGCTCCATCGGCGTCATGCCGAACGAGCCGGCGGCCGTGGTCGGGGTCGGCGAGGCCGCCTCGCCCGCGTACCGCGCGGGCCTGCGCACCTTCGACCGCGTGACCGAGGTGGCCGGCACGCCGGTCGAGACCCTGGCCGACCTCGAGGCGGTCGTCGCCCAGAACAAGGGCGAGACGGTGCCCGTCACCTACCTCCGCCCGGTGCGCGTGCCGGACGCGCTCGGCGGGCTCGGCGAGGTGTCCGTGTACGAGTCCGGCGTGGCGGCGCTCACGCCGGAGCCGACCGGCGCCGACATGCGCGTCCGCACCGGCATGGAGTCGGCGGACCTCTACGTGTCCGAGGTCGAGGAGCGTTCGGCCGAGTGGAACGCGGGCCTGCGACCGGGCGACCGCATCACCGCGCTCGGCGACCACGAGCTCGTCACCTGGTCGATGCTGGTCGAGAAGCTCGACGCGGCGCCCGAGCGCGCCCACACCCTGCACTGGCTGCGCGACGGGGCGCGCCACAGCGGCACGATCGAGCTCCGCCGCGAGAGCTGGACGGACGAGTTCGGCAACGCCCGCGTCCGCTTCGTGATGCGCACCGCCCACTGGCTGCCCACCGTGCAGCAGCCCCCCGCGGGCGGCCCGAGCTTCTGGCACTACGCCCTGCCGAGCGCCATCGACGAGACCGTCGACGTCGTGCAGTTCATCGTGGTCGGCATCTCGCGCATCGTGCAAGGCAAGGTCAGCCTGTCGACGCTCGGCGGTCCCATCGCCGTCTACGACGTCGTGGGCCAGGAGTCGGCCAAGGGCGCGAGCTACTTCCTCTGGGCGATGGCGGTCATCTCGATCAACCTCGGCCTCATCAACCTCTTGCCGATCCCGATGCTCGACGGCGGCCACTTGCTGTTCTTCGGAATCGAGGCGATCCTGCGCCGCCCCCTGCCCCTCAGGGTGCGCGAGGTGGCGAGCTTCTTCGGCATGGTGCTGCTCGCCGCCCTGATGGCCCTGGCTCTCAAGAACGATGTCGAGAAACGCTGGGACATCATCCTCGCGCAGCTCAAGGACCTCTTCGGCTGAGCCGCCGCACGGGCCCCACGCCCGCCGCGTGGCCGCGCGCGTGCTCGGCCGGGTGCTCGACGAGGGCGCCTTTCTCGCGCCAACGCTCGACGCCGAGCTCGGCCGCGCGGCCCTCCCGCCCGCCGACGCGCGCCTCGCCACCGAGCTCGCCTACGGGGTCGTGCGCACGCTCGGCTGGCTCGAGGAGCGCATCGCCGCCCACGCGACGAGCCGCGCCTGGAAGAAGCGCCCCGAGGTGCGCGCCGCCCTGCTCATCGGCTGCTACTCGCTCGCCTTTCTCGAGCGCGTGCCCGACTTCGCGGCCGTGAACGAGGCCGTCCGCGCGGTCGAGCGCGCCTCGGGGCCGCGCGTGGCCGGCTTCGCGAACGC
>JADLAB010000155.1 GCA_020848455.1 Polyangiaceae bacterium
CGATTACATCGGCTCGAACGTCAGCCTGCCGAGCGCCTACATGGACTCGCTCGCCAAGCAGGGCGACTTCAGTCGCTTCGTGTGGCTCGGCACCTACTGGTACGAGCTCAACGTGAAGGCGCCGCCCTGCGACGACGTGCGCGTGCGGCGCGCGCTCGGCCTCGCGCTCGATCGGCAGCTCATCGTCGACAACGTGACCCGCGGCGGGCAACTGCCCGCCACGCACTACGTGCCCGACGTCACCGGCGCCGGTTACTCCGAGGTGGGCGAGGCCGAGCGCGCGGCCGGCCAGGCGCGCTTCGCGTCTCCGGAGGCCGCCTTCGATCCCGCGCGGGCGCGCGCTCTGCTGGCGGAGGCGGGCTATCGCGTGGTCGAGGTGGACGGCGGCTATCGCGCCCTTGGCTTCCCGCCGCTCGAGCTGCTCTACAACACCCAGGAGGGCCACCAGAAGATCGCGCTCGCCGTCCAGGACATGTGGAAGCGCCACCTCGGCGTGAGCGTGCAGCTCCGCAACGAGGAGTGGAAGATCTTCCTCAAGGACGTCCGCGACGGGCACTTCCAGGTGGCGCGCTTCGGCTGGGTAGCCGACTACAACCACCCGCAGACCTTCCTCGACAACTTCCTGTCGTACAGCAACAACAACTGGACGCGCTGGAAGAGCGGCGCCTTCGACGAGCTCATCGAGAAGGCGGCGGCGACCGTGGACCGACTCGACGCGGCGCGCCTCTACCGCGAGGCCGAGGCCGTGGCGGTCGCCGAGCTACCGCGCCTGCCGATCTACTTCTACACGAAGTCGACGCTCGTGAAGCCGTATGTCCGGGGCTTCTACCCGAACGCCATGAACGTGCATCCCCTGCGCTACGTGTGGCTCGACGACAGGTGGCGCGCGGGCGGGCCGAGCACGCCGGCGTTCCCGCCCGACGAGCTGCCGCCGCCCGGGAGGTTCGCGCCGTGACGGCCTCGCCCCGCGCCCGGCGCAGGCTCGCGGGCCTCGCGCTCGCGCTCCGCCTCGCGCTCGTGAAGCTCGTCGCCATCGTGCCGACGCTGCTCATCGTGGCGACGCTGCTCTTCTTCCTCTTGCGGCTCGCGCCCGGCGGCCCCTTCGACCGCGAGCGCGCCGCACCGCCCGAGGTGATGCGGGCGCTCGAGCACAAGTACCACCTCGACGAGTCGCTCTTCGCCCAGTACGGCCGCTGGCTCACCGATCTGCTGTTTCACGGCGATCTGGGGCCGTGCTTCAAGTACCCGCACCGCACCGTGAACGAGATCATCGGGGCCACCTTGCCCGTCTCGATGCACCTCGGGCTCATGGCGTTGCTCGTGGCGCTCGCCATCGGCATCCCGCTCGGGGTCGTCGGGGCGGCCCGCCAGAACCGCTGGCAGGACACCCTCTCCATGGCGGCCGCCCTGGTCGGCCTGTCGGTGCCGCGCTTCGTGCTCGCGCCCCTGCTCGTGCTCGCGTTCTCGCTCGGGCTCTACTGGCTGCCGGTCGCGCGCTGGGAGAGCTGGCGCCACATGATCCTGCCGGTCGTGTGCGCCGCCCTGCCCACGGCCGCGTACGTCGCGCGCCTCACGCGCGCCGGCCTCATCGAGATCCTCGGCGCCGACTTCATCCGGACGGCGCGCGCCAAGGGCCTCTCCGAGCGGCGCATCCTCTTCGTCCACGCTCTCCGCGGTGGGCTCCTGCCGGTCGTCTCCTACCTCGGGCCGGGGTTCTCGGGCCTGCTGGTCGGCTCGCTCGTCGTGGAGAAGATCTTCAACATCCCCGGCATGGGCCGCTACTTCGTCGAGGCGGCGCTGTCGAGCGACTACGCGCTCCTGACCGGCGTGACGCTCGTCTACGGCGCACTGCTCATGGTCTCGAACGCCGCCGTCGACGTGGCCTATGCCCTGCTCGATCCGCGCGTGAGGGGCACGTGACGGCGCGGGCGGAGGTCGTCCTTGGCGGCGCGCCCGGCCGGAGCCTCGGGCGCGACGCCTGGCGGCGCCTGCGCCACAACCGCGCCGCCTTCGTCGCGGGCATCGTGCTCGTCGTGCTCCTGCTCGCCTGCATCTTCGTGCCGATGCTCGCGCCCTACGCCTACGACCGGCAAGATCTCGCGCTCGGCGCGACCCCGCCCTCGGCGGCGCACTGGATGGGCACCGATTTTCACGGCCGCGATCTGTTCGCGCGCGTGTTCTTCGGCGGGCGCGTGTCCTTTGCCGTCGGCTTCATCGCGACCGGCGTCGCCCTCGTCATCGGCGTCACCTGGGGCGCGGTCGCGGGCTACTTCGGAGGTCGCGTCGATGCCGTCATGATGCGCATCGTCGACATCCTCTTCACCTTCCCCTTCCTCATCCTCGTCATTCTGCTCAAGGTCTTCTTCGCCAACTCGCGCTCGCCGCTCTACCACGCCTTCCAGGCGACGCTCGGCCTGTTCGTGAACGACGCGAAGGACCCGAGCTACTTACCGCTCTTCCAGATCTTCTTCGTGTTCGGTGCGCTCGGGCTCGTGTCCTGGCTCACGATGGCGCGCATCGTGCGCGGCCAGGTGATCGCGCTCCGCGAGCAGCCCTTCATCGAGGCAGCGCGCGCCATCGGCGTGCGTCCCCTCGGCATCGTCTTTCGCCACCTCGTCCCGAACGCGCTCGGGCCGATCATCGTCTACACGGCGCTCACCGTGCCGCAGATCATGCTCACCGAGGCCTTCCTCTCGTTCCTCGGCCTCGGCACCGAGGAGCCGCTCTCGAGCTGGGGCCTGCTCGTGGCGGGCGGCGCCGAGACGATGGCGCTCTACCCGTGGCTGCTCGTCTTTCCGAGCGTGATGCTCGCGGTGACGCTCCTCTGCCTCAACTTCCTCGGCGACGGCCTGCGCGACGCGCTCGATCCGCGCGCGCGCAAGGCCTGAGCACGCGCGCGCTCCGCCATGAAGCCCGCGCGCCCGCACGTTGCCACGCGCTCCGCTTCCCGTTAGAGTGGCTCGGCTGGGGGTCCGGGGAGCTCGAGGAGGGTCCCGTGAATGCCAGCCAGTGTGTGCGCTGCGGTGCGCCGATCGATCCGGCCAAGGCGCTCTACTCCGAGCGGGGCCTGACCTGCGAGAAGTGCCACGCGGACGGCGGTCTCGCGGAGCTCGAGCACAAGGGCCGCCGCAACAGGGGCGTGTGGGTCGGGGGCGCCGTCCTCGTGCTCGGGGGCGGCGGCGCGGGGGCCTTCTTCGCCCTGCGCTCGCCCGACTACGAGGCGATGGCGCAGCGGCACCTCGCGGCCGACGGCTACGTCGAGCTCGCGCTGACGAAGGACGCCGGCAAGGACAAGCAGGGAGCCTTCACGTTCCGCGCCAAGGACGCGAACGGCAAGCTGTGCGAGGGCACCATCGGCGTGAGCGGCAGCGAGTCGAGCGCGAGCTACATCGTCTTCGCCGAGTGCCACCACGACGAGAGCACATGCACCGCCGGCGACGCGACGGCCTGCGTCGAGCTCGCGGCCGAGGCCGCCAAGCGCGACCCCGACAAGGCGCTCGCCCTGCGCGAGAAGGCCTGCGAGATCGGCAGTGGGTCGGTGTGCAACGACGTCGGCGTGGCGTACGCGAAGGGCGAGGGCGCGCCGAAGGACGAGGCGAAGGGGGCGCGGCTCTTCGGCAAGGCGTGCGACGCCGCCCACGCGCTCGGCTGCCGCAACCTCGCCATCAGTCGCGAGAACGGAGCGGGCGTGAAGAAGGACGCCGGCGCTGCGCTCGAGGCGTACGAGCGCGCCTGCAGCCTGGGTGACGCCGAGAGCTGCGAGGAGGCCGGTGTCGCCCACACGAACGGGCTCGGCACCGAGCGGAACCCGAAGAAGGCGGGCCCCCTGTTCGACAAGGCCTGCAAGGCGAGCGTGAAGCACGCGTGCGGCAACTTCGGCTACGTCCTGGCGCAGAGCGAGCTCGCGGACGAGGTCGCGCGCGGCCAGACGCTGCTCGAGGAGGCCTGCGGGCGCGACGAGGCCGGCCCCTGTGCGAACCTCGGCATCCTGCTCGGCAAGGGCAAGCTCACGGGGGACGGCGACGGCAAGAAGCGCGCGGGCTTCTACGACAAGGCCTGCAGGCTCGGCAACGCCGCCGCGTGCAACAACCTCGGCGTGATGGTCGAGCGCGGTGAGGGCGGGCGCGTGCGCGACCTCGCCGCGGCCGTCACGCTCTACGACCAGGCCTGCTCGCTCGGCGACGCGACCGCCTGCTTCAACGTCGGCGCGATGGTCAAGAACGGCCGCGGTGCCCCGCGCGACCTCGCGCGCGCCCGGACCGCCTTCGAGAAGGGCTGCCAGGCCGGCGACAAGGACTGCTGCGACGCCGCCGCGAAGCTGCCGAAGCCCTGAGCTCTACGCAGGCGGCGCTGCGTGCGCCAGGGGCCGTGCGCGTCGGCGCGTCGGCGCGTCGCGCCTGGAACACCGGGCCTCCGTGCGCCGCCGCCACGACCCGCGTATCCTCGCCGGCGCACCATGGCCCGCGGCGCCCGCCCCTTTCGCATGCTGCTCCAGGGCGTCCCGGGCATGTGGGTCGTGGCGGGAGTCTTCCTGCCCATCATCGCCGGCCCCTTGGTGCTCGTCGCCCTGCTGGCGGCGGCGCCGGCGCTCGCCGGGCCGGCCATGGCCGCGCTCGGCGCGCTCATGATCCTCTGGATCGCGGGGCTCTTGCTCCTCGGCGGCATCTGGGTGCGCGTCGGGCACGACGGCGTCCACATCCGCCGCGGGCGCCGTGCGCGCTTCGTCCCCTTCGCCGAGCTCGCCGACGCCGTGGAGGTGGAGGGCGTCGTGCTGCGGCTCGTGCTCCGCTCGGGGCAGCGCATCGACCTCTACACGGCGCGCGAGGAGAACTCGAAGCAGGCCTATCGCAGGCGCTGCGCCGCGCTTCACGAGGCCCTGCGCGCCGGCATCGCGAGCGCGCGCGCCGCGGCCGAGCCGGCCGGCCTGCGCGAGCGCGCCCACGGCCTCCTCGCGCGGCAGGGGGCCGCGAGCCGCGCGCCCTACCGCGAGCTCGCTCCGCCCGGCGACGACGAACTCTGGGCCACGCTCGAGAGCCCGGCGGCCGCCGCCAGCGAGCGGGCCGCCGCCGCGGTGCTCCTGCGCCAGAGCCTCGGCGGCGCCGCAACCCCGCGCCTGCGCATCGTCGCCGACGGCGCCGCTCAGCCCGCGCTCCGGCGCGCCCTGCGCATCGCCGCCGAGGACGAGGCACCCGGCGAGCTCCGCCGCGCCCTCGACGAGGTGGCTGCCGCCGAGCAAGCCGCCGCCGAGCAAGCCGCCGCCGAGCAAGCCGCCACCGCCCGCCGCTGAGCCACGGTCGCGGAGCCGTGGCGGCGGCGCGGGTCACCCAGAGGTCGGCTCCCTTTGGCGCGCGCGCCGCTCAAGGGCCCGGCGCGAAGACGATCGGGTACGCCACCGTCACGATGCCTCCGTCCGGCTGCGGAAACGACAGGCCGTAGAACTGGCGCGCCACGCACGCCGTCACGGACGCGTCCGGCAGGTCACCGCCGGCGCTCGCGCTCACCACGCGCCCGTCGCGGCCGATGACGAAGCTCACCGACACGCGGCCCTGCAAGCGCGGGTTGCTGCGGAGGGCGGCCTCGTAGCACATGCGAAAGCGCCCGAAGCTCTGCCGGACGATGCGCTGAACCACCTCCGGCGGCAGCCGACCACTGACGTTCGTGGCGCCCACGCGGACCGTGGGAGCTTTCGCCCGGTGCGAGCCACCGACTCGACCCGTGCCGCGCGCCGAGCCTTCCCCGTTGCAGCCACACGCGCCGCCGCCATGCCCCAGCGTGCCGACCGTGCCGAGGCCGATGCCCTCACCGCGCCCGCCGCCGCCCTCGCCGACGCCGGTCAGGCCGAGGCTGCCGTAGCCGAAAGACTCGCCGCTCGGCTCGCCCCACATGCTGCCCTGCTCCGACACGGGGCCGGCGCCGCTCGAGTCGTCGCGCCCCCACGCGGCGGTCGGCGCGTTCGGGTCGCCGCCGGCGCCGACATCGAGGAGGCCGACCATTCCGAACCCGGCCGCGTCGCGCAGGGCCGCCTGACGCGCGAGGTGGGGCTCGGGAAGGTCGCGAGCCGCAGGGACGGCGTAGCGGTTGCCCTGCGCGATGGCGTTCGGGGTGCCCATCGAGCCTTCCTCGCCCCTGGCGCGCGCTCCCGGGGCTCCGTCTTCGCTCTCGGCGCGCCGCTCGCCCACGGCCGCGGTCGCCCGCTCCTCGGCCTCCCGCTCGGCGATGGCGTCCAGGTACTGCCGCATGACGATGCGCTGCTCGTCGCTGACGCTGTCGTCCGCCACGTTCGAGGTGTCGGGCGCGAACATGGCGAGCGCGCCCAGCAGCCCGCCGTGGGCGACGCCCGAGCCGAGCACGTAGAGGAGCAGTCCACCGACGAGGCTCGCGGCGGTGCACGCACGGAGCTGCCGCCGGCCCGCCGCGGTCGCGGCGATCTCGAAGACGAGGCCCCTCACTTCCATGCGCACCGACGCCCAGGTGCGAAGCGTGAGCTCGTGGCCGCCATGGACGTGGCGTGTCGGGCGCGCGATGCCCTCGGCGATGGTGTCGGCCAGCGTCCGCTTCGGCTGCCCCGGCAGCTCGAGCGTGCCGTGCGCGCCTGGCGGGAGGATGCAGCACGCCGCGCCGCCCGTCACGACCACGAGGGGCACTCGCGCGGCGCCGATCATCTCGGCCGGCACGACATAATCGCAGCGCCCCTCGCCGACGCAGAACGAGCGCGGTGGCGCCAGCACGGCCGTGTGGAGCAGGTTCCTGCCCCACGACGTGCGCACCTCGAGCGCGGGCAGATCCCTCGGGTCCTCGACCTCGTCCGCGGCGACCGCCGGACCCTGGCTGATGACTCTGTACTCGTAGCTCCCCTCGGGCTCGGCGCGGGCCGCGCGTGTGGGCTCCTTCGCCCACTCGCCGCCGGGCCACGCGAGAGGTCCCGAGAGCGTCATGTTGTTGCCGAGAGGCTCGTGTTCTTGGTCACTGGGATCGGGAGGACACCGCGCAGCACCGGGAGTTCCCGTGGCAATCCTGCTCCGAAGCCGCATCTTCACGGTCGCGATGGGCTCGGCCACGCCCTTCACGCCCACGTCGAGCTCCTCGTCGGGCACGAGCTGCTCGGCGAGCTCGGGTGTCGAGCTCGGCGGAGGTCGGCGGACGCAGCGGCTGGCTTGCCGCCGGCGCGGTCCCGTCGCACCTTCTGGGTGCTTCGCGTGCGTGGTTGATGACCTTTGCGATCGCGCGCACGTACTCGGTCGAGCCGAGCGACGCCGAGTGGGAGCAGGCGACGCGCATCGTGCCGGCATGCCCGTGAACGGCCCCGCGGCCCCGTCCCGACCCCTACGCCGTCCGCTCGGCGAGCCGCATCTTCACGATCGCGATGGGCTCGGCCACGCCCTTCACGCGCACGTCGAGCTCGTCCTCGGCCACGAGCTGCCCGGCGAGCTCGGGCGGCAGGGCGGCGCGCGTGGAGCGCTCGAGCACGATCTCGCCCGAGCCGGCGAGGTGCTGCAGGCGCGCGGCGACGTTCACGGTCTGGCCGAAGTAGTCGAGGATGCCGTTGGCGGTCACGACGTAGCAGGCCCCGGTGTAGAGCCCGAGCTTGAGACCCACGAGCGCACCGTGCTCGCGCGTGCGCCGCCACGCCTCGAAGCGCTCGAGGCACGCGATGGCGCCGCGCACGCAGTCGAGATCGTCGGGGAAGCTCGCCATCACGGCGTCGCCCATGGTCTTGACCACGGTGCCGCCGGCCGAGGCGACGGCCTCGCGCAGGACGTCGAAGTGGTCGTCGACGAGGCGAAAGGCCGCGGCGTCGCCGACGGCCGAGTAGAGCGCGGTCGAGCCCGTGAGGTCGGTGAACAGGACCGCCACGCGCGCGACCTTGAGCGGCGTGCCGCGCTTCAAGAGGTCGCGCGAGAAGATGGCGCGGAACTCGGGCACGGTCGAGACCGCGTGGGCCGTCGCCGCCGCCGAGGCGTACGCCAGGTGCTCGATCTTGACGTGCCGCCCCTCCGCGTCGGCGTTCGAGACGACGAGCGTGCCGCTCGGGCGGAGGGCGAGCTCGACGGGCGTCACGTGCGCGGCGTCGATCACCACGGCCGCCTCGGCGGGGCCGTCGCGGACGAGCTCCACGGTCGCGCGCGCCCCGCCGCGCACGAAGAAGCGGTAGCGGCCGGGCTCGGGCGGCGCCTCGACGCGGGCCTCGCCGCCGGCCGGCACCATGGCCTGCGTGAGCACGTGGGGCGTGCGGGCCGGCCCCGCGATGCAGAACATCTGCGAGGGCACCGTCCGCACGACCGGGCTCGGCGCGAAGGTCGCCTCGACGGCGCGGTCGAGCTCGAGCTCGAAGGCGATGTCGCAGAGCTGGCAGTGCCCCTCGGTCGACACCTCCTCGAGCGAGCGCACCTCCTGGCTCGCCGTGCGGCAGCTGGGGCACACGATGGCCCAGGACAGGACGAGCAGGCCCGCGGGCACCGCGTGCAGGAAGGCGACGAGCACGAGGCGCCGGTCGCGGTGCCAGAGGTCGGCGAGCTCGTAGGGGCGCATCTTCACGCAGTCGGCGTCGGCGGCGTCGCGCACGTGCCCGACGAGCAGATCCGCGAGCGTCTCTTCGACCCCGCGCTCGCGCAGGGCCGCGTGCGCGCGCGCGAGGGCGGCGTCGTCGGACGGCGACACCGGCTTCAGGAACGGGCTCGGCGCGCCGTCGCGCACGTGCGCGTCGATGGCCCGGCCGAGCGCGAGCATGCCGGCCGCCGCGCGGCGCAGGTTGAGCCACGCGATGGGTCGCAGGACCGCGAGGCGCGGCAGGGCCTCGAAGGTCACCGCGAGCTCCGTGCCCGCCTCAGCGCCGCCCTCCTCGGCCGCGAGCGGCTCGAGGCGCCAGCCGACGCGCATCCAGGCGAGCGGGCCGCCGCGGAAGCGCCGCAGGACGCCGAAGCGCTTGCGGTACGTCCACTCGTAGGGCTGCTCCTCGTACACGGTGTGGAACCCGCCGAGGCGCGTCTCGGCCAGCAGGCGCGCGCCCGACCCCGGCTCGTCGATCGGCGTGTAGCGGACCGGCTTGAGGCCGAGCAGGCGATTCAGCCGGTCCGTGTCGACGATGAGCGGCCAGATCTCCGCGGGCGAGGCGGCGAGCCGGACCGAGCGCTCGACGAGGATGGACGCCATGCGCGCCGGAGCCTATCCCCGATCGCGCGCCGGGCGAAATGGGGCGAAATGGGGCGGCGGTTGCGTCGAGCGCGGCGTACGGGCACAACGACGAGGCGCCGCATGCCGCTCTTCGCGCTCGAGGCTCTCACGGTCGACTTCCGCACGGACGACGGCGTCCTGCGTGCGGTCGACGGCGTGAGCCTCGGCGTCGAGGCCGGGGAGATCGTGTGCCTCGTCGGCGAGAGCGGGTCGGGCAAGAGCACGGTCGCGCTCGCCGCGATGGGCCTCTTGCCGCAGCCGGCGGGCCGCGTGACCGCCGGCGCCGCGTGGCTCGACGACGACGGCGCGCGCACCGCCCTCGTCCGCGCGGGCGAGCGCGCGCTCGCCCGGCTCCGGGGGCGGCGGCTGGCGATGATCTTCCAGGATCCGATGACGTCCCTCAACCCGTACCTGACGGTCGGGGCGCAGCTCTCGGAGGTGCTCGAGCTCCACGAGGGGCTCGCGCGCGCGGCGGCTCGGGCACGCTCGATCGAGCTGCTCCGGCAGGTGGGGATCCCGGCCCCGGAGAGCCGCCTCGACGAGCACCCGCACCGGCTGTCGGGCGGCATGCGCCAGCGCGTCATGATCGCCATGGCGCTCGCCTGCCGGCCGAAGCTCCTCTTCGCCGACGAGCCGACGACCGCCCTCGACGTCACCGTCCAGGCCCAGATCCTCGAGCTCTTGTGCCGCGAGCGCGACGCGGTCGGCTGCGGCATCCTGCTCATCACCCACGATCTCGGCGTCGTCGCCCGCGTGGCCGATCGCGTGGCGGTGATGTACGCCGGCCGGATCGTCGAGGCGGGCCCCGCCCGCGAGGTGCTCTGCCGGCCGCGGCACCCCTACACGCTCGCCCTGCTCCGCGCCGTGCCGCGCGTCGACGCCGCGGCCGACGTCGAGGCGCTCGTCGCCATCCCCGGAGCCCCGCCCTCGCCGCTGGCGCTGCCGGCGGGCTGCGCCTTCCACCCGCGCTGCGCGCTCGCGGAGGCGCGCTGCCGCGAGACGAGCCCCGAGGAGCGACGGACGCCGACCTCGGCGGGAGACGTCCGGCTCCGCTGTCACGTGGAGACGCGGCCATGAGCGCCCCCGGAGCCGCGCGCGCGCCCGAGCCCACCCCGCCGGCGCCGGTGCTCGAGGTCGAGCGCCTGCGCGTGACCTTCCCGGTGCGCCGCGGCGTGCTCGGGCGGCGCGTGGGCACGCTCGTCGCGGTCGACGACGTGAGCTTCGCGCTGCGCCCCGGGCGCACCCTCGGCCTCGTGGGCGAGAGCGGCTGCGGGAAGTCGACGCTCGGCCGCGCGATCCTGCGGCTCTGCGAGGCCGAGAGCGGGCGCGTCGCGGTCGACGGCGTCGACGTGCGAGCCCTCACCGGCGAGCGGCTGCGGCGCGCGCGGCGCAAGATGCAGATGATCTTCCAGGACCCGTACGCGAGCCTCGATCCGCGCCGCACGGTGCTCGACTGCGTCGCCGAGCCGCTCACCGTGCACGGCCTCGCCCCGAGCCGCCGCGCCGCGCTGCCGGCCGTGACGCGCCTGCTCGAGCGGGTGGGGCTCGAGGCGAGTCACCTCGGGCGCTACCCTCACGAGCTCTCGGGTGGGCAGCGGCAGCGGGTCGGCATCGCGCGCGCCCTCGCGCTCGAGCCCTTGCTGATCGTGGCGGACGAGCCCGTCTCGGCGCTCGACATGAGCATCCGCGCCCAGATCGTGAACCTCCTGGTCGAGCTGCAGCGCGAGCTCGGGCTCGCGTACCTCTTCATCGCGCACGATCTCGCGCTCGTGCGCTACGTCTCGCACGAGGTCGCGGTCATGTACCTCGGGCGCGTCGTCGAGCACGCGCCGGTCCGGGCGCTCTTCGCGCGCCCCTTCCACCCGTACACCCACGCCCTCTTGGCCTCGGCCCCCGTGCCCGATCCCGACGCCGAGCGCGGGCGGCGGCGCCTCGTGCTCGCCGGCGAGCCGCCGAGCCCGCTCGAGCCGCCGACGGGCTGCGCCTTCCACCCGCGCTGCCCGCACGCCGAGGCGCGCTGTGCCGAGGAGCGGCCCGAGCTGCGCACGGTCGGCGACGGTCACCGCGCGGCCTGTCACCTCGAGGCGCCGCGCGCCTGGCCCGCGAGCGCGGAGGGCGCGTGACGGCGCGACGGTCCGCGACCTGGCCGTGGGCGCTCGGCGCCACGCTCGCGCTCGGCGTCGCGGGTGCGTGGGCGAGCGGTTGCAGCACCCCCTCGAGCGAGCTCGACGGCGGCGATCTGCGCGGCGTGTTCGACCGCACGACCTCGACCGGTGCCGGCGCGCCGAGCGGGAGCAGCCGCGACGGTGGCGCACCGCGGCCGAAGACGCGGCCGAGCGCGAGCGCGAGCGCGAGCGCCGAGCCCGAGCCCACGGTCGTCCCGCTGCGCCGTCCCCCCGTGCCCGGCCCGTGCATCGACCCGCACGGCGAGCCCGCGGGCAAGCCCGACCACTTCGTCGGGCGCCCCGCCTGTCGCGGCGCCCGGATCCTCGAGTGGAAGGACCCCGACGGCGCCCCCCGCTACGCCTGCGTGTACGCGGCCGACGACGCGGCGAACCGGGCGCCGCTGCCGGCCGTCCTCTTCTTCCACGCCGAGTGGGACAAGCCGAGCGCGGTCGGGGACCGGACCAAGCTGCGGCGCCGCCTCGGCTCCTTCGCGCTCTCCGACGACCCGCGCCACGCGGGCTTCGTCGTCGTCGCGGTCCAGGCGCGGCGCGCGGAGGGCTGGGACGTCGGCTACACCGCCCGGGACAACCCGGATGCCGTGGCGGCCGACCACTTCCTCGGGCTGCTCGAGGCCGAGGGGCTCGTCGACGTCCGCCGCGTGTACGCGCTCGGCGACGCGCGCGGCGGGGTCATGGCCGCGCTCTACGCCGCGCTGCGCCCCGACCGGATCGCGGCGTTCGCGGCGTTCGGCGCCGACGCCACGCGGATCGGCTGGACCTGCGCCGCCCCGGAGCCGCCGGCCATGGCCCTCTACCGGGCCTGCGACTCGGTCGTGGCGTGCGACGCGGTCGAGAGCTGGGTCGATCTGCGGCGGCGACGCGGCGCGTTGACGCGCGCCCTGCGCCTCGGTCCGAGCAAGAGCGAGGAGCCGTACTGCGTGCCGCGCGCGCAGTGCGGTGAGAACCAGGGCAAGGCGAACCACGCGCGCTGGCCCGATCTGCGGGAGGAGGACGTGCTCGAGTTCTTCGCGCGCTACAGCCTCGAGTCGCGCGCGCCGTGAGCGCAATCGCGCACGCGACGTCAGGGAGCGCTATCCAGCAGCGCTCCGTCTTGTAGAATGGGTGGCTCGAGTGGTCAGGGACGTTTTCGGAATCGTCGGCAAGACCCTGGCGGGCGCCTTCAAGATCGAGGAGGCCATCGCCGAGGGTGGCTTCGGTGTGGTGTACCGCGCCGAGCACGTGGCGTTCCGCGCGCCGATCGCGCTCAAGTGCCTGAAAATACCGGGAACTATCACGAACGAGCAGCGCGAGGCCTTCGTCGAGAACTTCCGCGAAGAGGCGGAGATGCTGTTCCACCTCTCGCACCAGATCCCGGAGGTGGTGCGCCCGCTGCACGCCGACGCGATGACCTTGCCCAACGGCACCTTCATGCCGTTCATCGCGATGGAGTGGGTCAGCGGTACGCCCCTCGACTCGATCATCATCCTGCGCGAGGAGCGCGGCCAGAAGCCGCTCGGTCTGCGCAAGGTGGTGCGCATGCTGACGCCCATCGCGCACGCGCTCGCCAAGGCCCACCACTTCGAGGTGCCGGGCGGCGGCGTGGTGAGCGTCACCCACCGCGATCTCAAGCCCGAGAACATCCTCATCAACACGCAGCCGGGCAGCCCCGTCCCGGCGAAGATCCTCGATTTCGGCATCGCCAAGGCGCGTGACAAGCTCTTGCAGGGAGTGGGGCGCATCACCGACGAGGGCGGCAACCCGTTCACGCCGAGCTACGGCTCGCCCGAGCAGTGGCTGCCCAAGCGCTACGGACAGACCGGCCCCTGGACCGACGTCTGGGGCCTGGCGCTCACCATGGTCGAGTGCCTGACGGGCTTCCCGCCCATCGACGGCGACATGCACGCCATGATGGGGACGGCGCTCGACGAGAGCCGCCGTCCCAGTCCGCGCAACGAGGGCGTCGACGTCAGCGACGAGGCCGAGGCGGTGTTCCGCCGGGCGCTCTCCGTCGACCCCAAGCAGCGCTACCAGACCGTCGAGGAGCTCTGGACCGCCCTCGAGACGGCGCTCGGCATCGAGCCGAGCTTCCCCCGCAGCCGCCGCTCGCCCGCGAGCGCCCAGCTGGCGGTGCCGGCCGAGGTGTACGACCTCGACGCCGACGACGACGAGTCGCCTTCGAGCCGGCGCAGCGGCGATCTGCGCGCCTTCGGCGCCGATCCGGCGGTGTCGAGCAGCGGCGCGCGGGTCGGGTCCGGCGGCCTGGAGCTCGGCCCGCCGATCGATCCTGCGGAGTACGACCCGCTCGCCTGGGACGACGGCAGCTCCCACCTCGGCGACAGCGGCATCGCTCGGCCGGGCTCCATCCCGCCCCGCGCGGCGGCTGCCCCCGCCAGGGTCGGCGTCGCCCGCCACGCCTCTTCTCCCGCCATGCAGGTGCCGGCCGAGCTCGAGCTCGACGACCCGCGTCCGGCCGCGGCGCCAGCGGCCCCCGCGGCCTTGCACCCGCGCGACCCGCTCGCGAGCTCCGGCATCACGCCCGGCGTCCGGACGCCCCGCGAGCGGCTCGTGTCCGCCACCCCCGTGGGCGCGTCGCGCGACGTGGGGGCGTCGGGCCCCGAGCGCGCGCCGGCCGCCGACGCGCTCGGCGCGAGCGGCACGCACCCCGCGGCGCGCTCGCTGGAGGCCCTGCGCTCGTCGGGCACCCACCCGGCGGTGCGGCCGGCGATCGCCGCTCGCGCGCCGGGCGAGGCGGCCCACGTCCGCGAGCTGCGCAGCCTGCGCAAGGCCCTGCTCTGGCCGGTGGTGCTCATCGTCCTCGCCGTCGGCCTCACGGTGCTCGACTTCGCCGTCGCGGGCTCGAGCGGTGGCACGCTCGCGCTCGGACCGGTGCGGGTGCGCTGGATCGCGATCGGCCTGGCCGTGCTCGGCATCGGCCTGGCGTTCTACAGCCTGGTCGTGGATCGGGAATCGTGACAGCCGACAACGCCCCCGACAGCCGCGCGCGGCAGAGCGAGTTCCGGGTCAAGGAAGACGCTCCGGGAGCCCGCGAGCGCGCCGAGAGCAGCGTGGCCGCCGCCTTCACGCGCCTGATGCGCGCCACGACCTCCCCGCGCGGCGAGCTCACCGACCCGGCGCTCATCGCGGCGGCTACCGGGGTGCTCGTCTTCGTCGGCCTGGCGGTGCGCGCCCTGACGGGCTTCCCCTCGAGCGTGGGGCCGGTGTTGCTGCTCGGCGTCCTGCCGGTCGCGGTCGGCGTCGGTTACGGCCTCGTGCTCCGTGGCGCGCGCGCCCGCGTCGTCGCCTGGCTCGCCAAGCTGCCCTTCGCCGTCGGCAACATGAACGCCCTGCTCAACGGCATCGGCACGCGGCTGCGGGTGCGCTTCTCGGGGCCGCTGCCCACCCGCGAGGCCCTGAACGCCCTGCTCGACCCCATCCACCCCGACTGCTTCACGCTCGAGTTCTCGGCCGACGAGCCGGTCGTCGAGCTCCACATCGGCGTGTTCGACAGCAAGGTCAACCCGGCGCGCTCGAACCACCGCCGCTACGCCCGCGTGCAGGCCATCCTGGAGCGCGCGCTGGTGCCGCTGGCGATGGACCACCCCATCGTCGACGTGTGGATCGTCTGAGCGGGGGGGCGGCCGCGCGGGTGGCGGAGCGGTCGCGGATGCGTTAGAGCACGGCCGTGCAGCGCGCGGCGGATCCCACGGTCGAGGACTCCGGCGTCGGCGGCGACGCCGCTCCGGCCGCCGCGACCGCGCGGCGCGCGAAGGTCACGACCTGCCGCATGTTCGACACGCCGGTCATCGAGCGCTTGTCGCGCGTGCACCCGCTCACGATCTTCGTGTTCTGGCTGCCCATCGTCGTCGCGGTCACGGTGTGGAACTTCTCGAACGGCATGCGCCTCGCGGTCTACCTGCCGCTCTCGGTCGCGGGCTGGCTGTGCTGGTCGTTCACCGAGTACGTGCTGCACCGCTGGGTGTTCCACTTCCGCGGGCGCCGGGGCTGGCAGCGCCGCATGCACTTCATCATCCACGGCGTGCACCACGACTACCCGAACGACGGCGGGCGGCTGGTGATGCCGCTGCCGATCACGGTGCCCGTCGGGCTCGGTTTCTACTTCGTCATGAGCCAGCTCTTCGGCGCGTTCTACGGCGTGCCGCTCTTCGTGGGCTTCGGCATCGGCTACCTCCTCTACGACGGCATCCACTACGCCACGCACCACTTCGCGCTCAAGCGCTGGCCCGGCAAGTGGCTCAAGCGCTACCACATGGTGCACCACTTCGCGGGCTTCGAGGCGAAGTGGGGCGTGTCGACGCCGCTCTGGGACTACGTCTTTCGCACCGTCGACGACCGGCGCGCCCGGCCACCCGAGCAGGGCTGAGCCGGGCTTCGGGCCTCGTCAGCCGGCGATGTGCTCCCAGTGGAAGCGCACGTGGCGCTCGAGCGCCGCGCGCCAGGTTGGCCATTCGTGCGCGCCCGGCGCCTCGTGCCAGGCGTTCGGGACGCCCGCGGCGTCGAGCGCGCGGCACACCTCGCGGCAGGTGCCGAGCTGGGGCTCGTCGCTGCCGCACGACACGAGGTAGCGCTGGTCCGCCTGCCGCATCGCGGGGGCGCCGGTACGGATGGCCTCGAAGCTCCGCGCGTCGTGGCAGCCGCTCATGCTCCCGATCGAGCGCCACGTGTCCGTGCGCCACGCGCCCACCAGCACCGAGGTGAACCCGCCCGTGGAGAGGCCGTCGAGCGCGCGGTGGCGGGGCGACGCGAGCGTCCGGAGCTCTGCGTCCACGTGTCCGACGAGGTCGCGCGCGAGGTAGTCCGCGACGCGCGTGTCGCCGTGGAACAGGCCGCCGTTGTCGGCGGGCATGACGACGATGAGCTCCCCGATGGCGCCCGTCGACCGGAGCCGGTCGAGCGTGGTCGCGAGCGCGCCCTTCTCGAGCCAGGTGCGCTCCCAGTCGAGCGCGCCGTGGAGCAGGTAGAGCACCGGGAGCCGCCGCGTCGAGGCCGCGTACCCGGGGGGCAGGTACACGGCGTAGCCGCGCTCCTCGCCGAGCGCCGGCGCGTGGAAACGCCCGACGTGCAGGCCGCCATGGGGGCTGCCGTTGCGCAGGAGCGAGTTGCCGTCCCGCCCCGACGCGAGGTTCGTCGGGTCCGCGACCCAGCGACCGTCGACCACGAGCTTGTACTCGACGTCGCCGCCCGGCAGCGGCCCGACGACGCCGGCAAAGCCGTGCGCCGCCCGCCCGAGCGCCTCCCCGGGCGTGCGCCAGTCGCAGAACGAGCCGGTGACGCGCACCTCGCGCGCATGGGGGTCGGGGTAGCGGATGAGAGCGGTACCGTCGTCGCGCACGTGGCTGAAAGGCAAGGGGTCCTCGGTCGTCCGTGGTCGGTTGGAGGCTCGAGACACTCGGCCGTTTCGGGGCGCGCCGCAACGCTGCCGACGCCCGTGGGTGGCGCC
>JADLAB010000156.1 GCA_020848455.1 Polyangiaceae bacterium
TCACGGCAAGAACCAGCGGTGCGGCGAGCGCCACAGGCGCGCCACCAGGAGCTCGCGCTGCAGGATGAACTCCTTCGGCAGGCGGTTGTAGAGCTGCACGAACAGCTCCTCGTGGAGCACCGCCTCCTTGAGCCAGGCGTCGCGCTCCACGCTCATCATCGCCTGGTAGCGCTCGTGCGAGAAGTCGAGCCCCTCCCAGCCGAGATCCTCGTAGGTGGGCATCCAGCCGAGCGGGCTCTCGACCGCGCCGCCGCGGCCCAGGGTGCGCTCGACGATCCAGCGCAGCACGCGCATGTTCTCGCCGAAGCCCGGCCACATGAACTTCCCGTGCTCGTCCTTGCGGAACCAGTTCACCGAGAAGATGCGCGGCGGGATCGTCAGCGCGTGGCCCACCTCGAGCCAGTGGTCGAAGTAGTCGGCCATGTTGTAGCCACAGAAGGGCAGCATCGCCATCGGGTCGCGCCGCACGAGGCCCTGCGCGCCGCCCGCCGCGGCGGTGGTCTCCGAGCCGAGCGTCGCGCCCATGTACACGCCGTGCGCCCAGTTCGTGGCCTGGACGACGAGCGGCATCGTGGCGCTGCGGCGACCGCCGAAGATGAAGGCGCTGATGGGCACGCCCTTCGGATCCTCCCAGGCCGGGTCGATCACCGGGCACTGCGAGGCCGGCGCGGTGAAGCGCGAATTCGGGTGGGCGGCGAGCGTACCGCTCGCGGGCGTCCAGGGCTGACCGCGCCAGTCCGTGAGCGCGGGCGGCGGCGTCTCGGTGAGACCCTCCCACCACACGTCGCCGTCCGGCGTCAGCGCCGTGTTCGTGAAGATGCAGTTGGCGCGCAGGGTGGCGATGGCGTTCGGATTCGAGCGCTCGCTCGTGCCCGGGGCCACGCCGAAGAAGCCGTACTCCGGGTTGATGGCGTGAAAGCGCCCGTCCGCGCCGGGCTTGATCCACGCGATGTCGTCGCCCACCGTGGTGACCTTCCAGCCGTCGAGCGCCTTCGGCGGGATGAGCATCGCGAAGTTGGTCTTGCCGCACGCGCTCGGAAACGCCGCGGCGACGTAGGTCTTCTCGCCGTCGGGCGACTCGACGCCGAGGATCAGCATGTGCTCGGCGAGCCAGCCCTCCTCGCGGCCCATGGCCGAGGCGAGGCGCAGGGCGAAGCACTTCTTGCCGAGCAGGGCGTTGCCGCCGTAGCCGCTGCCGTAGGACCAGATGGCGTTGTCCTCGGGGAAGTGGACGATGTACTTGTCCTTGTTGCAGGGCCACGCGGCGTCGCGCGCGCCGGGCGCGAGCGGCGCGCCCACGGTGTGCAGGCACTGCACGAAGTCGCCGTCCTCGCCGAGCAGCTCCACCACGCGCCGGCCCATGCGGGTCATGATGCGCATGCTCGCGGCGACGTAGGGCGAGTCCGACAGCTCGACGCCGACGTGCGAGATGGGCGAGCCGAGCGGGCCCATGCTGAAGGGCACGACGTAGAGCGTGCGCCCCTTCATGCAGCCGCGCATGAGCCCGACGAGCGTGGCCTTCATCTCGGCCGGCGCGACCCAGTTGTTCGTCGGACCGGCGTCGCCCTTGTGCAGGCTGCAGATGAAGGTGCGATCCTCGACGCGCGCCACGTCGCTCGGGTCGGAGCGCGCGAGGAAGCTGTTCGGGCGCTTGGTCTCGTCGAGCTTGAGGAGCGTGCCCTGCGCGACCATCTGGGCGCACAGCCGGTCGTACTCCTCGTCCGAGCCGTCGCAGAAGTGAATGGCGTCCGGCTCGGTGAGGCGCGCGACCTCGCTCACCCAGGCGCGGAGCTTGCGGTTCTTCACGTAGCTCGGGGTGTGCTGGTCCGCGTCGACCGCGGGGCTCGCCTGTGTCGTCATGGATACACTCCGTGCGGCGCCTGTCGTGCCCGCCGACGCCGGGAACCTGCGCGCGAGCCGCCCCGCACGCCACCAAAAAAACGCACGTTGCGGCACTTTTCGGGGGCGCACCGGCATCCGTGGCCGCGGGGCGCCGGCAGCACCTGGCGAGACGGCACGCAGGCGGGAGCACGAACGCGGCGGTCCCGAAGCGGGCCCTCGACGCCACTCACCACGCGCCAGAGCCCGCGGCCCCCCCATGTCGAACCGCGACGAGACCCCCGCCACCGATCCCGTGGGCATTCTGCCGGCCGCGGGACTAGGTTCGGTTCTCGATGAGCCCCGCCCTAGCCCCCTGCCCGAGCTGCCAGCGACACGTCCGCAGCCACGACGCGAGCTGCCCCTTCTGCGGCACCGCGCGCCGTTCGGCCAGGACGCTCCCGGCCCTGGCCGCCGTGATCGGCGCCCAGCTGGCACTCGCCGCCTGCGAGCGCAGGCCGCTCGCACCGGTGTACGGACCGGCCCCGGAGCCGGAGCGGGTCCGCACCGCGACCGGCTCCGAGCCCGCGCCGACCACCGAAAGCGCGGCGCCGAGTGCGACCCCCGCACCGGACCCGGAGCCGCCCCCGGTGGCGGTCTACGGCCCCCCGCCCGGCAAGGACGATCTGCGCCGCTAGCGGGCGCTTGCGCCGGAACGCCGGGCGCGCGAGGCTCGCGGAGCACGCTCGCGACGCTCCGAGGACGAGCCGGTGCGCGCGGCTCGCGCGTCGGATCGCCCGCACGGGCCCCCGTCCCTCGCCATCACCGTGAGCCCGCCGTCGGCGCGCGCCGACCGCGAGCGAGGATCCTTCGCCACCCACCCCGAGGACATGCCGCATGAAGCCACGCACCCCCGTCGCACCGCTCGCCTCCGCCGCCCCCTTCACCGAGGCGCGCCGCACCTCGAGCTCCGGGGCCCGTCCGCGCTCCTGGCTGGTCGCGGCCCTGCTCGCCGCGGCCGCCACGACGACCCTCGGCTGCGGGGAGCCGCGCACGCCCTACGCGACCACCGACAAGGGCCTCGATCTCGAGCGCGTCGTGCTCTACCGCAACGGCGTCGGCTACTTCGAGCGCCGCGGCGACGTGTCGGGCGACGTGCTCACGCTGCGCGTGCGCAAGGACCAGGTGAACGATCTCCTGAAGAGCCTCACCATCGTCGACAAGGAGGACGGCAAGGCGGTCAGCGTGTCGATGCCCCTCGACCCGACCTCGTGGGCCAACGCCGCGCTCGCCACGCTGCAGGGCGGAGGGGGCACCGGCAACCTCGCGTCGGTGCTCGACCGGCTGCGCGGCACCGAGGTCGTGCTCGACACCACCGAGGGCTCGCGCAAGGGCCGCATCGTCATGGTCGAGCAGACGACCGACGAGCCCGACCCGACGACGCCCACCGGCAAGGGCCTCGTGCCCCAGCAGCTCGGGCGCGACTTCAAGGTCACGCTGCTCGACCGCGACGAGCTCGAGGTGGTGCGCCTGTCGAAGGTGCGCAGCGTCACGCTCCAGGACCTCGACCTCGCGATGCAGTTCCACCGCACGCTCGACGCCGCCGCCGGCGAGGGCATGTTCCAGCAGGTCGAAGTCTCGGTGCGCCTCGTCGGCTCGCACTCGCACGACCTCGTCGTGAGCTACGTCGTGTCGGCGCCGATGTGGAAGCCCACCTACCGCGTCGTCTTGCCCGAGGACGGCAAGGGCCAGGCGCTGCTACAGGGCTGGGCCGTCGTCGACAACACGAGCGGCGAGGACTGGGCCAACATCAACCTGTCGCTCACCTCGGGCGCGCCCATCGCGTTCCGCTACGATCTGCACACGCCGCGCGACGTCGACCGCGCCGATCTCACCGAGAGCGGCGTCATCCGCCAGGCGCGCGCCGCGCTCGGCGAGACGAGCTGGGAGCAGGCACCGCCGGCGCCGCCGCCGCCCCCGCCCGTCGCGGCGCCGTCCCCGGGGTACTACCCCGGCGAGCCGGCCGCCGAGGCCGAGGGCTACGCCGCGGCCGACGGCGACTACGGCGGCGGCTACGGCCGCGCGGCCACGGGCGGCCCCCCGGCCGCTGCCAAGGCGGCCGACCGACGGCGCTACGGCCCATCGACGCCGGCACGCGACGAGCAGGCCGAGCCGCAGCCGGCCATCGACTACGAGTCGCTGCGCCGCAGCACGCAGGCGAGCGCGCGGGCGGCGATGGTGAGCGGGCTCACGCGCTTCGACCTCGGCGACCGGGTGACCGTGCCGGACGGCGCGTCCACGATGGTGGCCGTCATCAACCAGGCGGTCGACGGCGAGGAGACCTTCCTCTACCGCCCGGGCGGCGCCGGCACCGGCTACGAGTCGAGCCCCTACCGCGTGGTGCGCTTCCGCAACACGACGCCCTTCGTCCTCGAGCCCGGCCCCATCGCCATCTACTCGGGCGGCAGCTTCGTCGGCGAGGGCCTGAGCGAGACGGTGAGCAGCAACACGAGCGCGACCATCCCCTTCGCGGTCGAGCCGACCATCCTCGTCACCTCGGCCGAGCAGAGCGGCTCGGACGAGATGCGCCTCATCAAGCTCGTGCGCGGCGTGCTCGAGGTCGAGAACTTCCGCCGTCGCGAGACCACCTGGGACGTCAAGGCCCAGACCATGGACGCGGGCTTCACGGTGCTCATCCGGCACTCGAAGGCAGGCTGGGACTTCAAGCTCAAGGACCGGCCCGAGGGCACCGAGGACCTGCCCGACGCCTACCTCATCCCGATCAAGGTCCCGGCCGGCAAGCGCGACGGCAGCCTCAAGGTCGTCGAGCAGACGCCCTCGCGCACCACGATCAGCATCTGGGACGGCCGCGCGCTGCCGCTGCTCGAGAACCTGCTCGTCACCGGGAACCTCCCGGCCGACGCGCGCAAGAAGCTCGACCCCATCGTGAAGTTGCGCCAGGAGATCGGCCGCATCGACACCCAGATCGACGGCCTCGAGCAGCAGCGCCGCGCGCTCGATCAGCGCGCCGAGGAGACGCGCCGCTCGCTCGAGTCGATCCGGAAGGACGCGGCGGCGAACGAGCTCAGGAAGAAGCTCTCCGATCGGCTCGAGGAGTTCACGCGCGAGGGCGATCGCGTCGGCCGCCAGACCGTGGAGCTGCAGAGCAAGCGGCTCGAGAAGAAGATCGAGCTCGAGGACCTCGTGCAGAACCTCGAGATCAACGTGCCCGAGAAGTGACGGGCAGCGGCGTCGGTCGTCGGTCCTCAGCCCCGAGCGGAGAGGCGCCCCCTCTCCGCTACGGGCCGCTACGGGGCCGACGGCCGGGTGCGCCTTCGCAACCGCGGCGCGGCGCTAGCTCGCCTGGTTGAAGCGACACGCGCCCGGCCCGTCGGGGTTGCCGCACGAGCCGCACCCGGCAGGCAGCGCGTCGGCGCGGGCGCTCGAGCGACCCTCGGCGTGACCGACGGCGAACACGCTGAGCACGCGCTCGGAGCCACCGGCGCCGCACGCGGGGCACGGCGGGCTCGAGGCCTCCGAGCTCGACACGAGCTCCTCGAAGGGTTTCTTGCACTTCCCACACACGAACTCGTAGAGCGGCACGTTCGAGCCTCCGTCGGTTCAATGTGCTGCGGCCCGGGGTCGGGCGCAAGGGGACGAGCGCCGCGCTAGCCGCTCGCCGCGAGCTCGACGCCCGCGGCCACGATGTCGGCCTCCTGCACGAGCACGAGGTTCGCGGCGTCGCCGAGGGGCACGAAGGTGTCGACCGCGGTGAGGCGCCTGACGACGCCGGTCGTGCGCGACCGCGCGCGGCGGCGGGTCGGCTGCGTGGCGAAGCCCTCCTCGAGCAGGGCCGCGAGCAGGGCCTCCGACGGGCTGCCGGAGCGGCGCGTCTCGTCGACGACGAGCACGCGGCCCGAGGTGCGCGCCTCGCGCACGACGTCGGCGATGGGCAGAGGCGCGATCCAGCGCAGATCGACGACGCGCGCGCGGATGCCGTGCTCCTGCTCGAGCCGGCGCGCGGCGCGGAGCGACAGGTAGAGGCCGTTCGCCCACGAGACGATGCAGAGGTCGGTGCCGTCGCCGTGGACGCGCGCGCGCCCGATGGGCACGTGCGCGGGGCACGGGTCGTAGCGGGTGCACAGCGCGGCGTCGCCCGCCGCGTGGAGATCGCGCGTGCCGTAGAGCGCGATGGGCTCGAGGAACACGCACACGGTGCCGCAGGTGCGCGCCGCGGCGACGCAGGTCTGGAGCATCGCGACGGCGTCGTCACCGAGCGCGGGCGAGGCCACCACGAGCCCCGGGATGTCGCGCAGGACGCCGAGCGCGTGGTCGTTGTGGAAGTGCCCACCGAAGCCCCGCTGGTAGGCGTAGGCCGCGATGCGCACCACCATGCCGTTCTGGTACTGGCCCTGCGAGAAGAACTGCAGGCTCGCCGCCTCGCCGCGCAGCTGGTCCTCGGCGTTGTGCAGGTACGCGAGGTACTGGATCTCGGGCACCGGGAGCGCGCCGAGCTGCGCCGCGCCGCAGCCCGTGCCGAGGATCGTCTGCTCGTCGAGCAGGGTGTCGAACACGCGCCCGCGGCGCGCGCGCTGGTGCAGCCGGCGCGTGACGCCGTAGACGCCGCCCTTCTTGCCCACGTCCTGGCCGAGCACGAAGACCTCGGGGTAGCGCACCAGCAGATCGCCGAGCGCGCGGTTGAGCTGTTGCGCGAGCGGCTTCGGGCGCGGGTCGTCCTCCGGCAGCCCCTCGGCCCAGAACGCGCGGCGCCCGGACGCGACCGGCTCCGCGCGGGGCGTCCAGCGCACCTCGGCCGCGATGGCGTCCGGGTCGAGCGGCGCGAGCGGGGCCGTGATCTCGGCCGCGCTCGTGAGCCGCGGCCGCTCGACCGCGCGCGCCGCGAGCTCCGCGACGCGGGCCCGCCCCGCCTCGTAGCGCCCGCGCAGCACGGCCGGCGCCGCGACGCCCCGCTCCACGAGCAGGCGCGCGGCCGAGATGAGCGGATCGCGCGCCTCGTCCGCCTCGACCTCGGCGAGCGGCCGGTAGGCGAGCTCCGCGTCCGAGCCGGCGTGCCCGAGCAGGCGCACGACGCCGAGGTGCAGGAAGGCGGGGCGGCGCTCGGTGCGCACGTACTCGACCGCCTGGCACGCGGCCTCGTAGGCGGCGGCCAGATCGAGGCCGTCGGCGCCGAAGTAGCGCAGGTTCGGCCGGTCGGCGAAGGCCGCGCGGATCCAGCTCTTCGGCGTCGGCAGGCTGATGCCGAGGCCGTTGTCCTCGCACACGAACAGGACCGGCATGGGCACGCCCTGGTGCGCCGACCAGCTCGCCGCGTTGAAGGCCCCCGCGGCGGTCGAGTGGTTCACGGACGCATCGCCGAAGCTCGCGACCGCGATGGCGTCGGAGGCGATCGGCAGCGGGAGGCCGAGGCGGCGCGCGCGCTCGAGGTAGAAGGCCATGCCGACGGCCTTCGGCAGGTGCGAGGCGATGGTCGAGGTCTGCGGCGGGATCCAGAGCTCGCGGCTCCCGAACACCTTGTGCCGCCCGCCGGCGATGGGCTCGTCGCGCGAGGCCACGCAGCCGAGGAGCATGGCGTAGACGGGGTCGAAGGGCTCGTGCCCGAGGCGCGCGTACTGGCGCGCGCGCTCGATGAAGAAGGCGCCCGAGCGGTAGTGCAGGAGCGCCGGATCGTCGGGGCGGAGAGCCGCCGCGACGGCGGCGTCGCCCTCGTGGCCGCTCGAGCCGATGGTGTAGAAGCCCTGGCCCTTCGCCTTGAGCGCGCGCGCCGCGAGATCGACGTGCCGGCTGTCGACCTCGGCCCCGAAGAGCTCGAGCGCGAGCGCGCCGTCGAGCCGGCTCGCGGGCACGAGGCGCGCCTCGGCCGGTCGGAAGAAGCTCGGGACCGGCAGCGCGTCGAGCGCGGCGAGAAAGTTCTGGTCGATCGCGGTCGCGCGGTCGAGCTCGGTCGCATCGGCGAGGCGGCGCGCCATGGGCGGACTATACCGCTGGTGTCCTGGCCGCGGTGCGCTACGTGCAGCGCGACCTCGACGAGGCGGCCCGCGTGATCCAGCGCTGCGACGAGACGCGTACCCGCCGTTCTCGTTCACGGAGACCCGGCCGGAGCTGCCCGCGGGTACGGCCACGGCCGAGAGGTGAGGCATGCGCGGCGTCAGCCGCTCCGCCAGGCCGCGCTCGCCTCGGCATGCCCGGGGTCCTCGAGCCAGGCGGCAGCGTCGCGCCGCACGGCGTCGCGCGCGACCGTTGCGATCGGCCAGTGCGCGAGCGCCTCGTCGAGCGCGTCGAGCAGCGGCACCGCGGTCACGCCGACGCGCGCCAGGGTGCAGTCGACGCCCGCGAGCCACTCGACGATGACGCCGTCCGTGCAACCGGGACCGTGCTCCTCGAGGCACACGAGCACGTCGGGCCGGCGCTCGAGCTCGGCGCGCAGGTCCGCGAGGAGCACCGCCGCGGCCGGCCGCGGCACGCGGCCCTGCGCGATCTGCAGCGCAGCCGCGATGGTGCGCCGGAGCGCCGCCGGATCCGTGACGAAGGCGCGCAGCATGAGGTCGGCCCGCTGCACCGCGGCGCTGGCCGCGCCGAGCAGCGCCACGGTCGCGGGACGGAGCTCGGCGAGCGAGGGGCCGAGCACGAAGGACAGCGGCAGCGTCGACTCGATGCGCAGCGGCGCGCGCTCGTCGGGGCGGAAGTAGACCGCCGGCTCGGGCAGGCCGAGACGGCTGGACGCCTCGCGCAGCGCCGACTCGGCCGCCGCCACCGCGGGGCGTCCGCCGACGCGCACCTGCGCCGAGACGCGGTTCGTGCGCCACTGCTCGGACAGGCCCGCGAGCGCGGGCGCGATGGCCGACTGCTCCGCGAGCAACGGGCCGAGGGCGAGCGCCACCCGTCCCATGTCCTCGTGACGCCACGCCGGCGCGGCGATGGCGGGCCACAGCTGCGCGAGCGCGTGTCCCCCCGGCACCCCGCCGAGCTCGTCGCGGGGGCGCGGCGCCGGGGCCGGCCTGCTCGGCCGGGCGGGGCCCGGTGCGCTCGGCCGCGCGGCCGGCGGCGCGCCCTCCCGAACCGTGGTCGGCGCGCTCGGCTGCGCGCGGACCGCCGCCTCGCCGACGGGCAGGCCGGGCGGCGTCAGCGTCGCGGCGTGCTCGAGCGGCACGCGCGCCGGCTCCGACGGCCGAGCGACGGGTCCGCCACCCGCGGGTGGCGGGAACAGCTCGTCGAGCGCCGCGAGCGCGAGCTCGGCGTCGGCGTAGCGCTCCGACGGGTCGCGCGACAGGCAGTGGCGGAACCACGCCCCGAACCCCGGCAGCGCCGGGTAGTCGGCACCGAGCTCGCGGGCGCGCTGGGACGGCGGCTCGATGGGCGCCGTGACCACCTCCACGACGACCTGCGCGAAGTCCTGCTGGGTCGAGGCGCGCCAGTAGGCGCGGCCCGAGAGCGCGAAGAACAGGACCAGCGCAAGCGCCCACACGTCCGCGGCCGGCGTGATGGGCGCGTTCGGGCGCCACTGCTCGGGCGCCATCCAGAGCGGGGAGCCCATGGCCTGCGAGTTCTCGAGCGAGCGCGACTCCTGCAAGAGCTTGGCGATGCCGAAGTCGAGGATCTTCACCGTGAAGGGCACGCCCGAGCGGCGCGGCGCGCACACGAACAGGTTCTCGGGCTTGAGGTCCCGGTGGACGAGGCCGAGCGCATGGGCCTGGCCGAGCACGTGCCGCAGCTGGATGCCGAGCTCGCGCAGCTCCGGCAGCTGGAGCGGGCCGCGGCGCGCCACGAACTGATCGAGGGTCTCGCCGCGCAGCAGCTCCATCGCGAGCCACATCACGCCGCTGTCGCTCTCGACGCCCGCGGCCACGACGTCGACGGCGTGGTCGGACTCGAGCCGCGCGACGACCCAGGCCTCCTGCAGGAACCGGGCTCGCATGCGCTCGTCCCCGACGATGGAGGGGTGCATCACCTTGACCGCGCGCAGCTTGCGCGTGGAGAGCTGCTCGGCCTTGAACACCACGCCCATCCCGCCCTCGGCCAGCTTGCCGACGATGCGGAAGTCGCCGCCGACGACGTCACCGGGACCGAAGGAGTGGACCTGCTTGCTCACGAGACGCGGGCCTGCGCCGCCGCTAGAGCAGTCTCAGGTCGGACAGCTTCGGCGTCGACAGCCCCAGCCGAGCGAGCACGTGGGAGGCGAGCGATTCGAAGATGAAGCCTGCCGTCGTGCCCCCCGAGCCGTCCATGAGCGCGACCGGCGCGCCGTTCGCGGAGGCCTCGATGAAGACGCCCGCGCGCGGGATCGGGATGTCGTAGACCGCTTCCGCCCCGAAGATCTCGCAGGCGCCGTCGAGCACCGCGAGCGAGGCCGCGACGCGCCGGTCGAACATGTTGAGCACGACCCCCGCGAGCGCGGGCCGGTGGTTCGCCGGAATCCCGTCGAGCACCCGCGGCACGAGCGCGGCGCTGCGCACGGCGAGCGGCTCGGCCTGCACCACGGCGAGCGCGTGGGTGCTGGCACTGAGCACCGAGTACGAGACGCCACGCAGGCCCGCCGGGCTGTCCACCACCACGATGGTGTTCGGCCGAGCGAGTGCGAGGAGCAGGGCGGCGATGCGCTCCGGCTGCGCGGAGACGCGCGCAAACACGTCCTCGGGCAGGTTCAGGCCGCCCGCCGGCAGGATGGCGAAGCCGGGCAGCGCGGTCGGCAGCAGGACGTCGGCGAGGGCGACCGTCCCATCGAGCACGTCGTAGAGACCGCGCGAGGTGTCCTTGCGAGCGGCGAGCGCGTTGCCCACGTCGTTGCGCGGGTCGGCGTCCACGAGCACGACCTCCAGGCCGCGACGCACGAGCGCGACCGAGAGATTGACCGCGATGGTGGTCTTGCCGACGCCGCCCTTGTTCGCGAAGACGGCGAGGATGGGGCCGTGCGGCCCCGAGGCGCTGTGCTCGAGCTCGGCGCTCGGCGCGCGAGCCGGCCCCGGCGCGGGCGGGCCGGCACGCAAGGCGACGGGCGCCGGGCGCGCGGCCGGGGGTGGCGGCGCGGCGGGTGTGGCCCAGCGAGGCCCCGCCGCGGCCGGCACCGGAGGGGGGGCCGGAGCGGCGGCGGCACGCGGCGCGGCGGGCGGCGGCGCGGCGGGGGGCGACGGCGCAAAGGCGCGACCTGGCGCCGGGGTGAGCGGCGGTGGCATGCGCATCGGCGCGGGGGCCGGCAGGGGGGCCGGGGCCGGCGTCGACGGTGCACGCGCCGCCGGCGGCGCAGGGGCGGGCGTCGAGGGCGCCCGCGGCGGAGGCGGCACCGCGGCGGGCAGTGCGGTCAGCGAGGCGGGCTCGGTCTCCGCCGAGTCCGGTGGCGACCCGTCGCGGAGCCTCGGCGCGCTCACCGTGTCGAGCGGGGTCGTGTGCTCTGGGGGCTGCTCGGCGGCGTCGCCCGACTGCGGCTGGCTCGTCGCGGCGCTCGCATCGACGCTCGGCGCGGCCTGGCGCGCGGACGCGTCCGCCGGCTCGACGAGCGCGGCGGTCGCGGCGGCCGAGACCACCGTGGCGGACTCGTCCGGGAGCGCCCCGCGGCGCTGCAGACCCGTCGAGTGCTGCAGGCGCGCGCTGTCGGTCTTGAGCTCCGAGATGACCTGCAGCAACTCGGTCCCCCGCATCAGGGGCTGGGTCGTGGGGTCGATCACGCCCTCGATGCGGTACACGGTGTAGCTGCCGGGCCGCCCGACGAGGTAGCGCACGGCGTCGAGGCCCGTGAGATCCCCGGCGATGACGTCGATGACCTGGCCGCTCTTCATCCATAGCGTCCCTTCCGGGGCGCCGGCCGGGCTCTCGAGCTCCACGGTCGAGAGCTGGCGAAAGAGCGTCATCATCTCGACGAGACCCTCGAGATCCGTCTCGTCGAGCGTCCCGGCGAGGACGGGAACGCGGTCCATTACGAGCGCCCCCCAGCCTGCGCGCCGGCCTTGGACCGGTCCGCGATGCTGCGGACGCCCATCTTCATGACGCGGGCGACCAGACCGTACAGCCTCGCCCACGCGCTGCGCAGCTGGGCGTCGAAGTCCTTGCCGATGCCGTAGTCGAGGGTCCAGAGCAGCGCCTCGCCGACCGGCGCGTAGGCCTCGTCCGGGATCCCGTAGATCTCGGTGTGCCGTCGCCCGAGCGCGAGCACGACCAGGAACAGGTCCTCGTCCGGGCTCACGTCGTCGTTCCACGCGCTGTCGGGCCAGTCCATCGACCGGACGATGAAGGCCAGCATGTGCACGAGCTTCTTCTTCTGCCCGGTCATGTCCTCGGGGAAGTACGCCCGGTAGTCGGGCCGGAGCTCGAAGAGCCGCCGGTAGAACAAATCGGCCGCGGTGTCGGCGATCGGGACGACCAACCTCCAAGACCGCACGACCATCTCGCGCTCGGCTTGCGACAGCATGTCGGGCGATGCTAGCGGGGCGACCGGCGCCAAGCCAAGCCCTAACGCAACGGCATGTACGGGTACCGCCAGCGAGCTTGCCCCTCCGTGGTCCGGCGTGGCGCCCGCGTGGTCCCGCGGCCGCGCTGCTGCGCTCGACCGGACACGGCGGGGCCTGGTGAGCCCATGTAGGTGCGCGGATCTGCGCGGCCCGAGGCGTGGCCCGAGGGTTGCGAAAGCCCTGGCAGAACCCGGCCCGCCACCCGATCCGAAGGAGCCATCCCGTGCCACACCCCACCCTGCGGCATCTCGCACCCCTCGCCCTCGCCCTCGCGCTTCTGCCCGCCTGCGCCGACTCGCCGTCGACGACCCCGGCGCCCTGCGCGCTCGACCGAGCCGCCGGCACGGGGAGCGCGCGGGCGGCGGCGCCGAGCGCTCCGGCCGCCGCCACGACCGCGGCCCTTGGCGCAGCGAGCCCCCAGGCGACGGTCGCGAGCCCGGCGACCTCCACCTCGAGCCGGCCGCTGCCGACGGCGGCCTCGGCCGCGCGAGCCGAGATCGACGCCGATGAGCCGGATCTCGACGCGGAGCTCGGCGTCAAGCGCCTCGTCGTCGCGAGCGGTGTGCACGAGCGCGAGCCGGTGGGCGCGGCGACCCGCTTCGCCGAGGGCGCTGCCAAGCGCGTCTACGTGTTCGTCGAGGTCACGAATCACGCGCGCCTCGCCTCGGAGATCGAGGTGCGCTTCGTGAAGGAGGGCGAGCCGGAGCGGAGCGGCGTGCGCCTGCGTGTGGGCGCCGCGTCGCGCTGGCGGACGTGGGCCTACACCGAGCGCGCGCGCGAGCGCGGCCGCTGGAACGTGATCGTCTACGACGGCGACGGCGACGTCCTCGGCCGGAGCGCCTTCGAGATCACGACCGAGCCCGCCGACCTCTACCCGCTCGACCCGCCGACCGCGCCCCCGACCCCGCGCGCGTGAGCACAGGCGCAGAGGCGCGAGGCCCCGACGGGAGCGGGCCCTTTTCTTTCTTCTCTTCCCGAGCACCCTCTGGGATCGTGTGCGGCCCACGAGGGAGCGCGCCGCCATGGACAAGCAATCGGTACTCGCGAAGCTCGGCATCGAGACGGTGACGGAGGGAGCGAGCCACGGCTCGTGGCTCGCCACGACGGGGCCGCAGATCGTGAGCGAGAACCCCGCGACGGGGCGCCCGCTCGGCGCGCTCGCTGCGGCCCGACGGCCCGACGGCCAGCTCGTGCTCGCCCGGGCGCTCGAGCGCTTCGCCGAGTGGCGCCTGCGTCCCGCGCCGCGGCGCGCGGAGCTCGTGCGGCGCCTCGGCGAGCTCTTGCGCCGGCACCAGGCCGCGCTCGGGGAGCTGTTCTCGGTCGAGGTCGGCAAGATCCGCTCCGAGGGGCTCGCCGAGGTGCAGGAGATGATCGACATCTGCGACTTCGCGGTCGGCCTCGGCCGGCAGCTCTACGGGCTCACGATGCCGTCCGAGCGCCCGCGCCACCGCATGTTCGAGCAGTGGCACCCGCTCGGGCCGGTCGGCATCATCACCGCGTTCAACTTCCCCGGGGCGGTGTGGGCCTGGAACGCCGCGCTCGCCGCGGTGTGCGGCGACGTGTGCCTGTGGAAGCCCTCGCCGCTCGCCCCGCTCTCGGCCGTCGCCATCCAGGAGCTGTGCCACCAGGCGATGCGCGCCGAGGACGCCGACGGGGTCTTCTGCCTGCTCGTCGGCGACGCGGACGTCGGCAAGTGGATGGCGGAGGAGGCGCGCATCCCGCTCGTGTCCTTCACCGGGTCCATCGCCGTCGGGCGCAGCGTCGGGACCACGGTGGCGGCTCGCCTCGGCCGCTCGATCCTCGAGCTCGGCGGCAACAACGCCGTCACGGTGCTGGCCGACGCGCCCCTCGACCTCGCCGTGCGCGGCATCACCTTCGGCGCGGTCGGCACGACGGGGCAGCGCTGCACGTCCACGCGCCGCGTCTTCGCCGACCGGCGCGTGGCGACGGCCCTCACCGAGCGCCTGGTGCGCGCCTTCGCCTCGGTGCGCGTCGGCGACCCGCTCGAAGAGGGTGTGCTCGCGGGGCCGCTCGTGAGCGCGCGCGCCGTCGAGCGCTACGAGGAGACGCTCGCGCTCGTGCGCCAGCAGGGCGGCGAGATCCTCGTCGGCGGGCAGCGGCTCGATCGGCCCGGCCACTTCGTCGCGCCGACGCTCGTCCGGGCGCCGCGCCAGGCGAGCTTCCCCATCGCGTGGGACGAGACCTTCGCCCCCATCGTCTACCTCTTCGAGGTCGAGTCCCTCGAGCAGGCGCTCACCGACCAGAACGCCGTCACGCAGGGCCTCTCGAGCGCGATCTTCACCGACAGCCTGCGCGCCGCCGAGCGCTTCCTCTCGGCCACCGGCAGCGACTGTGGCATCGCCAACGTCAACCTCGGCACGAGCGGCGCGGAGATCGGCGGCGCCTTCGGCGGCGAGAAGGACACGGGCGGCGGCCGCGAGGCCGGCAGCGACGCCTGGAAGGCGTACATGCGCCGCCAGACCTGCACCGTGAACTGGGGCGACGAGCTGCCGCTCGCGCAGGGCGTGGATTTCCCCGTGGACTGAGCGTGGCGGCGGGCCACGCGCTCACTCGCCGTCGTCGACGACGAAGAGCTCGGGGTCGAGCTGGACGGCCCCGGCCTCGGGGTCGACGCGCCCGATGCGCGCGTAGAAGCTGGTCTTGCCGTCGCCGTCGAAGTCGCACTCCGCGGCGGCCTCGAAGGCGCCCGGGCCGAGTGGGCGACCGTAGCCGCGCGCGCTCGCCTTGAAGCCCGTGTCGGCCGCGTAGCTGTACTGGCAGTAGATCGGCTCCGCCACGTCGAAGCGCAGGCAGCGCCAGCCGCGCTCGGCGTCGCCGGTGTGGAAGTCGCGGCCCTCGGCCGTGTCGGGCTGGTACTTCTTGCCCTTCGGGACCTCCGCGGGCACGGCGACCGCGGCGCCGCAGAGCCGCCGGCTCACGGCCGCGGCCATGCCGGGCTCGAGCAGGTCCTGCGACGCATGCTCGCGCTCGAAGGCCACGAGCGCCGAGCGCGCGATGGCACCCACCTGGGTCTTGGGCTCGGCCGCCTTCGAGTGTCGCAGGTAGTCTTCGACGGCGCCGAGGGCCGCGCCCGCGCCTCCACCGCCGCCCTCGCCCTTGCCGCACGCGAGGCCGAGCGCGACCGCGAGCAGCCCCGCGGTCGCCGCGCCCCGCCCACCCCGATACCGACGACCGCCCACCACGAGCCGAGCCTAGCAGGCCGGCCGTCCCATGGGACAGCCGACGCGTGTCCCAGTGGGCCGCCGCGCGGTCGCATGGCGCGCACGGGCGGGCAAGGTCCCGCGAGATCCGGCCGATTCCGTCGCTTCGCGGGCGCGGCGCGGGCCGCACGGGCGGGGACACGCGACGCCGCGAGCCTGTTTTCCAGTGCGGCGCGCCCTTTGCATTGTCCCTGACACACCGCGACGACGCGCCGCGCGCTCCCCTCGAGCGAGCGTGGCGCCGAGGCGCGCGGTCACCCAGGGAGAGCCACGCATGTCCACGTCCACTCGTTCCACGCAGCGCCGCGCCGGCACCCCCGCGCCCCGTCGCCTCGGCAGCCTCGTCGCGACCGTCGTCGCAGCGACCGCCCTCGGCGCCGGCTCGGAGGGCTGCCTCGACCGCCCGATCGAGCCGCTCGACTCGCGCCTCACCTCGACGCTCGTCGATCGCTTCACGCAGTCGAAGGTCGACCAGATCGATCTCTTGCTCGCCATCGACGACTCGGCGTCGATGGCCGACAAGCAGAAGATCCTGGCGCGCGCCGTCCCGGATCTGGTCGACTCGCTCGCGAACCCGAGCTGCGTGGACGCGAACGGCGCCGTCGTGCAGAAGCCGGCCGGCCCGCTCGCCGTCTGCCCCGACGGCAGCTTCCGCGAGTTCGACCCGGTGCTCGACATCCACGTCGGCGTCATCTCGACGAGCCTCGGCCTGCGCGGGGCGACCCCCCCGGGCCTCACCTGCGCCGACGACGACGGGCGGCTCGTCACGCGCGCGCTCGGCGGGGGCAACGTCGCCACCTATGACGACCGGGGCTTCCTCGCGTGGGACCCGGCCCAGGCGCTGAGCCCGCCCGGGACGGCCGACCCCGCGACGCTCCACGCCGACCTCGAGAGCCTGGTGCAGGGCGTCGGCGAGAGCGGCTGCGGCTTCGAGGCGCAGCTCGAGAGCTGGTACCGCTTCCTCGTCGACCCGGAGCCCTACGGCTCCATCGAGCGCGCGACGGTCGGCAACAAGACCGTCACGGTGCTGAAGGACACCGACGGCGCCCTGCTCGCCGAGCGCCAGGCCTTCCTGCGCAAGGACTCGCTCGTCGCCGTCCTGTTGCTCACCGACGAGAACGACTGCTCGTTCCGCGCCGAGGGACAGGGCTTCTTCACTGCCGAGGGCGGCCCGCTCTACAACCTCAAGGCGCGCGCCGTCTGCGCCGAGCACCCCGACGACGCCTGCTGCGCCGTCTGCGGCTACGCCGCGCCGGGCTGCCCCGAGGACCCGACCTGCGCCGAGCCGGTCCCCGCCGACCACAAGGCCGTCGGCCTCAACTGCTACAACCAGAAGCAGCGCTTCGGCGCCGACTACCTCTACCCCATCGACCGCTACGTTCGGGGCCTGACCTCGCTCACCGTGCCGAGCCGCACGGGCGAGCTCGTCGACAACCCGCTCTTCGTCCGCACCGAGGGCGGCGTCCGCTACGAGCGTCCCCGCGACCGGGTGTTCCTCGCCGGCATCGTCGGCGTGCCCTGGCAGGACATCGCGCGCCGCGGCGCCGGTGGTGCGCCCGACCTCGCGGCGGGCCTCATGGACGCGCGCGAGCTGCGCGACAACGGCGTCTGGTCGCTCATCCTCGGCAACCCGGCGACCGGCACGCTGCCCACCGACCCGCATATGGTCGAGACGTTCGTCCCGCGCGCGGGCACCAACCCGGCGACCGGCACCACCACCGCGCCCGTGGCCGCGACGAACGCCTGGGCCGACCCCATCGCGGGCCACGAGTGGAACGCGAGCCTCTACCCGGGCTACTCGCTCCAGTACGCGTGCATCTTCGATCTACCGGCGAACGACTGGCTCACGCCGGGCCCGGACTGCCAGAACGCCTCGTGGCAGACCCCGCTCTGCCAGGCCGCCGACGGCAGCTACGACGACACGCAGCGCCGCGCCAAGGCCTTCCCGGGCCTGCGCGAGCTCGCGGTGCTCGAGGGCATCTCGGACCAGGCCATCGTCGGCTCGATCTGCCCGGCCGAGGTCGAGGACACGAGCGCGGCCGACTACGGCTATCGCCCCGCCATCGGCGCGCTCACGGCGCGCCTGAAGGAGCAGCTCAAGGACCCGTGCCTCGAGCGCAGCTTCACCCCCAACCCTTCCGGTCAGGTGAGCTGCCTCATCCTCGAGGGGCGCGCGACGGGCGGTGCCTGCGACTGCTCGGCCCCGGCGCGCTCGAACGTGCTGCCCGAGAACCAGGGCGCCGTGACGGCCGCCCTCGAGGATCCGGCGAGCCGCGCCCTCGGGCTCGACTGCCTGTGCACCATCGACCAGCTCGCCGGCGAAGCGCTCGCGGTCTGCCAGAACGCCCCCGGGGACGGCCAGAACCTGCAGACGAGCGGCGGCGAGAGCGTCGACGGCTGGTGCTACATCGACGCGACCACGGTGCCCGTGACCGGCAACCCCGAGCTCGTCGCGCACTGCCCGGCCACCGAGGAGCGCACCATCCGCTTCGCCGGCGCGGGCCGCGCCGCCAACGAGTCGGTGCTGTTCCTCACCTGCGAGCAGTCGAGCGACTGAGCGCCCCGGGGCGCGGGCCCCGAGACCCCTCGTGACCTCCCTGACCCCGCGGGGCCGCGGATCACCGGATCCGCGGCCCCTTTTTCTCGTTCGGCGAAGCCTCGGCCGGGTGCGTATACCCCACCCCATGGATCACGGACGATCCAGAATCGTTGCCTCGCAGCGGGGCCCCGCCGGGACGGATCGCAATGAAAACCATGACTTGTCGTGCCCCCGGGGCAGCGCCCGCGCTAGGCACGGTAGGTGCAACGTGGAGGGCGTCATCGGAGGACGCCCATGAAGATCCAGACGCTCGCCCTCGTCACGCTCGCCGCCGCCACCTCGCTCCCGGCCTGTGCCGGAGGTGCCAAGGGCGAGGGGACCTCGGTCGCGGGCGACGGCGGCAGCGGGGCCGCCACGAGCACGGTGCTGTGCATCCCGAACGAGCAGCGCGCGTGCGCCTGCCCGGGCGGCGTCGACGGCGTGCAGGTCTGCCTCGAGGACGGCAGCGGTCTCGGCGCGTGCGAGTGCGGCCCGGGCAACACCGGCACCGGCGGCAGCAGCTTCGTCGGCTGCGGCGACGGAACCTGCAGCGCGGACGAGGACTGCCACAGCTGCGCCGGCGACTGCGGCGTGTGCGAGCCCTGCGTCGTGGCGCCGGCGTGCGACAACGCGATGATCCCGGACCCCTCGCTGCCCCACGTCGGGACGCTCGACGTGCCGGCGATGACCGAGCTCGGGGCCGAACAGATCCTCGCGCGCCTCGGCGAGCGCGTCGCCGAGGCGGGCACGGCCGTGCGCGTGCTCGCCGCCGCGCTCGACGACGAGGTGCGCCCCGACGAGCACCCGCTCGTCGCCAAGCTGCGCGAGGCGCTCGCGAGCCACCCGGAGGCGGCGAGCGCCGTGCGTCGCCAGCTCGCCCGCGCCGGCATGAGCTCGCCGAGCTCGTACCGCAACCTCCACCCCGAGGCGTACGCGGTGCCCCAGAAGACCGCGATGGACGTCGTCCCGCCGGGCGGCACCGTCGCGTGCGGCGCGCCCATGCTGCGCATCGGCGTCGCCTCGATCACGGTGCACGAGGAGGACGACGACTGGGCGAACGACATCGTGTACTGCACCATCCAGGCCGAGACGGCCGCGGGCGCCGAGATCCGCGTGACGCCGCAGACGCCGAACCTCGACGAGGGAGACAGCTACCAGTACTCGCTCGAGGCGGGCGTGTTCTGGGGCCAGCAGGGTCCGACGTCGCCCGAGGGCAACATCCAGCTCACCTACGACTGCATCGAGGCCGACACCTCGGACGGCTACCAGAACCTCATCAACTCGATCGGCGAGGCCGCGGGCCAGATCGGCGACGTGTGGGTCGGCGACTACGGCTGGGTCTTCACGACCGTCGGCGCCATCGCCCCGGTCGTGGCCGACGCGCTCGCGCTCGACGGCGACGACCACCTCTTCAACGCGCAGCAGATCATCCCGCTCGCCATGCAGCTCGAGCTCACGAACGGCGCCTGGTGGAGCGTGCGCCGCCAGGGCACCCACAGCCTGAGCGACTGGGACTGGGAGCTGTTCGTCAAGGCCTGGGGTTGCGCCGAGTACGGCACCCTGTGACCCGCTGAGGAGCGGGCGGTCCGCGGCCGCGCGCGCTCGGAGGAGCGTGTGCGGCCGCGCCGCATTTCGGGCGTGGGTCCCGGCTCCGCCGCCCGCAACCGCGGCGGGGCTCGGTCGACCTCTAGTACATGAGCTCACGCATCCACTTCCTCTTGGTCCTTCAGGCATCGCTCACCTTCACCCCGCTCGCCGCGTGCGCGCCCCCCTTCGGCGAGCGCGACGTCGCGACCCTCGCCGCCCGCGCGCCGACGAGGCCCGCGCCGCCCGGCCGCGGGGACGGCCCTGCCCTCGCCTCGGCGGCCCTCGCGGCGCCGCTCGTGGCGGGCGTGGCGGGTGCCGAGCTCGCGCTCGTCGACCCGAGCACGGGCCTCGTCGGCGCGCGCGCGGCGACGGGCGGGCAGGTGCGCGAGCTCGCCTTCGACGCCGTGCGGGGCGCGCTTTTCAGCTTCGAGGCGGACGCCGACGGCGAAGCGGGCACGGTCGCGCGCTACCGCGTCGAGCCCGCGCCGTCGGAGGGCGCGGGCGCGGGCGGGGGGGCAGGCGCCGAGGACGAGCTGGCGCGCGCGACGCTCAGCGCGCGCGAGGTGCGCGGCTGGCTCGAGGGGCGCGCGCGGCTCGCACCGGTCGCCGCCGGGCTGGTCGTCCTCGCGGAGGGCTACGGCAGCGCATGGCGCCTGTGGTCCGACGAGGGCCCGGCGCTGCCGAGCGCGCCGGCCCCGGCACCGCAATCGTTGTGGGTGACGAGCGGCGACGGCCCGGACGAGCTCGGGGCGCTCGCCCATCGCGACGGAGAGCTCGTGCTCGCCCGCGCCACGGTCGCCGACGGGCTCGGCGCGGTGCACACCCTCGGGCTCGGGCCGTCGCTCGCCGCGCCGCCCACCGCCCGCGCGGTCGCACGCGGCGACGAGGTCGTGGTCGTGGATCGCGACGGCGACGACCTCGTCGTCGGCACGAGCTCGGGCGGCGAGCTCGAGGAGACCGGTCGGCTCACCGTGCCGGGCGCGCGCGTGCTCGATGCCGCGTGGCTCGCCGCCGACGGCGCGGTGGACGGCGCGCCGGGACCGATGCTCGCCCTCGTGCTCGACGAGCCCGCGTCGGCGGCGCTCGTCGTGCTCGACGCCGCGGGCAGCCCGCAGGCCGCCTGCCAGGCACCGCTCGACGCACCGCTCGACGCGGGGGACGGGCTCGGGGTCCGCGCACTCGTCACCTGGGGCGGGCGCCACCTCTTCGTCGCCGGGCGCGACCGCGCGTGGCAGCTCCGGGCCGAGGTCGGCGCGACCGGCTGCACGCTCGAGCTCGAGGGCGTCGTCGCGGGGCTCGGCGCACCGATCGCAGCGCTCCGCTGAGCACCCGGCCGCAGAGACTTTCGCCGGGAGGACGAAAGTCGAGTGAGCGAGGCGGGGATTTGCCGCTACCATGGGAGCATGTCGCGACCCATCTCGCTTGTGGCGCTGCTGCTCTCCCTCGGTGCCTGCCGGAGCCCGGCGGTCAGCAACACCGGGACGGGCGCGTCCGGGGGCACGACGAGCACGACCTCGCAGGGCGGCGGCGGGACCGGTGCCGTCGGCGCGGGCGGGACCGGTGCCGTCGGCGCGGGCGGGACCGGTGCCGTCGGCGCGGGCGGCAGCGGCGCGACGGGCGGCTCGGGCGGGACCGGTGCCGTCGGCGCGGGAGGCAGCGGCGCGACGGGCGGCTCGGGCCCCGACTCCTACATCGTGAGCCAGGGCGATCCGGACAGGGTCCTGCTCCGCGGTTGGGTGCTCACCCCGGACCAGAGCTTCGCGGGCGAGGTGCTCGTCGTCGGCGACACGCTCGCGTGCGTCGCCGCCGATTGCTCGGGTGACCCCAACGCGAGCGCGGCGTCGGTGGTCGAGACGAACGGCATCATCCTGCCGGGCCTCATCGACGCCCACAACCACATCCTCTTCGACATCTTCGACGAGACCGACTGGGCGCCGACCCAGGCGTACAACAACCACAACCAGTGGACCAACGAGGCGCGCTACTCGGCGATGGTCGACGCCAAGCAGTGGCTCAATGGCGAGTTCGGCTCCCCGCTCAGCCTCAACTGCGAGCTCAACAAGTACGGCGAGCTGAAGGCCCTCATCTCGGGCACCACGTCCGTCGTCGGCGCCGCCAACCCCACCAACAGCGCCTGCTACCGCACGCTCGCCCGCACCATCGATCAGTCCGCGAACGGCCTGTGCGGGGGCTACCCCCCGCCCTCGTGCAACGACGACGTGCAGGTCTCGACGCTGTTCCCGCCGAGCAATCCCGACGGCGTGTGCGCGAACTTCGCGGCCGGCACCACCGACGCGTACATCGTCCACGTGGCCGAGGGCGTCGATCAGACGGCGCGCAACGAGTTCGGCACGCTCCGCACCTGCACGGCCGTCGACGGCTGTCTCTTCGACCCGAAGACCTCGATCGTGCACGGGACGGCGCTCACGGCGACCGAGTTCGACCAGATGGCGACGGCCGGCATGGGCCTCGTGTGGTCGCCGCGCTCGAACGTGTTCCTCTACGGCGCCGGGACCGATCTCACGAAGACGACCAACATCCCGTACGCGCGCTCCAAGGGCCTGCGCGTGGCGATCGCGCCCGACTGGTCGATGGGCGGCAGCCAGAACATGCTCGACGAGATGCGCTTCGCGGACCACGTGGACAACCAGGCGTGGGGCAACGTCCTCGGCGCCGACGATCTGCTCGCCATGGCGACCTCGACTCCCGCTGCGCTCCTCGGCCTGTCGGCGGAGATCGGCCGGCTCGCCGTCGGCCTGAAGGCGGACGTGACGGTCGTCGGGGGCGACGTCGGCGCGCCCTACGCCGCCGTGCTCGCCGCCACGCCGCGCGAGGTGCGCCTCGTCATGGTCGGAGGGGTGGTGCTGTACGGGGACGACCAGCTCGAGCCTCTCGCCCCGCAGACCCCCGGCTGCGACACCTTCGACGCCTGCGGGCGCGCGAAGTTCCTGTGCGTCGCGGCCAGCGGCGGTGCTGCCGGCGACAAGTTCGGCCAGACCCTCGCGGACATCACGAACGTGCTCACCACCGAGCTCACCGCCTACGACGCCCAGAACCTGACGCAGTGGGACTTCGCGCCGCTCACGCCGCTCGTGCGCTGCCAGTGACGCCGTCGGA
>JADLAB010000157.1 GCA_020848455.1 Polyangiaceae bacterium
CAACGCCCTTCGCGCGCACATTGGGCCTCCCCGCGAGCGTCGGTCGTGTCGCGCGTGTGGCCGACGCCCCGGTCCTTGTCGTACGTCCCGTTGCCATGGGTGGACATGGTACCGTGGCGGGTTCCGGCCCGACAAGCCGCAGCCATGGGCCGGCTCCGGAAGCACTCGAGCACCGCTTGCGGAGTCCTCCGCTTGGGGGATAGGCTCGGTGAGAGCGCTGCGTCGACGAGGGGGCGGTGCGGGTTGATGGTAGTTGGGCAGCCGATGGCGGGCGCTCGAGCCCGCACGCGTGGGTTGACAGGTCCGGGGTCCTGGCGTGCCATACCTGGACGAGGTTCGCATGGGCTACCCGTGGATCCAGCTTTGCGGTGGTGCACTGGCACTTCTCGTCTCGGCGTGCGCGGACCCTCTGGCCATCGACAACAACGCCACGATCTTCATCCGTCAGGTGCAGGCCGCCGGAGCCGATTGCTCTGCCTCGCCCGACCCGGCGGCCGCGATCGTCGTCGTGGGCGTAGTGGACCCACGCTACGCGACGTCGTACCGGGCGCGGCTGCTCGTCGGCAACCAGCTCGTCGATCCGCCGGACGCTGTCTTGCTCACCAGGGTCGACATCGTGGTGGCGGACTTGACCGGCGCGACGCTCCTCGAGCGCTCATACTCGACAAGCGCAGAGATCCCCGCGACCTCTTCGTCTTCCGACGTTGAATACGGGATCGCGGTTGCAGCGATTCTCGTAGACGGAGATCTTGCAGCGCTGGCCGCGCAGATGGCCAGCCCGGCGACGGTGGTCGTGCAGTTCTCTCTTTCCGGGACTTCCGTGGCGGGCGTTCCTGTCCGCACTGCGCCATTTCACTTCCCGCTCCGGATCGCCGAACTGCCCTGTACCGAGACCACGGGACCCGCGGAGCCGATTCGGGGTGTGTGCGATATCGGCCAAGATGTGCTGCTGGATTGCCGTTGCGCCCAGAGCCCAATCCCAGCCGGATGTCAGCTGTGAGCGAGGCCGCGCCGCTGCCGCGGGCGAAGGCCGCAGTTGCGTGGGGCAACCTTCTCCACGCGCCTCACCCGGTGGCTCGCTTCGCTCGCCACCTCCCAACGAGACGAGACTTCCTAGGAGCACACCCATGGCGCACAACCTGCTCTACTACCCCTACGCCTCCTTCACCAGCAACCAGCTCCCCCTCCTCAAGGTAGCCGCCCTCTACTTCGACAAGCTGACCATCCTCGACCCGGTTGGCGCGAGCTGGGCGACCGTCGGCGCCGACGATCACCTTCGCAAGGCGGTCAAGCTGCTCGAGAGCGCCGGCCTCCTCGAGGTCGTGAGCCCGGCCGACGTCTTGGCAAAGTACGCCGACCCGATCGCCGACGCCGTGCGCCAGGACATGGGCGATAAGGAGTTCCTCGGACTGTGTGAACAGCACAGCCGCGCGACCGGCAAGAAGCGGTGGACCCTCTCGCTGGCGAAGGTCCCGCAGGACCTCCGGACAGACCAGACCATGCGCTACCTCATGGGCGACTTCGCGCGCAGCGTCTCCAGAGTTGCCCACGGATACGTCGAGGCGGCGGGCGGGAACCCGCAAGACTACCTTGATTACTCCGAAGGCGGCCACGCTTACGACGAACAGCGAAAGGGGTATCAGGAGGCAGTCGAGTACCGCTATGCCGACTTCCCGCTGGCGCTGGGCGAGTCGATCATGATGAACCACGCCCTCTTCGCCGGCCTGCTCCACGCCGGCGCCACGCCGATCGCCGACGAGAGCTTCCACAGCCAGGCGCTGTCGCTCAAGCTGCGGCGCGCCACCCAAGAGCCGCTCGTCCAGCAGGTCCTGGCCGATCGGGCGCGAGCGCGGCAGCTCAAGGCCGACCAACTGGCAGTTGCGACGCTGCGCGATCCCGAGCTCGCTCTGCCCGTGCTCAGCCCGGACTTGCCCCTGGAGGACGTGCTGGAGTACCGGCAGAAGCACGACGCCGCTCTCCAGGGTGCGCGGCGTGCCCTCGGAGCGATGGCACGCCGGATCGAGGCGGAGCCGTGGAGCGAGGCGCTCGCCTCCGACCTCGAGCACAAGGTCATCCCGGACATCGGCACGGCGCTGGACGAGGCGCGCAAGGCACGCGACGAGTGGCAGGAGACACAGCGCGCCAAGCTGGCGCTGAAGGCGGGCGGCCTGCTGGTGGGCGTCGCGACTGCCGTACTGGCCGTCGTTGCGGCGCCGCTCACGCCCATAGCGCTGGCCACCGCGGGGTTGGGGCTCGTTTCAGGTCTGGCCCTCCCTGGAGGGGACTGGCTGCTCGACTGGCGCAACGGGAAGAAGTCGCCCCGGGAGAACGGCCTCCACTACCTGCTGAAGATGTGAGTCTTCGCGCACGGACGCAGGCGAGCACCGCTTGCGGAGTCCTCCGCGGGGGATAGGCTCGGTGAGTGCGCTGGGTCCACGAGGGGGGCGCGGCCGGGGCGCGGCCTGTGAGGGCGGCCGCTATCGACGCTTGCGCCTCGGAACCGACAGCGGGCTGTGGTGCACTTCGAAGGTGCTCACCTACCTCCGGCCGTGGTAGTCTCCGCTCATGTTGAAGCTCCTCCTGGCAATCGCCCTTCTGGCTGCGACTGGGTGTGCGCGTGGGCCAGAATGGCCGAGCGCGCAGCCGCAGTCAATCCACCTTACCCGCCCATCGGCCGTGATGTACGAGGGCGCGCTCAAGACCTTTCGCATGTCCGGGTACCGGATCCTGATCGAAGATCCCTCGCGAATGTATATACAGGTGCAATCCCTTGCCGATGGCGACGCCGTCGTGGGGCCCGTAAGCAACATCGTCCTGCGCATTTCGCAGCTGAATTTCCAGTTTGAGAATGACAATTCTCTCATCGTGACAGTAGCGGGCTACCACGTGCGTCAAGGCAAACTCGACCCGCGCGTTGCGGACGAAGTCGCACAGATCCTTAATGCAATGGTAAACAACGCGCCCGCGACGGCAACCCCCGCTCCGCCAGCCACGGCTCTGCCCAGGACGCCAGCCTCCGTCGAGACCTCCTCAGCGGCAGCGGCTCCATGAGGTCCGGCGCGGGAACCAACCGCGACTGCGTGCTCGCGCGGCGGCACGGCCGCGAGCGGGCTGCCAGGATGTCGTGCGCCACCGCCCAACATGCCGCTCATGCCGTTTGCAGCAACGAACGATCTTCGGCAGCTTCGCCCCGGGGGGCCGAGTTCCCGGCGGCAGCCGTGCAGTCCGCAAGAAATCCGTTCACGCGGCTGCACGCTTCGCGCTAGGATTCGCCTGTGGGTTGTGGCCGGAACATCCGCGTCGTGATCGTGGTCCTCCTCGCGATGGCCACTTGGCAATCCGAAGCCACGGCATCTCCTGACGCGGCACCATGGTCGGGTGACCTGGCGATTCGCGCGTGCGAGCCCGAGCGGCTCGAGATGCCGAAGGCTGCGGAGAAGGCGCTGCTGGCGACGCTGCTGATCAAGGCTGGCAAGCGCCAGGGCAGCGCCGTGCTCGTGTCCCCGGACGGGTTCGCGCTCACCGCAGCCCACGTGGTGGGCGACCGCGACAGCGTCACGGTCGTCACCAACCGCCTCGTCGAGCTCGAGGCGACCGTCCAGCGCCTCGACGAGCGCAGCGACGTCGCGCTTCTCCACGTCAAGTATCCCGTCGACGCACCGTGCCTCGCGCCGGCCGCCGAGCGCGCCTCGGTGGGCTCCGACATCTTCGTGCTCGGGAGCCCCGGCGGTGAGGAGTTCGCCTTCTCGCTCGCCAAGGGGATCGTGTCGGGCTACCGCGATTTCGATGGCTCGGCGTTCGTGCAGCTCGACGCGAGCGTCAGCCCGGGCAACTCGGGAGGTCCGGTGGTCGATGTGCTCGCGCACGTCGTGGGTCTGGTCAGCTGGAAGGTCTCTCATGTGTCCATCGAGGGCCTCGCCTTCGCGGTGCCGATCCGCGAGGCGATGGAGGCGCTCGATCTCCACCTGGGCGACGCGACTGACCCCTCCTGGGCGAAGCGAGGCGGGCGGCGCCTCGAGGAGCGCAGGACCGACGGGCACAGCGTCGAAGGCCCACGCGCCGCCGCCGCTCCCCCCGACGCTGTCCGCTCACCCGCAGTCGGGCCGCCGGTCGCTCCCAAGGGGCTCTCGAGCGGCCAGATCGGGCTCATCGCGGGTGGGTCGGTGGTGGGCGGCATCGGCCTCACGGCGATCGTGACTACGGGAGGCATTTACGCGACCACGGACGAGATGACCATGGGGGCGTGGGACGCGCTGGTCGGCTCCAACATTGCAGGTTGGGCAGCGGCCGGGCTCGGCGCGGTCCTCCTGGGCAGTGGGCTCATCTGGCTGGCTGTGGACGACGACGGTGTCGACGACGTCGGTCTCACGGTCGGTCCCGGGAGCCTGACCGCGATCGGAGCATTTTGAGACGCCGCGCGCTGCTTCTGTTCAGCCTGGCGTCGACGGGTTGTCTCGCCCTCGCCGATCCGCCCATCCTCACCGACGACATGCCCGACACGGGTTGGCGGGCCGTCGCGGTGGGCATCACGGAAGTCTTTGCGCTGCACGACGATGGATCCCTCTGGGTCGGACCACCCGGACGGCTCACACGAATCGGCACAGGCTATTTCGCGGTATCCAGCTATGCCGACGGCGCCGGCGCGTGCGCAGTCCGGTCGGACGGCAGCCTGGACTGCGGAGGGTTCGAGCTCCCTGGCCCCTTCGACGCGGTCTCGGGCGGTCCGAGTGCCGGCTGTGCGTTTCGAGTGGGCGGGAGCGCGCGATGCTGGCCCGAGCCTGGCCCGAGCGGTACCTTCGAGTCCATCGGGGCGGGCGATCGCTTCGCGTGCGGGATCGGCTCCACGTCTTCGCTGAGCTGCTGGAGCATCGACGACCTCATACTCGACG
>JADLAB010000158.1 GCA_020848455.1 Polyangiaceae bacterium
GGCTCCTGTGCCTCCACGACGCGGCGGGCCCGTGCGCGGGCCCGGTCAAGGACTCGGAGCGCACGAAGACCCACCGCGGGACGACGCGTACCCTGTCCATCGTGTGGGGCACGCGCGCACTTCCGGGGCGCGCGGCGTCCGTCGCGGGCTGGTACCGCTCGCTCGTGGAGCTCGCCGGTGCGACGACGTCGGACGTGGAGCTCGCGCTCGGCTGACCTGCTCGAGCCCTTCGACGCCCGCGCGAACGTGACCGCTACCGCTCGTCGGGCGCCGAGCACCGGCCCGGGTGCCGTCCTCGAGCTGCCGCCGGACGCGGCACGAAGCCTAGTCCTCGGCCCGCGTCGGCAGGTGCACGCCCTTGTCGGCCGCGCAGGCGAGCGCCGTCTCGTAGCCCGCGTCGGCGTGGCGGAGCACGCCCATCGCCGGGTCCGTCGTGAGCACGCGCGCCAGGCGCCGCTCGGCCTCGGGCGTGCCGTCGGCCACGACGACCATGCCGGCGTGGATCGAGTTGCCGATGCCGACCCCGCCGCCGTGGTGGATGCTGACCCACGAGGCCCCGGCCGCGGTGTTGACGAGCGCGTTGAGCAGCGGCCAGTCGGCGATGGCGTCCGAGCCGTCGCGCATCGCCTCGGTCTCGCGGAACGGCGAGGCGACCGAGCCGCCGTCGAGGTGGTCGCGCCCGATGACGATCGGCGCCTTGACCGCCCCCGTGCGCACGAGCTCGTTGAAGCGCAGGCCTACGCGGGCGCGGTCGCCGTAGCCGAGCCAGCAGATGCGCGCCGGCAGGCCCTGGAACGCGATGCGCTCGCGCGCGAGGCCGAGCCAGCGCGCGAGATCGGGATCGCCCTTCACCACCTCGAGGACGGCGCGGTCGGTCGCCTCGATGTCGCCGGGATCGCCCGACAGCGCGACCCAGCGGAACGGGCCCTTGCCGACGCAGAAGAGCTCGCGCACGTAGGCGGGCACGAAGCCCGGGATGGAGAACGCGCGCTCGCAGCCGACCTCCTGGGCGCAGGTGCGGATGTTGTTGCCGTAGTCGAAGGCCTCCGACCCGCGCGCCTGCAGCGCGAGCATGGCCTCGACCTCGAGGCGCATCGACTGCTTGGCGCGCGCCACGTAGCCCGCGGGAGCGCTCGCCCGCAGGCTCGCGGCCGCCGCGAGCGACAGCCCCTGCGGCACGTAGCCGACGAGCGGATCGTGCGCCGCGGTCTGCTCGGTGACGAGGTCGGGCACGACGCCGCGCCGCACGAGCTCGGGGTAGACGTCGGCGGCGTTGGCACAGAGGGCGAAGGAGCGCGGCGTACCGCTCGCGACGGCGCGCTCCACGGCGGCGAGCCCGGCCTCGAGGCTCGGGACCTCTTCGTCGACGTAGCGGGTCGCGAGGCGCTTGTGGATGCGCGCCGGATCGACCTCGACGGCGAGGCAGGCGAGCCCCGCCATGGTCGCGGCGAGCGGCTGCGCGCCCCCCATGCCTCCGAGCCCGGCCGTCAACACCCACGACATGGCGCTCTTGCCCGTGCGCGCCACGAACGCCTTGCGCGCCGCGACGAACGTCTCGAAGGTACCCTGCACGATGCCCTGGCTGCCGATGTAGATCCACGAGCCGGCGGTCATCTGCCCGTACATGGTGAGGCCGAGGGCCTCGAGGCGCCGGAACTCGTCGAAGGTCGCGAAGCGCGGCACGAGGTTCGAGTTGGCGATGAGCACGCGCGGCGCGTCGGGGTGCGTGCGCAGGCGGCCGACCGCGCGCCCCGACTGCACGAGCAGGGTCTCGTCGTCCTCGAGCGCGCGCAGCTCGCGCACGATGACGTCGAAGTCGCGCCAGCTCCGCGCCGCGCGCCCGGTGCCGCCGTACACGACGAGGTCGTCCGGGCGCTCGGCCACCTCGGGGTCGAGGTTGTTGTGCAGCATGCGGAGCACCGCCTCCTGCACCCAGCCCTTGCAGCTCATCTCGGTGCCCCGCGGGGCGCGCACGACGCGCGGCTTCGACATGGCGCGGACATAGCGCGGTCGCGCGCCACCGCCAACGGCTGCGGATTCGCGTGGCTTGCCCTACGATCGGCCGATGCCCGCGGCGCCCTTCGTCCGCGGTCCCTTCGAGGCCCTGCCCGAGCGACCGCACCGACCTCACCCCTACTTCGAGACGCGCGGCGTCGACGTGCCGCTCGCCGCCCCGGGCTTCGGCACGACGAGCGCCCACGTGCGCGTCCACGGCAGCGGCCCGCCGCTCCTGCTCGTGCACGGCCTCATGACGTCGAGCTACTCGTGGCGCTACGTGCTCGAGCCGCTCGGCGCACGCCACACGCTCTACGTCCCGGACCTGCCGGGCGCGGGGCAGAGCCCCGGACCGCTCGCACCGCGCTACGACCCCACGGCGCTCGCGGGCTGGCTCGGCGCGCTCGTGGGCGCGCTCGGCATCCGGGGCTGCCCCGTCATCGGCAACTCGATGGGCGGCTACTTGTGCCTGCACCTCGCGCTCGCGGACCCGGGCTCGATGTCGCGCCTCGTCGATCTGCACTCGCCCGGCGTGCCCGAGGCACGGCTCTACGCGCTCCAGGCGGCGCTCGCCGTGCCGGGTGTCCGGGGGCTGCTCGGCCGGCTCGTCCGGCGCGATCCCTTGCGCTGGGCGCACCGGAACGTCCACTACTGGGACGAGTCCTTGAAGTCGCTCGAAGAGGCGCACGCCTACGGCGATCCGCTCGCGACCGAAGACGGCGCGCGGGCCTTCGTCAAGTACCTCGCCGAGACGATGGCGCCGGGGCCGATGCGCGCCTTGCAGCGCACGCTCCGCGCGCGACACGCCCGGGGCGAGCCGTTCCCGGTGCCGCTGCAGCTCGTCTATGCCCGCCGCGACCCCATGGTGCCACCTCGCATCGGCGCCGTCCTCGCCGCGCGCATCCGCGAGGCCGAGCTCGTGTGGCTCGACGAGGCCTCGCACTTCGCGCACGTCGACGCCGTCGAGCGCTTCCTGCCTCCGGTGCTCGCGTTCCTCGCGGCCGACCGGTGTTCCCGCCCGCTCTAGGACGTCGCGAAATCAGCCAGGTGGCTCTAGAGCACCGAACAGGTTGAAAACGTCGCGAAATCCGCGAGGTGGCGTGAGGTTCGCGTCGCACGGACTGGAGGGCGACGCAGGCGTACTGCTGCTACGTCGAGGAGCCCGGAGGGAGTACGGCGCGAAGATCGCGCAAGATCGCGGATGGCAGCAGGTTTCAACCTGTTCGGTGCTCTAGGGCAGGCCGGGCAGGCTCCACCCCGCGGGCAGCGGCAGCGCCTGCGGCAGGCCGCTCCACGGCAGCGCCGGCCACTCGGCGGGCAGGCCCGGCCACGGCCACGAGGCGTTGCCGGGCGGCGTCACCGGCGGGCTGCCGGGCGGAGCAGGCCACGCGGGCGCGCCGGCCAGGCTCACGCGCACGCGGTAGGCGTAGCGAAGGTGGCTCTGCAGCATGCTCTCGGGGAGCCACGCGAAGCCCTGCTGGCCCCAGTCTCGGCCCCAGCTGTTCTGGAACAGGAACTCGCGGCCGAGTGGGCCGAAGCGATACCCCACGAGCAGGACCGCGTGCCCGATGCCGTCGCCGGGCATCGGGTAGTAGGGCAGGTAGCCCGTCTGATCGACCGCGTCGCTCTCCCAGGCCGCGCGCTCGAAGGTGAGCGACAACCACAGCGCCTCGCCCCCGGCGAGGAGCCCTGCGACCTGGTTCATGTCGAACGGCGGGTTGAGCTCCTCGAAGCGATCGACGCGGTAGAGGCCGCTGCCATCGGCGTGGGCGAGCTCGGCCTGCAGGCGCGGGTCGGCGCGCCCCGAGCCCGGCACGACGCCGTAGTGCGAGCCACAGCTCGAAGCGGTGGACGGGTCCGACAGCAGGCACGCTCGCACCGGATCATAGGGCCAGATCGGCTCGGCGGTCATGGGCCGGTCCTGCACGCTCTCGAGGCCGCGGCCGGTGTAGGTCGCGTACACGTGCAGCGGCGCGACGACGTCGCCTCGGCCGATGCGGCGGGCCGCGTTGTCCATCAGGCTCGACAGCGCGAAGCCCGCGCAGGCTCCGACCTGCGCCTGGTCCTTCACGGGCCCGACGAGGTTCAAGACGCGGAAGTCCACGGCGCCAGGCAAGGCGGCGGCGTTGATCTGCTGCGGGATGTAGGCCACGGCCGTGGCGACGCGCCGCGAGGCGGCGCAGTCGAGGAGCCGCGCGAGCTCGGGCGGCAAGCCGGGCGGGGGGCAAGGCAGATCGGCGAGCATGCCGGCGAACGACGTGGCGGCCTGGACAGCGGCCCCGAGCCACGGCACGGCGGGCGCTCCGACCGGCGCGCCGGGAGCGGTGGGCGGGGCGCCGGGCGGGTAGCTCGGCGGGTAGCTCGGCGGCGGAGCCTCGGGTGAGGAGGCGCACGCGGCGAAGGCGAAGGTGAAGAGCAGCAGGGAGCCGGAGCGTCGAGACCACGAAGCGCGGGGAACGTCGGTCATGGGTCCTCGTTCTATCCTAGGTTTACGGCGCTGCGCACCGCATCCTCCCCGGCGCTACGCGAGCGCCGCGAGCGCCGCGAGGTCGGCGCCGGGCTCGACCGTGCCGGGACGGCTCGGGTAGGCGAGCCACACGTCGCCCGCCACGCGCCGCACGTGGTCGGCGTCGACCGCTCCGTGGACGGCGCCCGCCGCGTGCAGGCGCCCGAGCGCCTCCACGAGGCGCGCGTGCTCGGCGGGCTCGAGGCGCGCGGCTCCCGGCGACGCGAGCGCCGTCCCGTGCGGGGCCTCGAGCCAGAGCTCGCGCGCCGCGGCGTCGGCGCGCCACACGCCGGCGAGCGCGGGGTGCGCGGCCCGGGCGAAGGCTCCGGCGCAGGCGAGCTCGTCGAGCGACAGGACGAGGACGTCGCGTTCGAGGGTGGTGTCGTGACGGCGCTCGCCCACGTCGCAGGGGTCGGCCGGCGCGCGCGCCGCCCCGAGCCGACCGCTCCGTGCGGACCGGGGCGCAGCGTCGCCCTGCAGGCGCACCGCCGCGGCCGCCGTCGCCTCGCGCCCGGGCGGCAGGCGGCGCGGCCACGCGAGCGAGCCGAGCGCCGCACGGGCCCGCTCGCTGTCCTCGTAGCGGTCGCCGGGGGCGGGCGCGAGCAGTCGCGCGAGCACGGCCTCGTGGCGCGCGTCGAGGTCCGGATGGCGCTCGGGGCCGAGCCCCACCCCGGCCTCGGGCAGCCGCCCCGTGAGCATCTCGAAGAGGAGCGCCCCCACGCCGTACACGTCGCTCTGCACCGTCGCCGGCCGGCCGCTGCGCTGCTCGGGCGCCATGTAGGCCAGGGTGCCGATCTCGCCCGCCGTCGCGGTCGCGTCCGCACCGCCGAGGTGGGCCGCGCCGAAGTCGGCGAGCATGGGCGAGCCGGCCGCGTCGAAGAGCACGTTCGAGGGCTTGAGGTCGCGGTGCAGGATCCCGCGCCGGTGGGCCTCGCCGAGCGCCGACAGCAGCGCCTGCGCGATCTCGACGGCGCGCGCGGGCGTGAGCGGCTCGCGGTCGAGCAGGGCGCGGAGACTGCCCCCGGCCATCCACGCGATCGCCATCGCCGGCCCCTCGGCGACGTACTCGACGAGCGGCACCACGTGCGGATGGCGGAGCGCCGCGAGCGCGCGCGCCTCGCGGGCGAAGCGCTCGCGCGCGTCGCGCCCGGCACCGCTCGCGCTCGACGCGAAGATCTTGAGCGCGACGTCGGCGCCCGTGAGCCGATCGCGCGCCTGGAGCAGGCGCGCGTGCGGGGTCGTCGCCACCTCGCGCACGACCTCGTAGCGCCCGTACAGGACCTCGCCCGCGGGGCGCACCGAGCCGGGCGCGCGCTCCGTCCGGCCGCTCGCCGGCGCGTCGTGCGCCGTCGCGCTCGCGGCGTGAGCGGGCTCGCCCCCGAGCCGCGCGAGCTCCGCATCGAGCTCCGCGAGGCCCTCGCGCAGGCCGAGCGCCTCGAGCGCGCGGCGCACGAGCTCGAGCGCCGCACGCCGTTCGGGCGCCCCGGCCGGGATCGCTTGCAGGGCGCGCAGGGCGTGCTCGTGGCGCCCGTGCGCGGCGTAGAGCCGCCCGAGCGCGAGCCGCGGCGCACCCGCTTCGGGCGCCTTCTGCACGGCCGCCTCGAGCACGCGCGCCGCCTCGGCGGGGCGTCCGGCACGCGCCCACGCCTCGGCCGCCGCGAGCGCGAAGCCGCCACGCTCGAGCACGCGTCCGGCCTCGGCGGGCAGGCCGGCGTCGTCGTAGAGCGCCGCGGCCGCCGCGAGCTCGCCGCGCCCCTCGAGCTCGCCCGCGAGCGAGCGCCGCTGCTCGGCCGACGTGCCGACCGCGAAGGTCTTGCGGGCCCGTTCGCCGAGCGCCGCGTCGCCGGCGCGCACCGCCAGCACCACCGCCCGCGCCGGCTGGGCCGCGGCCAGCGCCGCCTCGGCCGCGGCCCGGTAGTCGCAGGCCTGCTCGAGAAGCTCGCTCGCGCGGGCGTGCGCGCCCGCTTCGGCCGCACGCGCCGCGGCGTCGGCGAGCCGCCCGGCGCGCACGAGCTCGTCGACGTCGGCGCTCACGGAGGGCCCTACCACGCCGTCGCACCCGGGCGCGCCCGCCGCGGTGGGCTCAGCCGCCGGCCGGCTCGGCGAGCGCGATGTCCGCGACGACCGCGAAGTCGAACTCGACCTGCGCGCCGCCGAGGTCGCTCGGCTGGCCGTCACCCTCGAAGCGCAGCGGCGTGCGGCGCAGGCGGTGCACGCCGAGCTCGAGCGCGCGGGCACCCTCGGGACGCGCGTGAACCGCCGGCACCTCGCCGCGACCCACGTCGTCGAAGGTGCAGACCACCGGCTCGCCGCCGTCCCAGCGGAGCTCGACGTAGATGGTGTCGGCCCGCGTGCCCGGCTCCCAGCGGAGCGCGAGGGGTGCGCCGACGGGCAGCGCGAGGTCGTCGCCGTCGAGCGGCAGCCCCGCGAGCAGGATTCCATCGGGCGACTCGGGCGCCTCGGCGCGCGAGCTGAATGCGTCGACGCGCGACGAGCCGCTCGTCTCGACGAGGTAGCTCACGCCCGGGGCCACGTCGGCCGTCTCGTCGCGCGAGGTGTAGACGACACCCGAGACGAGGTCGCCCACGTCCGGGAAGGCGCGCGCCGCGAGCACCACGCTCGAGCCGCCGGCCGCCTGCACGTAGACCTCGCCCACGTCGAGCAGCTCGATCGAGGCGCTCGCCTGCACCGGCACGGGCGCGGGAGCCCCGTTGCGGCTGCAGGTGCCCGGCGCGGGCAGCGCGCGCGCGAGGCCCATGACGCGCTCGGCGGCGTCGGCCTCGAGCCCGACCGGGCGCAGGAAGCGGGCGGCCACCTGCGTGCGCGGCGCCTGCTGGGCGGCGAGACCCAGCGTCGCACCGCGCTCGACCACGACCAGGCCCTGGGCCAGACCGCCCGCGCTCGCGTCCTCGGTGTCGACGACGTCGGCCGAGCAGCCCAGCCCGAGCAGCGCCGCCGCCAGGCCGAGGGGACCCACCCAAGCCTTGCCCGGGGCTCGCGTGTCGTTCGGAACGGCCATCGAGCTCAGTCTATGTCGTGGCACGTCGAGCGGCAAGAGCGCGGAGCGGGCCGCGGTCGGGTCAACGCGCGCTTGCCGCGAAACGACCCGTCATAGCAAGATGCTGGCGCGCCACGCCACCCCCCCTCGCACGGCACGGGGCGCCCAGGCCAAGGAGAGATATGTCGAACACGGGGCTCGCGAGCTTCATGGCGCTCTACGTGTTCATGCTCGCGGCGTTCGTGGGCTACCAGGTGATCGGGCGGGTGCCGGCGCTCCTGCACACGCCGCTCATGTCCGCGACGAACGCCATCAGCGGCATCTCGCTCGTCGGCTCGCTGGTCGCCGCCGGCAGCGACGACACCGTCACGACCATCCTCGGCACGGTGGCCGTCGCGGCCGCCAGCATCAACGTGGTCGGCGGATTCCTCATCACCGACCGCATGTTGCGCATGTTCAAGCACGACCCGGCCCGACCGGCCAAGCGGCCCAAGCTGGGGCACGGCGGCTGACCGATGGCACGCGAGTACTTCGTCCAGGTCGCGTACCTGCTGGCCTCGGGGCTGTTCATCCTCGGCCTCAAGGGGATGGGTTCGGCCGAGACCGCGCGGCGCGGCATGTTCCTGGCCGAGGCGGGCATGCTGCTCGCGGTCATCGGGACCCTGCTCCAGGCGCAGATCCTGCGCTACGAGTGGATCCTGGTCGGACTCGCCGTCGGCTCGGCGGTCGGCGTGGCCATCTCGTTGCGCGTGCCGATGACCGCCATGCCCCAGCGCATCGCGGCCTCGCATGCCTTCGGGGCGCTCGCTGCGACGCTGGTCGGGGTCGCCGAGTTCCTCGGCTCGCAGGGCCACGGCGAGGTGATCGAGCACCCGAAGATGGCGGCGCTCGGCTTCGAGGTGATGTTCGGCTCGCTCACCGTCACGGGCAGCATCATGGCGTTCGGCAAGCTCCAGGAGATCCTGCCGAGCGCGCCCATCACCTACCGGGGGCAGAACGCCACCAACATCGCGCTGTTCCTCGCGACCGTCGGCCTCTACGTCTACCTCATCGTCGTGCCCGACGCGGCCTGGGCGTTCTACGCGATGATCGGCCTCGGTCTCGCGATCGGCATCCTCATCGTGCTGCCCATCGGCGGCGCGGACATGCCGGTCGTGATCTCGCTCCTCAACAGCTACGCCGGCCTGGCGTCGAGCGCGACCGGCTTCGCCATCGGCAACAACGTGCTCATCATCGCCGGCGCGCTCGACGGCGCGAGCGGCTTCATCCTCTCCATCCTCATGAGCCGCGCCATGAACCGCTCGTTCACGAACGTGCTGTTCGGCGCCTTCGGCTCCGCGCCGGCAGCCGCCGCCCTCAAGGGCGGGACGGCCCTGCCGGTGCGCGAGGTGACCATCGAGGACGCCGCGGTGCAGCTCGCCTTCGCGCGCCGGGTCATCGTCGTGCCCGGCTACGGGCTCGCGGTGGCCCAGGCGCAGCACCAGGTGCGCGAGCTCGCGCAGCAGGTCGAGCGGCAGGGCGGCGAGGTGCTCTACGCCATCCACCCGGTGGCGGGCCGCATGCCCGGCCACATGAACGTGCTCCTCGCCGAGGCGAACGTGCCCTACGACGCCCTGCGCGACATGGACGAGATCAACCCCGACTTCCCGGAGTGCGACGTGTCGCTCGTCGTCGGTGCCAACGACGTCGTGAACCCGGCGGCCCGGACCGACCAGTCGAGCCCGATCTTCGGCATGCCCATCCTCGACGTCGACAAGTCGAAGAGCATCATCGTGATGAAGCGCAGCATGAATCCCGGCTTCGCCGGCATCGAGAACGCGCTCTTCTACGACCCGAAGACGGCGATGCTGTTCGGCGACGCCAAGAGCTCGCTCTCGAAGCTCGTGGCGCACATGAAGGGCCTGTGACCGCTCCGCCCGGGCGACGAGCGAGGGATCTTGCATGAGCGACCCGACTGCCGACCCCCGACCGTCCACGCCCGAGGCACCGAGCGGCAAGCCGCGCCCCCGGCACTTCAGCATGCTGCGCTCGCTGGCCCTCGCCGACCTCATCACGATCGGCAACGCCGCGAGCGGCACCGTCGCGATCCTCCTGTGCCTCGCCTACGTGGAGGAGCGGCACCGGCCGACCCTGTGGACGGCGCTCGCCCTCTTCCCCGTCGCGCTCGTGTGCGACGTCGCCGACGGCATGGTCGCGCGCTGGCGCCACAAGAGCTCGCCGTACGGCGCCGACCTCGACAGCCTCGCCGACATCGTGTCGTTCGGCGTCGCGCCGGCCGTGCTCGGCTTCGCGCTCGGCCTGCGCGGTGCCTGGGACGCGGTCATCCTCACGTACTTCGTGGCCTGCGGCATCGGCCGGCTGGCGCGCTTCAACGTGACGGCCCCCGCGCTCATGACCGACAAAGGCAAGGTGAGCCATTTCCAGGGCACGCCCATCCCGACCAGCCTGATCCTCGTCGCCGTGTGGGCGATCGCCTTCGCGCTCGGCGCCGTGCACGAGGACGTCTGGTGGGGCGTCTGGCAGCTCGGGCCCTGGCAGCTGCACCCCTTCGCGCTCGTCTACGCCGTGAGCGGCAGCGCCATGATCAGCGCGACGCTCAAGATCCCGAAGCCCTAGACGGTCCCGAAGCCCGAAGCGAGTAGCCCGGAGGCCGCCCGTCGGGCACAATCGAGCGTCCATGGATGCGAAGACGAGCGAGCGGATGCCGCGGCGGATGGTCGCGCTCCTCGGCCTCGTCGGCCTGTCCATCGCCGCGTGCGTGCTCGCCATCGCCGCGGGCTGGGTCGACATGGAGACGCTGAAGCGCCTCGTGGCCGACCGCTCGCCCGCGTCGATGGCCA
>JADLAB010000159.1 GCA_020848455.1 Polyangiaceae bacterium
CGCGCCGGAAGAGCAGGCTCTGCCGAACGGCGTGGCCTGAAGTCTCGGGCTGGGTCCTCGCAGTCACGCACCCAGTGTGCTGCCTTCAGGCGACCGGCGGCAGACGCGGTCCGTGCAGCGGATACCGGAAGGGTCGTTGAGCTGTCCGCCTTGCGAGGCGCCTACCTACTCGCCCCGCGCGGCCCCCACGCAGAGCAGATAGAGCGGCGTCGCGTCCGCTCCGAGGCCGAGCGCCTCGCGCCCGAGCGCCTCGTCGACGGCGCCGATCGGCACGGCGCCGAGCCCGAGCGCCGTCGCCTCGAGGAGCACGTTCTGCGCCGCGTGACCGGCCTCGAGCGCGACGAAGCGCTCGGCCCGATCGCCGTAGCGAGCGCGCGTGCGGGCCGCGTACCCCACGACGACGAGCACGGCCGGCGCCTCGACCGCCGCGCGCTGATCGAGCGCCGCGTGGGCGAGCGCGGGCCGCACGTCGGCCCCGCCGACGCGGGCGAGCGCGTGCTCGGCCGGCCGGTAATGGAAGAGCCCGTCCGCCGTCGCGAGGTAGAGCTCGAGGGGGTAGAGCGCGCCGGCGGACGGGGCCGCGCGCCCACTGCCCCCGCGCTCGGTCACGCCCTGCGCGGCCCAGAGCAGGGTCGCAAGCGAGGCCTCGGGCAACGGCGCCGAGGCGAAGGCTCGGACGGAGCGCCGCCGGGCGATCGCCTCCTCGAGCGACATGCCGCCCGAGGCGCGGGGCGCGGGCAGCGGGCTCGCGCTCGCGGCGGGCGCCCGAGTCACGGACTCGGCCGACGGCACGGCCCCGGGCGTCGGCTCCTTGCAGCCGATGGCGGCGAACGCGACGCCCGCGAGCCCGAGGCCCGCGAGCCACGCAAGTGGCAGCGCCGTGGCCCTCATGCTCGGAGCGTAGCGCCGTGCGGCCGCGGGCGCTCGGGCGGGGCGCTCAGGGCCGTGGCTGGCGCGCGCGCTCGGCGAGCTTGCCGACGATCGAGCCCACGTCCTCGAGCGCGCCGCGCGGGACGTTGGCCGTGAGCGCGATCGACATCGGGGCGGCATCGCTCTGGTCGAAGAGCACCGTGACGGGCGAGAGGCCTCCGTTCGGGATCCCCGACAGGGCCGCCATGATCTCCTGGGCCTCGCGGCGACCGAACATGCTCGCGGCGAGGCCCGCGGCCGACTGCCACGGCCCGACGATCCCCTTCAGGGTCATGAAGGCGCCGCCGGCGTGGCGCCCGCTCTGGAAGGGGCCGAGCACGCTCGGGCCGAGCGAGTCGGTGCCGTTCTTCGCGTCCACCATCAGCTTCGCGAGCGCGTCGCGCTGCAGCGACACGCCGAGCCAGGTGCGGTTGCCGTCGGGCAGGAGCAGCAGGTGCGCCTTGATGCTCGTCGTCTTCCGGGGGCCGCCCGCCGGATCCGGCATGCCCTCTACCTTGGGGAGCGTGACCTCGAAGGCGAGCGCCCCCTTGCCGAGCGCGGCCGGCGGCGTCGCCGTCTTCACGGTCGGCAGCTGGTCCGCGTCGCTTCCGGCCTCCTTCTTCAGCGCGGCCTGGATGCCGGGGCGGTTGTAGACCTTCACGGCCTCGCCGAGGTAGGCCGCGAGCGCCGTCGAGCTCTCGTCGAGGCCGAGGAGCTCCCAGCCGACGAAGGCGTCGGCGACCTGGTTCGGCAGATCCGCGCCGGCTGGCGGCGCGAAATGCCCACCCGCCGAGGCGTAGGCCACGGAGCCGCCGAACACCGGCCGGAGCAGGGCGGCCACGGCCTGGCGGTCGGCGTCGTCGCCGATGCGACCCTCCTGGAGCGCGCCCTTCACCATGTCCCCTGCGACCTTGAAGAGCGGCGTCCAGCGGCCGGGATTGCCGGTGAAGCCGTAGAAGGCGCCCTCGCTCGAGCGCGGGAGCTTCTGGAACACCTCCGGCACGGGGCCCTGCTTGTCGGCGCCGTCGAGCAGCGTCTGGGCGAGCCACGACTTCTTGTTCGCGAGCCCGATCTTCACCGCCGCCGTGAGCCCGCGGGTCGCGTCCACACCGATGTCGGCCTCGAGACCGTCGAGATCGTAGAGCAGGCTCGCCGCCTCGTCGCCGAGCGCGACCGCTGCCTCCATGAGCGCGTTGTCGAACAAGGGCTGTCGGATGCGCATGTCCTCGAAGAGGACGGGCAGGCCGCGGGCCATCTGCTCGAAGGTCCCGCCGAAGCGCTGGATGACGCCCTTCAGGCGCAGCTCGATGTGCAGGTCGGCCGGCTGGTTGGCGGTGCTCGGCAGGCCGCGCGCCATGTACGGCGCGAGCTTCGTCACCTCCTTGTAGCTCTCGGCGCACACGAGCTTGCCCGTCGTGCCGCCGCTCTCGGCGAGGGCACAGCGCGCGCCGCGGCTGTCCTCCGAGCCCATGCGCCACACGCCCGGCGCGACCTCGGTGAGCTCGGCGCGCACGGCCGCGCGGGCGCGCTCGAAAGAGGCGAGCCCGAAGGACACGGCGCCGCGCGCCTTCGGCTTCGGGCTGTCGAGGTCGGCGACCACCACGGCGTCGATGGGCGCGTCGAGCGACAGCGCCTCGGCGAACGCCGGCACGTCGACGATCTTGCGCAGGGCGTCCTTCACCATCTCGCGGACCCCCTCGCGCAGGGCCTCGGCGATGAAGGCGTCGGGCAGCCGTGTGTAGCTCGCCAGCGCGGCGATGGTGTCGTTCGGTCGCGCCCAACGCGCGTGGAGCACGACCTCGCCCGGCGCGGCGACCGCGGCGCCCGGCGCGGCGGCGGCATCCGCCCCTTCCGGCCCTGCGGTGGCGACGACCTGCGCGCCGGCGCTCGCGCTCGCGCTGGGGGACGGCGGAGGCTGAGGTCCGGCGGACGGAGCGCAAGCGACGAGGACACCGAGCAGGCCCGAGCAGAGGACACGCGCGTAGGTCGACATGCCGGGTATATACACGCGCGCGGGCGCGTACGACACCGCGGGAACGTGCCGCAACGCGACGTGCCGCGGGCTCGATGACGTGGCGTCACCCGAGCAGCGGTGGCGAGGGTCGCGGCAGCCGGACGCGTGTGCTAGGCGCTCGCCATGCCCGCCGAAGCCCGCGCCCCGACCGATCTCCTGAACGGGCCGCAGCGCGAGGCCGTCCTGCACCACGAGGGGCCGCTCATCGTGTTCGCGGGCGCGGGCAGCGGCAAGACGCGCGTCATCACCCACCGTATCGCCGAGCTCGTGCAGGGCTACCGCGTGCCGCCCTACGAGGTGCTCGCCGTCACGTTCACGAACAAGGCCGCGGGCGAGATGAAGAGTCGGCTCGAGCGCATGCTCGGCCCGGAGCTCACGCGCGACCTCTGGGTCGGGACCTTCCACGCCGTGTGCGCACGCCTCTTGCGCCGCTACGGCGAGGCGGCCGGCATCGCGCCTAACTTCACCATCTACGACGCGACCGATCAGCGCGCGCTGATGACGCGCGTGGGCCGCGAGCTCGGCCTCGAGGAGCGCCGCTTCCCGCCGCAACAGCTGCTCGCGCGCGTGCTGCGCGAGAAGCAGGAGGCGCGCGGCCCGGAGAGCTTCGAGGGCGACAACTACTTCGACGAGGTCGCCAAGCGCGCCTACGTGCTCTACGACAAGCAGCTGCGCGCCGCGAACGCGGTCGACTTCGAGGACCTGCTCCTCAAGGTGCTGGCGATCGCCGAGAGCGAGACCCCGGAGGGCGAGCACCTGCGCGGGCGCTTTCGCCAGATCCTGGTCGACGAGTTCCAGGACGTGAACACGGTGCAGTACCGGCTCGTCGGCGCGCTCGCCCCGCACCGCAACGTGTGCGCCGTCGGCGACGACGATCAGGCGATCTACCGCTGGCGCGGGGCCGACGTGCGCAAGATCCGCGGCTTCGTGCGCGACTTTCCGGGCGCGCGCCTGGTCAAGCTCGAGCAGAACTACCGCTCGAGCGGTCACATCGTCGCCGCCGCGCTCGGCGTCATCGGGCGCTCGAGCGAGCGGCAGCCGAAGGAGCTCTGGACCGCCGAGCCCGCGGGCGAGCCGGTGTCCGTGGTCGCCACGCGCGACGAGCGCGACGAGGCGGCCTGGGTCGTGACGCGCCTGCGGGCCGAGCTCGACGCGGGCACCGACGCGGGCCACATCGCCATCTTCTACCGCGTCCACGCGCAGTCGCGCGTGCTCGAGGAGGCGATGCGCGCCGAGAACCTGCCCTACCAGATCATCGGCGGGCACCGCTTCTTCGACCGCGCCGAGGTGAAGGACCTCATCGCCTACCTGCGCCTCGTCGCCAACCCGAAGAGCGACGTCGATCTCCTGCGCATCATCAACGTCCCGTCGCGCAAGATCGGCCAGAAGACGGTCGAGCGCCTCGGGGAGGTGGCGCGCGAGCGCGGGCTGTCGATGTACGAGGCGCTCGGCCCGGTGTGCCGGGAAGATCTCGTCCCCACCGCCGCCAAGAAGGCCCTCGGCGCCTTCTCCGAGCTCATGGACGGGCTCATGCGCGCCGCGCCGACGGACACGCCGCACGCCCTGGCCGAGCGCGTGCTCGCCGACAGCGGCTACGAGGCCGCGCTGAAGAGCGAGGACACCGCCGAGGCCGACGGCCGCCTCGAGAACCTGCGCGAGGTGCTCTCGTCGCTCGCCGACTACGAGGAGGAGCAGAACGCCGCCGGCGAGGACGCGACCCTCGAGGGCTACCTCGCGCGCATCACCCTGCAGAGCGACGCCGACCAGATCGTCGACGCGCCGCGCGTGCCGATGATGACCGTGCACGCCGCCAAGGGCCTCGAGTTCGACGCCGTCTTCCTCTGCGGCATGGAGGACCGGCTCTTCCCGCTGCGCAGCGACGACCCGAACCGCCGCTGCGACGTCGAGGAGGAGCGGCGGCTCTGCTACGTCGCGCTCACGCGCGCCCGCCACCGGCTGTACGTCCTGCACACCGCCATGCGCCTCATCTACGGCCAGACGCGCTACAACGCCCCGAGCCCCTTCCTCGGCGATCTGCCGCGCAAGGTGGTGCGCGAGGTGCTGACGGACGCCCACAAGGATGCCGTCACGGCCTTCGCCGCGGGCCGCAGCCCCTACGCCACGGCGCAGCACGGCGGCGACGACGACGAGGTCGGGCCGAGCCGCCTCGGCGGAGGCTTCGGCGCGCGCGCGGGCGCGGGCTCCTTCGGCCGCGGCTCGGCCGCACGCCGCTCGCCGTCGTTCTCCCCGCGCCGCGTGTCCGAGCCGCCGCGCGCACCGGGCGAGCGCTACCTCGAGGCCGAGCCCGACGACGGCAGCTCGCCCACCGTGCGCGTCGGCGCGCGCGTGAGCCACCCGCACTTCGGCCTCGGCGTCGTGCAGAAGGTGGACACGGGCCCCGACCCCATCGCGACCGTGAAGTTCGTGGGCCAGACGCCGAAGCGCATCAAGCTGTCGTTCCTGTCGTCGGCGTGAGCGGGCGCAGGCGGCGCACGGCAAAGCCCCACGCCGAGAGCGGATAGGGCAGCGCCTGCAACGCCCGCGCCGCCTGCCGCGCCCCGGACTCGTCGCGGTCCCAGTAGACGGGCAGCTCGCGCGGCGTCCCGGTCGCGCGCGCGAAGGCCTCGGGCACGAGCTGCACCACGCCGTAGCAGCGGGCGGCGTCGAGCCGTGCGCGGTGGTCGCGGAGCAGCCGGCGCGCGAGCCCCTGGTAGCGGTGGGCGCCGAAGAGCGCCGACGGTTCGGGCAGGCGGCTCCGCACGACCGCGCGCAGGGCCGCGCCCGAGATGGTCCCCGCACCGCGCGGCCGCGCGAGCAGCCATCGGGCCACGTAGGTGACGTCGGCGGAGCGCCGCCCGAGCCACTCGCGCGCGCGCGCCCACTCGCGACGCCAGGCGTCCTCGGGGTCGAGGCCGAGCGCGCTCGCGAGCTCGTACGCGGTCCAGTAGTCGCAGTGCTCGGGCGCACTCGACGCGAGATCGAGGCCCGTGAGCAGCGACTCGCACACGAGCCCGGCCGCATCCACCCGCACGTGGGCGAGCGCCTCCGAGAGCGCGAGCGCGAGCCCGGGGAGCGAGCCCTTGCCGAGCGCGCGGCCGACGTGCAGCCGGTGCACCCAGGGGTCGGTCGTCGCGGGCGAGAGCTTGCCGGCGCGCACCCTGAGCTCGCCCGCGCTCGCCGGCGCGGTGCCGGGCTCGATCGTGAGGGCGCCGAAGGCCGGGGGCTCGAAGGGGGCCGAGCACCACGCGACGAGGTGACCGGCCTCGTGGTACGCGGTGCGCTCGCGCCTCGTCACCCGTCGAGCCACGCGCGCATTGTGGCGCAAGGCGGGGTGCGCGTCGCGCGGTGGCGGCGGGAAGGGCCGGGAACGCGCCGCCGCGAGCTCAGGCGACGAAGCGCAGCACGTGGACGGCCATGCCGATGAGGCACAGGACGCCGACGGCGAAGGACAAGGTGCGGAACGGCTGCTTGCCCGCGAGGTAGAAGAGGCTGTGGAGCAGGCGCGCAGCCACGAAGGTGACGAAGTAGCCGAGCGCGCCCACCTGGCTCGGTCCGGTCGCCGCGTACAGGAGCCCGATCGCGAAGAACGGCACGGCGTTCTCGAGCGCGTTCTGGTGCGCGCGCTGCACGCGCCGCACGTCGTCGTGCTCGCGCTCGGCCGCCGCGGTCTTGGTGAGCCGCGCGTCCTCGGGATTGCTGAACACCTTGCGGCGGGTCCGCACGGTCCCGGTCCAGAGCGCGAGGGCGACCATCTGGAGGGCGAGCACGGTCGCGGCAACGGCAAAGGCAGACATGGCGGGCTCGGTCAGCATCGTCGGGGGGACTCCTCGGGGCGAGAGTGTACGGGACCCGTCATGGACACGAGAGCGGTGCGATCCGTTACAGGCTGCGGTCGGTGTCCGCCCTCCGCCCTCGACCCCGCGACCCCTCGGCCCCGCGACCCCTCGGCCCCGCGACCCCTCGACGCCTTCGTGGTTGCGCCGGGCCTCGGAGCCGCGGATGCTCGGGGCCAGGTGAGCGAGGTCGACGACACCGGTCCGCGCGTGGTGCCGACGCCGCACGGCTCGCACGTCGAGCTCGGAGAGCCCGTGTGGGTCGGCGGCGCGCTGCCCTGGGCCTGCCCGGCGAAGCTCGTCGGTCGCGACAAGCGCCTGCCGTCGCTCCACTTCGACGACGAGGACAGCAGCGAGGCCGCGCCCCCGCAGGTCGCCGAGCCCGAGGCGCCCGAGTCGACGCACACGCTGCTCTTGCGCACGGGACGCGGGCGCACGCCCGACGAGGCACGCCGCGACGCGGTGCGGCGCGTCGAGGAGCCGCTCGGCAAGCCGGCCCAGATCCGGCCGAGCGACAACCAGAGCCCACCGCGCCTGCGCTTCTACTCGGACGGCAACGAGGTCGCGATCCCGCCGCCGCCGGCGCCGGACGAGGACGTCGGGGCGCGGGTCGGGCTCCTCGCGCGGCTGTGGCGTCGCCTGACCGGGCGCTGAGCGAGCGGGACCATGGCGCAGGACGAGGACACGGCACGGAGCGCCGACGCGGCGGGCGCCGACGACGCAGCGGGCGACGACGACGCGACGGGCGGCGACGACGCGGCGCTCGCGGACGCGCGCCGGGCCCTGGCTGCCGGGGTCCCCGCCGAGGCCGAGCGCATCCTCCGCGCCGTGCTCGCCACCCGCCCCGACGAGCGCGAGGCCCTGCACCTCTGCGGCTTCGCGCTCTACCTGCTCGACCGCAGCGCCGAGGCCGAGCCCCTGTGTCGGCGCGCGGTCGCGCTTTACCCGGACGACGCCTACGGCTGGAGCGGGCTCGGTCTGCACCTCGTGCGGCTCGGGCAGGGCGACGAGGGCTTCCGGGCGCTCGAGCGCGCGATGGAGCTCGCCCCGGACTGGCTCGACGGCTACTGGGACTACCTCGTGACGTGCCTCGACCGGAACGAGCGCGCGCGCTTCTGGCGCATGCACCCCGTCGCCCTCGCGCGTTTCCCCGGCGCGCGCGCCCGGCTCGCGGCGCTCGCGGTGCGCGCCCGCGCGGTGCTCGGCGGCGAGTGACGGCGCACGGCGCACGGCGCTCGGCGCGCGGCGCTCACTCGGCCCGGAGCGACGGGGGCGCGAACGACGCGATCGCGTCGCCGAGCCGCGGCGGCACCACGGGCCCACCGGCCAGGGGGTGCAGCGCGCCGCGCAGCACGGCGTCGACCTGCTGGCGCGACACCCAGCCCTGCTCGTCGACCGAGTAGTCGTCGACCTCGAACTTGAAGGTGCGCGAGGCCGTGACGTCGGCCTTGCCCGTGAACCGGTAGGGGATCATCGGGTTGAAGTACGCCTCTTCGAGCACCGCCGTCGCGAGGCCGACGGGCAGGTCGACCGGCACGCGCACGAGGGTCGTCACCTTGGAGGGCAACCACGCGCCGTCGCCCGGCGCCTTGTAGGTCACCGGCAGGTTGTAGCGCTGCGCGAACAGCACGCGCCCCCGCACGCCGCGCACGGCCACGTCGTAGCTGTTCGGGTTGTTGACCGCGACGACCACGGTCATGAGCACGCCGAGCTTCGGGGGAAAGCCGAAGCTTATCCCCGAGATCTCGGCATGGTGCAGCGTCATGGTCGGCTTCTTGACGCAACCGAGCGCGCCGAGACTGGCCACGAACGCGACCGCCCACACGAGGCGCCGCGTGCCCCTGTCACCGAACGAAGCAGGCACGCCGCAAGCGTACGCGCTCCCGGCGCGCGCGTCCAAGCCGGGCAGGAATCCGCGGCACCTAGACGAGCGTCTTGATGACCTCGTCGACCGTGGTCTTGCCCTGGACCATGCGGTCCCCCTTCGGCACGATGGCGCCGCTCGCGAAGCCCGCGTACATCTCGGCGAAGACCTCGGCGACGTGCTGCGGCATGCCGCCCTGCACCATCGCGCCGACCCAGCCCGCCTGCGGGATGTCGACGATCTGGAGCGTCTTGCCGAGCGCCGCGCCGAGCTTCTCGGCGAGCTGCCGGATCGAGTAGGCCGGCCCGTGCAGATCGACGTTCTCGCTCTGGCCGGCGGGGGCGAGCAGCGACTCGGCCGCGAGCGCCCCGATGTCCTTCGTCGCGATCATCGGCATGGGGTAGTCGGCCGAGGGCGTGAAGTTCGGGAAGATGCCCATGCCCTTGGCCGGCGCGAGCGAGTTGGCGATGTTCTCCTGGAAGTAGCCGGCCCGGATGGCCGTGAGCTTCGTGCCCGTCTTGCGCAGGGCGTTCTCGAGGTAGTGCAGGCCCTTGATGGGTCCGGTGCCGGACGGCAGATCCGCGCCGACCGACGAGAGCAGCACGACGTGCGGCACGCCGCTCGCCTTGACGGCGCCCGCGATGGAGTCGCTCGTCGCGCACTGGGCCGCGTAGAAGCTCGGAGCCGCGAAGTTCGCCGGCAGGAGCGTGAAGAAGCCCGTCGCGCCCTTGAGGGCACCCGTGAGGAAGGCCTGATCCTCGAGCGAGCCCTGCGCCACCTCGGCGCCCTTCTTCGACCAGGCGACGCCCTTCGCAGCGTCGCGCACGAGGACCTTCACCTTCTGCCCCTTGGCGAGCAGCGCCTGTGCGACGACCGACCCGACGTGACCCGAGACTCCAGCGACGACGTACATGTTCGCCTCCCTTGCAGCGACTCGATGAAGAGCCGCTCCACCGTGGTCACGAAGACCCGATGTCGCAAGGGGCGGGCAGACGATTCCCGACGCCGCGAGGGCGCGCGGGCGGCCCTCGGTCAGCTCGCGGTGCGCCCGCCGGCCTCGGCGACGACGGCGCGGATCTGCGCCTCCGTCAGGATCTCGGTGGAGGTCTTCGCCTTCGCCAGGATCGCCTCGACGAGGGCCGGGCTCGACGCGATGCCGTGCGCCTCGAGCCAGAAGCTCACGTTCGAGGCGCCCGACATGAAGCCCACCTCGATCTCCTGCTTGCGGCCGAACATGCCCGCCGGGACGCCGGAGTAGACGCGATCGGCGAGCCAGTCGTCGCCGCGCCGCTTGGCCTTGATGATGGCGGCGGCGTGCACGCCCGTCGCCGTGCGGAAGGCGTCGCGACCGACGAGCGGGTAGTTGATCGGCACCTGCCAGCCCACCGCCTCGGCGGCCTTCTGGCAGTAGGCGAGCAGGTGGGTGAGGTCCTGATCCTCGAGCAGCCCGAGCAGCTTGAGGTTGAGCAGGATGAGCTCCATCTGCGCGTTGCCCACGCGCTCGCCGATGCCGAGCGCCGTGCCGTGCACGCGGTCGGCGCCGTACTCGAGCGCCCAGAGGGCGTTCTCGAGCCCGAGGCCGCGGTCGTTGTGGCCGTGCCAGTCGATGCCGACCGTGGCACCCGTGCCGGAGATGATGCTCTTCGTGAAGGCGATGAGGTTGTGCACGCCGTCGGGCGTCGCGTGACCCACGGTGTCGCACAGGCAGAGGCGGCTCACGCCGTGGTCGATCGCCATCCGGAACAGGGCCGCCAGCACCTCGGGCCGCGAGCGCGTCGTGTCCTCGGTCACGTACGCCACGGGCAGGCCCGCCTTCACGCCGATGTCGATCGCCTCGGCCGAGCGCTTGAGGATGAGCTCGAGGTCCCAGTTCTCGGCGTACTGCCGGATGGGGCTCGAGCCGATGAAGGCGTAGACCTCGACCGGCATGCCGGCGCGCTGCGAGATCTCGACCATCGGCGTGATGTCGGCCGGCACGGTGCGGCCCGCGCACGCCACCCGCAACCCGAGCTTGTGGTCGGTGATCTCGCGACACATGCGCAGCACGTCGTCGAACGCGCGCTTCGAGCTGCCCGGCAGCCCGATGTCGGCGACGTCGATGCCGATGGCGTCCATCAGGTGCAGGAGCTCGATCTTCTTCTCGACCGGCGGGTCGACGATGCTCGGGTTCTGCAGCCCGTCGCGCAGCGTCTCGTCGTAGAACGTGACGCCCTTCGGGATGATGCGGCCCTTGCGCCCGCACTCGTTCCAGTCGTAGACGAGCTCGGCGGCGCGCCGTTCGCTGTGGTCACCCTGCTGGCTGCTCATGGATCGGTCCTCGTTCCGGGGCTCGGCGCCGCGTCGGCTCGCGGCCGCTCGGGCCCGCCGGTGGGCGCGCAGTATAGTCGGCGCGCGCCCGCCCGAAAGGGCCGAAGGTCGACCACGTTGCGCAAAAACTGCGCGATGCGGCTCGGGCGGTTGTCGCCCCCGGGCGCTTTTCGTAGGCTGGCCGGCCGGCGACGACCATGAAGCAGTACCTCGAGCTCGTGCGCCAGGTCCTCACGGAGGGCGAGCGGCGCAGCGATCGGACCGGCACCGGCACGCGGAGCGTGTTCGGCACGCAGACGAAGTACGATCTGCGCGCGGGCTTCCCGCTGCTCACGACGAAGAAGGTCCTCTTCCCGGCGGTCGTGCGCGAGCTCTTGTGGTTCCTGCGCGGCGCGACCAGCGTCCGGGCGGGTCTCGCCGAGCACACGCCCATCTGGGACGCCTGGGCCGATCCAGACGGCGAGCTCGGCCCGATCTACGGGCACCAGTGGCGCGCGTGGGGCGGTCCCTTCACGCCGCGGCGCGGCTCGCCCCCGGCCCCGCCGCGCCTCGAGCGCGGCATCGATCAGGTCGCCGACGCCATCCGGCTCATCAAGACGGACCCCACCAGCCGGCGCATCCTGGTGAGCGCCTGGAACGTGGCCGAGCTGCCCCACATGGCGCTGCCGCCCTGTCACCTCCTGTTCCAGTTCTACGTGGCGAGCGGCCGGCTCGACTGCCAGCTCTACCAGCGCTCGGCGGATCTCGCGCTCGGCGTGCCCTTCAACATCGCGAGCTACGCCGTGCTGATGCACCTCGTGGCCGGCGAGTGCGGCCTCGTGCCCGGCATCTTCACCCACACCCTCGGCGACGCGCACGTGTACCTGAACCACGTCGCGGGCCTCGAGGAGCAGCTCGCGCGCACGCCCTACCCGCTGCCGCGGCTCGTCGTCGCGAAAAAGCCGGTCGACGAGGTCGCCTTCGAGGACATCCGCCTCGAGGGTTACCAGCATCACCCCTTCATCAAGTTTCCGATCGCCGTATGAGCGACGCCGCACCCAGGCTGACGCGCGCGTCGTTCGAGGTCGTGGCGGCCTGCGACGAGGGGCGCGGACTCGGCTACCGGGGCGAGCTGCCGTGGCGCGCCCCCGGCGACGTCGCGTTCTTCAAGGCGCTGACGACCCAGGTGCCGCGCGTCGGCATCGAGAACGCCATCGTCATGGGGCGCAAGACCTGGGACACGGTGCCGCCGCGCTTCCGTCCGCTGCGCGGGCGACTCAACGTCGTCGTGACGCGCGACCGAGCCCTGCCCCTGCCGGACGGCGTGCTTCGCGCCGGCGGGCTCGAGACCGCGCTCGAGCTCCTCGCCGCGCCCGAGACCGCCGACTCGCTCCACCGCGTGTTCGTCATCGGGGGCGGCGAGATCTACGCACAGGCCGTGCGCCTGCCCGAGTGCCGGCGCGTGCACCTGACGCGCATCTTCGCGCGCTTCCCCTGCGACGCCTTCTTCCCCGAGCTCGGCCCCGAGTACGGGCTCTTCTCGCGCTCGGGCGAGCAGAAGGACGAGGGCCTGCGCTACGTGTTCGAGTGCTGGGAACGGCGCGCGTAGAGAGCTTCAGAAGTAGCTCGGCAGGATGTGGACCGTGAGGCCGAAGGTGCCGAGCGCCTGCCACTCCCAGTTGCTCTTGTAGTCGATGCTCGAGATCGACGTGAAGTCGGGGCCGGTGCCGACGTAGGTCGCGCGGTCGGGATCGAGGTTCGAGCCCACGCTGTGGTAGCCGCCGCGGAGCGAGATCGGGATGCAGATGTCGACGTACTTGAGCTCGAGCGGCAGGCGGAACTCGATGCCGAGCCCGAAGGCCATCATCGTGTACTTGCTGTTCGAGGAGGTGAACTTCGGGATGCCCACGCCCGACAGGGTGTCCTCGAGCTGCGGCTCGCCCGGGAACACGAACTCCGGGCCGATGAACAGCGACGGCGAGACCACCTTGCCCGCGAGCACGGCCTTGAAGAGCAGCGGCACATGGATGCTGCCCTCGCCCATGTGCATGTTCGTGGCCTGGTTGTTGAGCTTGAGCTCGCCGGCGCCGCGCTGCTTCGCGTAGAAGATGTCGAGCTCGATGCCGATGTAGTCGATGATCCGCATGTCGATCGCGAGCCCGCCGCCGAGGCTCGAGCCCGAGAAGCCGGGGTACGTGTCGGTGTCGTGCCGGACGGCAGGGTTGTTCCGATCCGGGTAGTTCCGGTTCTGCGGATCGACCTTGCTGAGGAAGACCGCGCCGAAGGCGCCTGCGGGTCCGACGCCGATCGTGAAGTACTCGTCGAAGGTCTTGTCCTTCTTCGGCTCCGCCTGCGGGGGCGGGGGCTGCGCCGGATACCCGGGCCCCGGCTGCACCGGATAGCCCGGCGGCGGTTGCTGGGCGCGTGCCGCGCCCGTCGCAACGAGAACCCCAACGGCAAGCCCCGAGCAGAGGAAGCGCTTCATCGGGGCGCATTCTAGGCCGAGAGCACCACGGGCGGCGAGCCTCCTGCGTGCGGGTGCGTCCACGCGCCTCCACGCGGGCCGGGAAGTGCTAGCGTCCCGGCGGGCGATGACGGTCCACAGCCAGCGCTTCGACGCGGTCGTGGTGGGCGCCGGGACCACCGGCGCGGCCGCCGCGGGGATGCTCGCCCGAGGGGGCCTCGCGGTCGCCCTCGTCGAGCGGCGCCGGCTCGAGCACGCCGGCGCCCGCTGGGTGAACGACGTGCCGCCGTGGCTCTTCGACAGCGCGCGCGTCGCGCGCCCGGCCGGCATCGAGAAGCAGTGCGACCGCGAGCCCATCGCCCTGTTCGGCAACGGCGCGCGCACCTCCGTGCGCCTCACCCGCCCGATGTGGGGGGTCGACTGCCGCGCCCTCGGCGACCGCCTGCGCCAGGAGGCGCTCGGCGCCGGCGTGACCGCGTTCGAGCGCGCCGAGGTCGAGGCCTGCGAGGTCACGGCCGGGCGCGTCGTCGCGGTCGCGCTCACCGAGCGGACCGAGCACGGCCTCTTGCCGCGCCAGCTGCGACTCGAGGCCCGGCTCTTCATCGACGCCTCGGGCGTCGCGGGTGCGCTCCGCAAGCGCCTGGCCGCGCTCGGCAGCTGGCCCGAGCCTACCCAGGACGAGCTCGCGAGCGCCGCCCAGCAGGTGTGCACCGTGGCGAGCGCGCCGGGTGCCCGAGCCTTTCTCGGGCGCTACGGCGCACGCCCGGGCGAGGTCGTGTCGCGCACCGGCCTCGACAGCGGCTACTCGACCCTCGCCGTCCGCGTCGAGCCCGGGCTCGGCCGCGTCGAGCTGCTGTCCGGCATCGGGTGCAGCGCGGGGCGCACCGCCGGGCCCGACATGCTGCGGCGCCTCAAGGCAAGCGAGCCCTGGATCGGCGCGATGGAGTACGGCGGCGCGGGCCTCATCCCCATCCGGCGGCCCTACGACCGGCTCGTGACGCCCGGCTTCGCGCTCGTCGGGGACGCGGCGTGCCAGGCCTTCCCGGCGCACGGCAGCGGGGTCGGCGCCGGCCTCGTGGCGGCGCGCATGCTCGCGGACGCGGTCGTGCACAGCCCCGATCCCGGCCGTCTCGAGGCCTTGTGGCGCTACGCCAGCCGCTTCCAGCGCGAGCTCGGCGGCGTGCACGCGGGCTACGACGTGCTGCGCCGCTTCACGGTCGGCCTCGCGCCCGAGGACGTGCGCGCCCTCGTCGACGACGGCGTGCTGTCACCTCCGCTCGTCCTCTCCGGCATGGACCAGCGCATGCCCGCCCTCGACCTCGGCGAGCTCGTGCCCGCGCTCCGCGGCGCGCTCCGGTGGCCGCGCCTCGCCGCCGCGCTCTTCGCGCACGCGCCGCGCCTCTTCGCCGCCCGCGCCGCCTACCTCGCCTACCCCGCGACGCCGGGCGAGGGCGCGCTCGCCGCGTGGGCGCGCTTCGCGGCCGGAGCCGCCGGGCACGCGGCCGACGTGCGCGGCTGAGCCCTCCCGAGCGGGCAGGCGAGCTTCGCCATGAAGCCGTCCTGCGATCGAGCCACGACGCCTACCCTGCGCGGCGCTCGAGGACGGTGATGCGCCGCTCGTGGTCGTTCATGGTCTCGCGGAGCTTCCGATCCTCGAGCAGCACGTCGCGCAGGTCACGAACGGCGGTCGCCACGGCGACGAGCTCGGTCGCGAGACGGACCTCGGTCTCGGTCTGGCGCCGCTCGAGCCGGTCGAGCCGCTCGTTGCTCTGCTTCAGCTCGTCGCGGATCTGCTTCAGGATCTCCAGTGATAGGTCGGTCATCGCCCGAGGAGAATAGCATCTCGCGCCGCGCCCCGCGGGGCAGCATGGGTCGCCGACGTGCGGGCCCGAGAACCGACCGTCAGCTCCCGCGGACGCCGATGCCCTCGTAGACGAAGCCCTGCGCGCGCAGGCCGTAGCCGCTCCAGATGTTGCGCCCGTCGAGCAGATACGGGTGGCGCATCAGCGTCTTCAGGCGGCGGAAGTCCGGGTTCTGGTACTGCCGCCACTCGGTCACGAGCACGAGCGCGTCGGCGTCGCGCGCCGCCTCGTAGTCGTCGTCGCACAGGGTGACGCGCTCGCCGAAGAGCGCCACGGCGTTCTTCAGCGCCTCGGGGTCGTGGAGCCGCACGGTCGCGCCCTCGGCCACGAGCGCCTCGATGAGCGGCAGGGCGGCGCTCTCGCGCACGTCGTCGGTGCGCGGCTTGAAGGCGATGCCCCAGATGGCCACGATCTTGCCGCGCAGATCGCCCTCGAAGTGGTGCTTCAGCTTGCGCGCGAGCACGCCCTTCTGCCGGGCGTTGACGCGCTCGGTCGCGCTCACGAGCTCGAGCTCCATGCCCTGCTCGCGCGCGGTGTGGGTGAGCGCGGCGACGTCTTTTGGAAAGCAGGAACCACCGTAGCCCGGCCCCGCGTAGAGAAAGCGCGCGCCGATGCGGTTGTCGCTCCCGACGCCCTGGCGCACGAGGTGCACGTCCGCGCCCACGCGCTCGCACAGCGTGGCCACCTCGTTCATGAACGAGATGCGCATCGCCAGCATCGAGTTGGCGACGTACTTCGTGAGCTCCGCGCTCACCGGGTCCATCCAGACGACGCGGTCCTTGCTGAGGCTGAAGGGGTGGTAGAGGCGCGTCATGATGTCGCGCGCGAACTCGTCGTCCTCGTCGCAGCCGATGACGACGCGGTCGGGCCGCAAGAAGTCGGCGACCGCCTCGCCCTCGCGCAGGAACTCCGGGTTCGAGACGACGTGCACGCGGTGGCGCGCGCCGGCCACGATGCGGCGCATGCGTGCGTTCGTGCCCACGGGCACGGTGCTCTTCATGACGAGCACGCTCTCCTCGGCCACGTGCGCGGCCACGCGCTCGGCCACGCGATCGACCGCCGACAGATCGGCGCCGCCGTCGCTCCGGGGCGGAGTGCCGACCGCGACGAAGCTCACGACCGCGTTCGCGACGGCCTCCGCGATGTCGGTCGAGAAGCGCAGGCGCCCCGCGGTCACGTTGGCGAGGACGAGCTCCTCGAGGCCGGGCTCGTAGATGGGCAGCCGCCCCGCCTCGAGCTCGGCGATCTTGGAGGCGTCGATGTCGACGCAGGTGACCTCGTTGCCGGTCTCGGCGAAGCAGGTGCCGCTCACGAGCCCGACGTAGCCGGTGCCGACGATGCAGAGCTTCATGTCGAGGGCGTTTGTAGCATGGTCGCGCGCGCGCCGGGCGCCGCGGCGCCCTGCCGCTCGAGGCCCGGCGGCCCCCTCCCGCCGGGCCGACGCCCACACGGCTCCGCTCAGGGATAGGCGTGGACCGTGAAGCCGAAGGTGACCCAGAAACCGTCGGACAGGAACGTGCGGTCCTGGTGCTGTGGGTAATAGGGCTCGGCGCCGCGGACCGGCATGATGAGGTACGGCAAGGCGCTCCGCAGCTCGAGGTCGACGTACGTGGCGTCGGCGGCGGCGATGCTGCCGCCGAGGCGGAAGCCGAGGGGGATGAAGACGGAGCTCGGCACGGCGAAGCTCTGCACCCCGAGGCCCGAATCGAGGCCGACGTAGAAGGTATCGATCGGGCTCAGGGTTGCCGCGACGGCGAGCCCCGGCGCGACCGGCAGCACCTCGCGGATCGCCACCCCGACGGGCTCCATGAGGCCCACGCCACCGAACCTGCCCCGGCGCGCGGCCACGGCCCCGAGCCCGAAGGAGCCGTCGACGCGGAGCACGCCGTCGATGCGCCCCGAGCCCCGCAGCGCCACGTAACCGCCGCCCGCGGCGGCGTAGAATCCCGGGATCCGTCCCGTCACCTCGAGCCCGAGCTCGAAGTCGCCCGGCAGCAGGCGCACACCGAGGGCGAGCAGCAGATCGCCCGGCAGGTACCCCGTGGTGAAGGTCTCGGTCGCCCCGAGCTCCACGTCGTCGTGGACGGCGACCCGGAGGCTCGCGGCCCAGCCTGGCATGTTGAAGGTCGGAGCGCTCTCAACGGGCCCATCCGAGCCATAGTAGGCCATGGGATCCGGCCGCACGACGAGTCCGAAGTAGGTCCAGACACCGACCGACACGGTGCCGGCCGGGCTCCTCGGGCGCGCGACCCACGCGAGGGGCGGAGGAGCGGCGGAGGGCGGTCGGGGCGGCTCGTCGGGCACGCGCGCGAGGCTCGCGACGTCGAGCACGTGCTCCTCGCCGTCGCGGAGCTCGAGCACCACGGGCTCGCGCGGACCGTCGGGCACGATCACCGTGACGACGACCGTTCCCGGATCGAGCACGAGCCGCTCGACGACGGGCTCGGGCGGGCCGCCGTAGAACGAGAGCATCGTGTCCGGCGGTGCCCCCCGCACGACGAGGTGCGCGACGCGCCTCTCGGCGTCCTCGACGCACGCGAAGGCCGCGCGCGCGAGCGCCTCGTCGCCGGCCTCGTTCGCGAGTCGCAGGGCGCGCCGGCAGCTCTCGGCCGCCGCGCGCACCCGCCCGTGGGCGGCCTCCGACTGGCCCGCCGCGACGAGGGTGCCAGCCGTCTCGGAGTCGGGCTCACCAGCCCGCGCGACCGCCGACGCCACCACGCTCGCTGCGATGGCGGCGCAGAGCGCGCCGCGAGGGAGCGTGCGTGTCGCCGGTTGCATGGCTAGGGCGTCGGCAGCGCGAATTCCCAGACGCTCCGCGTCACCGTCCGTCGCCCGAGGCTAACGAGCGCTGGGTGTCCCAGGGAAGTATATTCGCGAAAGTGCCGTATCGTATGTAGGTGGTCCTGCCTGCTCCCGGTCTCCCAAGCTCCGGCTTCTGGGCCTGAAGCCCGAAGCCCGAGACCTGAAGCCTTCTACTAGAGCCGCTCGACGTCCGTCAGCACCCGGCCGAGAGCCACGGCCCGCAGGCGCTCGCCGAGCGGGAAGGTGTGCTCGCCGGCGTGGATCACGTCCAGGCGCTCGAGCCCGAGGTCGGCGAGCGCCACGTGCATGGAGCGCGTCGTGCGCGGCGCCTCGGTGTGCTTCACCTCGAAGCCGAGCCGCGTCCGGCCACGCACGACGAGCAGATCGAGCTCCGCGCCGGCATGCGTGGCCCACACGAAGCACTCCTCGGGCCGGGCGCCGAGCCGCGCCACGACCTCCGCGATGGCGAAACCCTCGAAGGACGCACCCGCCTTCGGGTGGCCGAGCAGGTCGTTCCGATCGGCGACCCCGAGCAGGGCGTGCAGGAGGCCAGGATCTGCGACGTACACCTTCGGCGCCTTGACCTGGCGTTTCGAGAGGTTCTCGAACCAGGGCGCGAGCGTCCGCACGACGAGCGCCGAGGTCAGGGCATCGAGGTGGCGCCGGACGGTCGCGTCGCTCACGCCGAGGGAGCGGCCGAGCTCGGAAGCGTTGAGCGTCTGTCCGTGGACGTGCGCCAGCATGATCCAGAAGCGCCGCAGCGCCGTCGCCGGAAGGCGGAGCCCGAGCTGCGGCACGTCGCGCTCGAGGAAGGTGCCCACGAACTGCCGGCACCACTCGGCCGCGTCGGCGTCGCTCGCCGCGAGGAACGCGCGCGGGAAGCCGCCGCGGAGCCACAGCGCGGGGAGCTCCGAAGCGCCCACCTCGGCGAGGTGAAACCCCTCGAGCGGATGGTACGCAATGCGGCCGGCGAGGCTCTCGGCGCTCTGGCGCAGGAGCGCCGGTGCGGCGCTGCCGAGGATCAGGAATCGCGCGGCGCAGCCGGGGCGGTCGACGAGCACCCGGAGCGCCGTGAACAGCTCGGGGAGCCGCTGCACCTCGTCGAGCACGACGAGGCCCTCGGCGTCTCGCAGAGCCGGTACGGGCTCGGCGAGACGCGTTCGATCGGCCGGATCCTCGAGGTCGTAGAAGGTCGCGGGCCCACCGAGCTCCGCGGCAAGCTGGCGGGCGAGCGTCGTCTTGCCGACCTGGCGGGCCCCCACGATGCCGACCACGGGATGCCGTTCGAGCAGTCCCTTCAGCTCCGCAAGGTGTTGGGCGCGCCGGATCACACGATTCGGTTGAATATTCGATCCGTAGAGTCGAATTTTCAAGGAATTTATCCTTCGGCAACCACGGCGCGGCGCGCGCGCGCCGACGGGTGCCGCAGGTCAGTAGAACGGCGCCCACCCCTTCGCCGTCCGCACCGGCACGTCGAGGGCGCGCCCGAGCTCGACCGCCAGGGACAGGAGCTCGGGGCGCGCGCGTCCGGCGGTCCGGTGCCGATCGGTCTTCAGGACGACCTCGTCGAGCCCGGGCAGGCGGATCTCGAGCTCGCACCACTCCCAGTACTTCTTCTTCTTCTTGGTCTTCTCCGACCCGGAGTTCTCGAGCA
>JADLAB010000160.1 GCA_020848455.1 Polyangiaceae bacterium
CCTGCGACAGCCCGGCCGACAGCGACCTCTGCGCGACCGGCCTCTCGACCTGCGTGGGCGGCGCGCTCGGCTGCTGCGACGACGCGGCGAGCTCGCTCGACCTGTGCAACGGCCTGAACGACGACTGCGACGCCTCGAGCCCGGACGGCAGCGAGGACCCGAGCGTGGGGCAACCCTGCGACAGCCCGGCCGACAGCGATCTCTGCGCGACGGGCGTGTCGAGCTGCTCGGGCGGCGCGCTCGCGTGCAGCGACGACGCCGTGAGCGCGCTCGACCTCTGCAACGGTGCCGACGACGACTGCGACCCCGCGAGCACGGACGGGAGCGAGGACGCCGCCGTGGGGCAACCCTGCGACAACCCGGCCGACAGCGACCTCTGCGCGACGGGCGTGTCGAGCTGCTCGAGCGGCACGCTCGCGTGCAGCGACGACGCCGCGAGCACGCTCGATCTCTGCAACGGCCTCGACGACGACTGCAACGGCGCCACGGCCGACGGGTCGGGCGACCCCGGCGTCGGCGCGGCCTGCGACGGCCCCGACACCGACGCCTGCGAGGAGGGCCTGCGCGTCTGCTCGGCGGGGAGCGTCCTCTGCAGCGACGCGACGGGCGACGAGGTCGAGCTCTGCAACGGCATCGACGACGACTGCGACCTCGACGTCGACGAGGGCTTCGACCTGTCGAGCGACCCGAACCACTGCGGCAACTGCCTCACGGCCTGCTCCAACCTGTGCTGCGGCGGGGGCTGCACGGCCTCGAGCGTCGCCAACTGCGGCGCCTGCGGGCACGCCTGTGTGCCCGGGATGCTCGTCATCACGGAGCTCCTCATCGATCCCCTCGCCATCGGCGACACCGCGGGTGAGTGGCTCGAGCTCTACAACCCGAACGGCTGGGACATCGATCTGCGCGGCTTCGTACTGCGCGACCTCGGCGCCGACACCCACACGATCTCGTCGCCGCAGCCGGTCGTCATCCCCGCGTCGAGCTACGCGGTGCTCGGCATCAACGCCAACTCGGCCACGAACGGCGGGGTCACGGTCCTCTACCAGTACTCGAGCTTCGCCCTCGGGAACTCGGGCGACGAGGCGGTGCTCGAGGCCTTCGGCGTGGAGCTCGATCGCGTCGTGTGGGCCGGCACCTTCGACCCGTCCGGGGCGAGCAAGGAGCTCAGCCGCAACCACCTCGACGCCGTCCTCAACGACGACACGACCGCGACCGGCTTCTGGCGCGCGGCCGTGACCGTCTTCGGTGCCGGCGACCGGGGAACGCCCGGGGACGTGAACGACTGCAGCCTGTAGCAGGCTTCAGGCGCAAGACCTCAGGTGACCCGACACGCCACGTCCCGTACCATGCGGGGTAGTCTGCGGCGCACCGGATGAACGACCCCCAAGAGCCCGAGCCACGCTTCGGCCCGTACGAGCTGCTCCTCGAGCTGTCGCGGGGCCTGGCGGGGCCACTGTTTCTCGCCGCTCCGAGCGCGGACGACGCGGGGGACGTGGTCGTGCTGCGCTGCATCGATCCCCCGGCGGGGGCGGCACCCGCCGCGCTCGTGCCGCTCGCGCGGACCATGCGCTCCGCCATCGGCATCGAGGACCCGCACCTCGTCCCGATCGTCGACGTCGTGGCGTGGAACGGGCGCGTCGCGGTCGCGAGCGCCCACGTCGAGGGGGTCCTGCTCGACGCGCTCGGACGGCTGCTGCTGGCGCGCCGGGTCGCGAGCGACGTCGCGCTCGCGGTGCGTCTCGCCCGCGACCTGCTCGCCGGGCTCGAGCTCTTGCACGACTCGCCGAGCTACGTCCCGGGCGGGCTCGCCCCCGACGCGGTGCTCGTCGGCTTCGACGGGCGCGCGCGCCTGCTCGAGCCCGGCCTCGCCGCGGCCTTCGCGCGCCTGCCGGGCGTCAAGGCGCCGCCCGAGCGGCGCGCCTACCGCGGCCCCGAGGAGCTCGCCGACGAGCCGCACGCCGACCGGCGGAGCGACCTCTACGCCGTGGGCGTGATGCTGTGGGAAATCCTGCAGCGCCGGCGCCTCGCGAGCGGCCCGGGCGCCGTGCCACGCGCGGGCGCGGCGGCGCTCGAGGTGCCGCGGGTCGACGCGGCGGGCGTGCCGCCGGCCCTGATCGAGGCCGTCGCGCGGGCCACCCGGCGCGACCCCGACGCGCGCTTCGCCACGGCGAGCGACATGGCGGCCGCGCTCGCCGACGCCCTGCCCGCGGCGGCGACACAGGAGGCGGTGGCCGGCACGCTCGGGCGGACCTTCGGAGGTCACAGCGACACCCTGCGCGTGCGCGCTGCCGTCGCGCGCCGCGCCGAGCGCCGCGCGGACGCCCCGAGCGCCCCCCCGCCGGAGGCTCCGAGCGACGCGCCCGGGCCGGCACCCGCACCAGCCTCGCCCGCCAAGGCGGCACCCGCACCAGCCTCGCCCGCCGTGCCGCCGCCCGCACCGCGGCACGTGAAGGTGGGCCTGCCCCCGCGCCCCGAGCCCGAGCCCGCGGCGGCTCCGGACGCCGCGGACGAGGAGCCTCCCGAGCCCCACGTGTACGAGAGCCGGGCGCCCTTCGACAGCGTGCCGCCCTCGCTGCCGCGGCCCCTGCCCGGCGGGCGAACACCCGCGCGTCAGGTCGGGCGCTGCGAGCTCTTCGCCGAGCTCGCGCAGGGCGGCATGGCCACGGTGCACCTCGGCCGCTGGATCGGCGCGGGGGGCTTCGCGAAGACCGTGGCGGTCAAGGCCCTGCACCACCAGTACGCGCACGACCCCGAGTTCGTGCGCATGTTCCTCGACGAGGCGCGCGTCGTCGCCCGCATCCGGCACCCGAGCGTGATGACGACCATCGACCTCGTGGAGGACGCGGGCGAGCTCTTCATCGTGATGGAGTACGTGCACGGCGTGACGCTCGCGCACCTGCAGCGCCAGATGCAGCGCCGCAAGGAGCACATGCCGATCGCGATGGCGCTGCGCATCATGAGCGACGTGCTGCACGGCCTGCACGCCGCGCACGAGGCGACCGACGAGCGCGGCCGCAACATGGGCGTCATCCACCGCGACGTGTCGCCCGAGAACATCCTCGTCGGCACCGACGGCTTCGCGCGGCTCATCGACTTCGGCATCGCGACGGCGCTCGGCAGCCGCGCGTCCGCCGACGACAAGGAGCCCAAGGGCAAGCTCTCGTACATGGCGCCCGAGCAGGTCCGCGGCGAAACGCTCACGCGCCAGAGCGACGTGTTCGCCGCCGCCGTCGTGCTCTGGCAGCTGCTGACGGGCCGTCGCCTCTTCAAGGGGCGGAACATGACGATGACCGCGCAGCGCGTCCTCGAGCAGCCGGTCGAGCCGCCGAGCGCGCGACGCGCCGGGGTCGAGCCCGCGCTCGACGCCCTGGTGCTGCACGGCCTCGAGCGCGAGCGCACCGCGCGCTGGTCCGACGCGGAGCAGATGGCCGAGGCGATCGAGCAGTGTGGCAGGCTGCCGTCGCACCGCGAGCTCGCCGACTGGGTGAAGACCGTGGCGGCCGAACGGCTGGAGCAGGCGGCGCGCCTCGTGGCGCTCGTGGAGAACGCCGAGGTCGCGGCCGCGGAGGCCGAGCTCCACCTGCCACTCACGGTGCATCCCGCGGCCGTGATCGTGGCCCCGCGCAAGCCCGTGCTGTCGTACGACGAGGCGCTCTTCGCCACCGACGACGGGTCCCTCACCGAGCTGACGAGCGACAAGGCCGCGCCCGCGCCGCCGCGTCGTCCGCGCCGCAGGCTGTGGATCGCCGCCGCGGCGGGAGCGCTCGTCACCGTGGGCGCGCTCGTCGCGCTCGCGGTCGGCGGCGCGAGCGGCGACGCACCCGCGGCAGCCGCGCGCCCGCCGGGCACCGCCACCGCGTCGGCCGTCCCCCCGAACCCTGCTCCGAGCCCCACGCCGAGCCCCGTCGAGCCTGCGCTCCGCCCGAGCGCTGCGCCTTCCGTCGAGGCGAGCGCGCGCGCGTCGGCGAGCGCGCCCGTCGAGGCGAGCGGGAGCGCGTCGTCGGACCCGGCCTCGGCGAGCAGCGCACCCAGGCCACCGCCGACGGGCAAGGTGCCGTGGCAGAAGCCGCGCCCCAAGCCCACGGCCTACGTGCCGGGCGGCATCTGACGTTCGCCCGTTGGCGCGGCGCGGGGCAGGGCGAGCGGAGCGGAGAGGGCACGAGGAGCGGCGACGACGAGGGCGAGGTGGACGCGCATGAGCCTCCGTTTCTCGCCATACCTTTCGCGCACGTAATCTTCGGGCCAATCGCTGCCCGCCCGGACCGGGTGCGCGACCGGCAGCCGGGTTCTCATCGACGCGCCATGGTGGTAGCTTGCTCGCCCCGCTCGAGAGGCTCGAGCTGCCGCCGATGACCGAGTCGCCCCCGCCGCCCGTGCAAGGTCCTCCGCTCGCCGTCTTCGAGCGGCGCGCGCGGAAGACCTGGCCCTGGTGGCTCGCCGGGGCGGTGCTCGTCGCGGGCGGCGCCGCTGCGGCCGTGGTCGTGGTGACGAGCGGCTCCGCGCCGAGCGCCATCTCGACCGAGCCCGAGGCAGCGCCGTCCCGGGCGGGGAGCGCCGCGGCGACGAGTGGCGCAGCCTCCGCCCGGGAGCGCACCGGCGCGGACCCGTCGGCCTCCGCCCCGGAGACCTCCGCGTCCGCCCGCCTCGCCCCGGAGACCTCCGCCTCCACCTCCGCACCGCCGGCCCCGCCACCGCCCCCCGCCGCCGCGCCGCCCGCCACGGACGCGCGCCCCGACGAGGCCGCAGCCGTGTTCCGCGACCGGGTCGTCCAGCCCCTGGCGGTCATGCGCTTCACCGACGCGCTCGAAGGCCTCGAGGCCGCCGTCGCCCTCGACCGCGATCTCCGGAGCTGCGCCAACCGCGACGAGGCGCTCTTCCACCTCGTGGTGCAGGGCTTCGCGATGGACGCCGAGACGGTCGCGCGCCTCACCCGCCTGCTCACGAAAGACATGGGCCCGGTCGGCGTCGACGTGCTCTTCGAGGTGATGGTCCGGCGCGGCGGCTCCAAGGCGGCCGCGCGCGCCACCGAGCTGCTCACCGACGAGGCGCTCCGCGCCCGCGGCACGCCCGCCCTGCGCATCGCCTACGATCTGCGCCAGGCGCGTGCCTGCGCCGATCGAAAGGCGCTCGTCGAGCGGGTCGGCACCGACGGCGACGCGCGCGCGCTGCGCGAGCTCGACCTCGTCGTCACCGAGTGCGCCGACATCGGCCTCGACCCGACCTATCGCGCCGCTCGCAAGGCCGCCCTCGAGCGCGTCGGCGCCCGGTGAGCGCGGCCGGCCTCGCTCGGCCGCTCGCCGCAGATCAGGGGGCCTTCGGGGTCTCGGTCGTCAGCAGGCGGCTCGCGCGCGCGATCGCCTCGCCGCTGCCCACGAGGTACACGATGTCGTTCGCCTCGAAGGGCACGTGCGGGTCGGGCCTGTCGAGGAGCTCGCTCCCACGCCGCGCGGCCACGACGAGGGCGCCCGTCACGCTGCGCAGCCGGAGCGCCACGAGCGGGCGGGTCGCGGCCGCGCTGCCGGCGCGCACGAGCAACCCCTCGATCTTGAGGTCGTCGAGCGCACGCACGTCGCCGAGCACCGGCCGCGGGACGGTCTGGCGACGGGCGCTCGGCTGGTCGGCGGTGCGCAGCTCGTGGATGCGCTCGTCGATGACGTTGCGCGGCACCTCGAGCGCGCGCAGCGTGCGCGCCACGACCTCGACGGCGCCCTCGACCTCCTCGGCGACCACGTCGTCGGCGCCGAGCGCCGCGAGCTCCCCGCGCTCGGCGGCGAAGCGCGTGCGCGCCAGGACGCGCACGCCGGGCGCGAGGCGCCGCGCCGTGTCGACGATGCGCTTCTGGGCCTGGGGGTCGCCGATGACGAGCACGAGGAGCTTCGCCGACGCCACGCCCGCGTGGGCGAGCGCTTCCTCGCTCGTGGCGTCGCCGTAGTAGACCGGCACGCCGAGGGCCTTGCCCGCGCGGACGTTGTCGGTGTTGAGGTCGAGGATGACGTAGCGGACGCCGCACGCGTCGAGGGCCTGCGCCGAGAAGCGCCCGGCCGGACCGAAGCCGACGAGCACGACGTGCCCCTCGAGCTTCGCCTCGGACCGGTCCGGCGCGTCGATGCTGCGCACGCCGATGAGCCGCTCGAGCGGCGCGAGCAGGCGCTCGCCCGCCTTGGCGAGGGGCGCCACCCGGACGAGCAAGGGGGCGAAGAACATGCTCACGATGCCCGCCGCGAAGAGCGGGCTCACGTCGGTGTCGGAGACGACGCCGTGCGCGACGCCGAGGCGCGCCAGCACGAAGCCGAACTCGCCGAACTGCGCCAGCCCCACGCCGCTCAGCCACGCGACGCGCGACGGGAAGCGCATGGCCATGGCCGACAGGGCGGCGAGCACCCCCTTGACGAGCACGAAGCCGCCGAGCAACGCCGCGACGAGCAGCGGTTGCGCGGCCACGACGCGCACGTCGAAGAGCATGCCGAGCGACACGAAGAACAGGCTCACGAAGGCGTCGCGCAGCGGCAGGATGTCGCCCATGGCGCGGTGGCTGTACTCGGTGTCGGCCACCACCATGCCGCCGAGGAAGGCGCCGAGCGCGAGCGACAGCTCGACGAGCGAGGTGAGCCACGCCGTGCCGATGCACAGGCCGAGGATGGCGAGGAGGAACAGCTCGCGGCTCCGGCTGGCGTCGACCCAGCGGAGCACCCGCGGCACGACGACGCGCGCCACGACGATGGTGCCCACGACGACCGCCGCCGCCTTGCCGAGCGCGAGCGCGATGCCGGCCGCGGCGCTCGCCCCCGAGCCGGCCCCCGGTCCGAGCAGCGGCACCACGAGCACCATCGGCACGACGCACAGATCCTGGAACACGAGCGTGCCGACGATGAAGCGGCCGTGGGGCGCCTCGAGCTCGCGCCGGTCGGAGAGCGCGCGCAAGACGATGGCGGTGCTCGAGAGCGCGAACACGAAGCCGTAGAACAGGGCGCGGGGGAGGGTCTCGCCGGCGGCGCTCGCGACCCCGACGGTGGCTCCGATGGTGAGGGTGACCTGCAGGGCCCCGCCGAGGGCCACGCTGCGGAAGATGTCGCGCAGGCGCGAGAGCGAGAACTCGAGGCCGATGGAGAAAAGCAGCAGCACGACGCCGACCTCGGCCAGGACCTCGATGGCGTGGACCGACGTCACGAGCCGCAGGCCGAAGGGGCCGACGAGCGCGCCGGCCGCGAGCAGGCCCGCCACCGTGGGCAGACGGAGCTTCGACAGCAGGACCGTCACCGCGACGGCGAGGGCCGTCACGATGGCGAGCTCGTCGAGCAGCGGTACCTTGCCCATGGCTCGGATAGGTCGCACATCGCCGGCATCGAGTCGAGGCTCGAGCGGCGGCCGAGCCTCCCGTCCTTGATCTCCGGCGCGCCTCGGACGACCATCCTGCCGGCGAGCCCGGCCGGTGGGCGTGGACGCGCGGGAAGGGTACGAGGCGAGGTCATGCGAAGATGGGTGGCACTCGGGGCGGCTCTCTTTCTGGCGGCGGCGTGCTCCGGCACCGACGAGACCGGCGGGACCGGCGGGGCGGGCGCCACGGCCACGGGCGGCTCGGGCGCCACGGCCACGGGCGGCGGCGGCAGCGGTGCGACGGGCGGTGGCGGCAGCGGCCCCGCGCCCACGGTGAGCGACCCGGTGACCACGCGCCGGGTCGGCTCGCACGACACCTACGACGTCGGACCCGGTCAGCCGTACGAGGAGCCCGACACCGTGCCGTGGGGCGCGCTCGTCGCGGGCGACGTCGTGAACATCCACCACCGCGCGACGCCGTACGCCTGGAAGCTGTGCCTGCGCGGCCAGGGCACGCCGAGCGACCCCATCGTGGTGCACGGCGTCACCGACGCCTCGGGCAACCGGCCGGTCTTCGACTTCAATGGCGCGCGGACGGCGAGCGGCTGCAACCCGGGCGGTGCCGCCGACATCTTCGACACGGCCTCGGTGTGGAGCCTCGAGGACTACGCCGGCTTCATCGTCCGGGCCGGCGTCTCCGATCCCTACGGCTACAAGCCCGCCTGGATCGTCATCGCCAACCTCGAGCTCACGGGCGCGGCGCCGGGCAACTCCTTCGTCTCGCTCACGGGCGCGACGACCCCCTATATCGGCTCGCCGGCCGGGATCTGGCTCCAGCCGAGCGCCGACGTGCTGCTCGAGAACAACGTCATCCACGACCACGGCTTCGGCTTCTTCACGATGGCGAAGGACGCGACGCTCGAGGCGGCGTGCGAGCGCATCACCGTGCGCAGCAACCGCGTGTACGGCAACGGCGTCGTCGGGAGCTACTACGAGCACAACCTCTACGTGCAATCGACCAATCCGGTCGTCGAGGGCAACTACTTCGGCCTCACGCGCGCGGGCTCGCTCGGCTCGACGTACAAGAGCCGCTCGAGCGGCGAGATCTTCCGCTACAACTGGGTCGAGGCGAGCGCCCGCGCCATCGACTGGGTGTACTCCGAGGACCAGACGCCCGGCATCGCGACCCAGTCCGACTATGGCGTCGACTACGCCTACGGCAACGTCGTCGTCAACGATTGCAGCCTCGGCAACTGCGCCGGCGCGCCGATCCATTACGGCGGCGACAACCTCGGCGAGCAGGACGACACGACCAACCTGTTCGTGCCGACGACGCCGTACCGCTCCCACCTCTTCTTCTATGCCAACACGGTCGTCAATCGCCTCGACTCGGGCGATTCGTGGCGCACGGCGGTCTTCGATCTCTCGGAGCGCGCGACCCGGGTCGACGCCTGGGACAACCTCTTCTACTTCGCGGGCACCTCGAACTACTCGTGGGTGCAGAGCTCGGGCGACGTCGCGCTCGGCGGCACGAACCTCGCGTTCGGCGCGACCGTGGCCGACGCGAGCGACCTCGCCCTCGCCGTCAACTACACCGTGACCGTCGGCACGCTCCTCATGGCGGACCCGCTCTTCGTCGCGCCCGGCAGCTTCGACTTCGGTCTCGGCGCGGGCTCGGGCGCCATCGACCAGGCCACGGGTGTACCCGCGGGCATCACCCCGGACGCGGGCTACGCGCAGATCCCCGTCGCGCTCGCGCCGGTCCAGCAGCGCAACGGCCTCGTCGCCCGCACCCTGCACGGCGCGGCACTCGATCTCGGGGCCCTCGAAGGCCCGTGAGGCGCGCGGCTTCGCGGCGCCCCCCCACCCTGCCGCGTGCGTCATCCCCGGCGCGCCTCATCCCCTGCGCGCCTCATCCCCGGCGCGCCTCATCCCCGGCGCGCCTCATCCCCGGTGCCAGTTCCCACAACGGGAACTGCCCGGCCGGATGACGCCTTCATCCCCGGTGCCAGTTCCCCTTTCGGGAACTGCCCGGCCGGATGACCTCCGCACGCGCGCCTCATC
>JADLAB010000161.1 GCA_020848455.1 Polyangiaceae bacterium
CCTGTCCCGAGCTCTGCGAGGGCGTCGACTGCGAGCAGAACCGCTGGCACGGCTTCGACGTGTGGCGCCACACCCTCGCCGTGGTGGACGCCTGCGAGGGCGACGACATCCTGCGCGTCGCGGCGCTTCTGCACGACGTCGGCAAGCCCCGCACGCGCGAGCGCTCCGAAAAGACGGGCGACTACACCTTCTACAACCACGAGCGCGTCGGCGCGGAGATGAGCGACCACATCTGCAAGCGCCTCAAGTTCTCGAACGACGACCGCAAGCGCATCGTCGAGCTCGTGCAGCACCACCTCGTCTGCTACGCGCCCGAGTGGACCGACGCTGCGGTGCGGCGCTGGGTGCGCCGGGTGCGCGAGGAGCGCGTCGCGGATCTGTTGCGCCTCGCCGTGGCCGACGCGCGCGGCAAGGGCAGCGACGCGTCACGCGACGTCGGCGCCATGGCCGAGCTCGAGGCGCGTGCCCGGGCGCTCTTGGCCGCGGGGGCGGCGCTCTCGACGCGCGATCTGGCGCTCGACGGTCACGCGCTCATGCGCGAGCTCGGCCTCGGCGCGGGGCGGCGGGTGGGCGAGGTGCTCGCCGCGCTCGTCGAGGTCGTGACCGAAGATCCCACCGCCAACGAGCCCGCGCGCCTGCTCGTCGAGGCCCGCCGCATCCACGCCGAGCTCGTCGCGTCGGCGCCGCCCGAGGAGCCAGGCGGCGGCGCGCCGCGCCGGGGAGGCGGTCCATGAGCGGACCTGGCAGCACGACGCGGCGCCTCGGGCGCGTGGTCGCGGTGGGCGTCGCGCCCGCGCTCTTGCTCGCGCTCGCCGGCGCCGAGGCCTGCAAGGTCCGCTCGGCCCGCAGTGCGGGGGGCGACGGCGACTACCCGTGCGAGTCTGCGGCCGACTGCCCGCAGCCCGAGACGCCGTGCCTGGTCGCGCAGTGCAGCGAGGGGCAGTGCGTCCACACCTACGCGCCGCCGGGCTTCCTGCCCGCGGGCGAGCAGAAGCCCGGTGACTGCGTGGCGGTCTTCTGCGACGGCGGCGGCAACGCCATCGCGCGCTCCGCGCCGCGCGATACACCGCCGGACGACGGCCTACCCTGCACCGTCGAGGCGTGCGAAGCGGGGCAGCCCGCGCGCAGCCCGGCGCCTGCCGGCCAGCCCTGTGCCGTCGGGCCGGAGAGCAACGGCGTCCTCGACGGACTGTGCAACGGTCACGGCAGCTGCGGGGTGTGCCTGCCCGAAGCGAAGCGCTGCGAGGGGCAGGGGGTGCAGACCTGCAACGCCGAGGGAAAGTGGGGGGCGCCGGTGCTCTGTGCGGCGACGACGCCGGTGTGTCGCACCGACCACTGCATCGGCATCGCGGAGCTCGCGGTCGGGCGCCACCACGGCTGCCTGCGCCTCGAGGACTCCACCGTGTGGTGCTGGGGCGACGATTCCCAGGGGCAGCTCGTCAGCGACGCCACCGCCGGCCAGGCCCCCGACTGGGCAGGGCGCCTCAAGGCGGCGGGCTTCGGGCTGCGCCACGGCTGCGCGCAGCGGCTCGACGGTGGGCTCGCGTGCTGGGGCTCGAACAACTACGGCGAGCTCGGCACGGGCAACTTCGACGGCTCCGACGTGCCGGTGGAGGCCGGGGTCAAGGGGGTGGCGGAGCTCGCGGTCGGGGCCATGCACAGCTGCGTGCTCGCGAGCGGCAACGTGCTTTGCTGGGGCCTGAACGAGCGCGGCCAGCTCGGCGCCGGCAAGCCGAGCGCCGACCGAACCGGCGCCATGTCGGAGCTCTCGAGCGGCTCGGCCGCCGCGCAGAGGCCGACCGAGGCGAAGGACGTCAAGGCGTCCGGGCTCGGGCTCTTCGGCGACACGACCTGCCTGCGCGGGCCGCGGGGCCTCGAGTGCTGGGGGGCCCCGAGCTACTACCCGGACGAGCCGCTGTCGGACCCCGCCGAGACGAAGCTCCGCGACGCGCTCGCGCACTCCGCGCCGCTGCAGGTGAAGGGCCTCTCGGGCGTCACGAGCGTGGCCGCGGGCGCGGAGTTCAGCTGCGCCGTGACCGGGGCGGGCGCGGCGATGTGCTGGGGCGCGAACGACGTGGGCCAGCTCGGGGACGGCACGACCACCGATCGCCACGCGCCCGTGGCGGTCACCGGCCTGTCGGGTGTGCAGCGCATCGGCCTCGGCGATCGCCACGGTTGCGCGCTCGTGGCCGGCGGCAAGGTCTACTGCTGGGGAGCGGGCGAGAACGGCGAGCTCGGCGACGGACAATCGACGTCGTCGTCGACGCCGGTGGCGGTCGCGAGCCTCGGCCGCGTGCGCCAGCTCTCGGTCGGCGCGGACTTCGCGTGCGTGCGCCTCGAGGGCTCCGGCGCCATCGCGTGCTGGGGCGCGAACGACGCGGGCCAGCTCGGCAACGGCTCGACCGATGCGGCCCCGACGCCCGTGCCGCTCGCGTTCTGAACGGGTCGAAGGTCGAAGGTCGGCAGAGGAGGCGCGCGACGACCGCGCCGCTACAGATGCGCGGCGAGGTAGTCGACGACGCGCCGGTAGGCGTAGCGGCGTGCGGCGAGGCTGCGGTAGCCGTGACGCTCGCCGGGGAAGACGAGCAGATCGAAGTCCTTGTCGGCCGCGACCAGGGCGTCGACGAGCCGGGCGGTGTGCGCGAAGTGGACGTTCTCGTCCATGAGCGCGTGGACGATGAGCAGCTTGCCGGCGAGCGCCGCCGCGTGCGGCGCGAGCGCGGTGGCCTCGTAGCCCGCGGCGTTATCGCCGTGGAGGCCCATGTAGCGCTCCGTGTAGCCGGTGTCGTAGAGGCGCCAGTCGGTGACCGGCGAGCCCGCGACGCCGACGGCGAAGCGCCCCGGTGCGCGCAGCATCGCGAGCGCCGCGAGGTAGCCGCCGTAGCTGTGGCCGTAGATCCCGAGCCGCCCCGGATCGACGAACGGCAGGCTCGTGAGGTAGTCCACGCCGCGCAGCTGATCGGCGAGCTCGACGACGCCGAGGCGACCGGCCACGGGCTTGGCGAAGGCGTGACCGCGCCCCGTCGAGCCCCGGTTGTCGAGCTGGAAGACCACGCAGCCCCGGTCGGCGAGGTGCTGCCACAAGAGGCGCGGGTTGTGCTCGTCGAGCACGCTCTGCACGCCCGGGCCGCCGTACACCATCACGACCGCCGGGTAGCGCACGCCGGGGCGCAGATCGCGCGGCCGCAGGAGCGCGCCGTGGAGCGGCGTGCCGTCCTCGGCCGCGAGCGTGACGAGCTCGGCGGGCCGCAGCCCGAGCGCCTCGTAGTCGGCGTCGAGGGGCACCGGCAGGGTGCCGAGCGTCTCGCCCGAGCTCGCGACGATGCGCGCCTCGGGCAGCCGGTCGCCCGCCGAGTGCACGTCGACCCAGCCCGTGCCCGCGCGGAACGCCGCGATGTCGTGCACGCCGGGCTCGCTCGTCAGGCGCGTGAGCTCGGGCGGGTCGAGGGCGCCCGGCGCCGGCAGCGTGAGCGCGTAGAGCTGGCGCTCGAGCGGCGCCTCGCGGTTCGCGAGGAAGAGCACGCGCTCGCCGTCGACCGCGACGATGCGCGCCACGTCCCAGGCGCCCGAGGTGAGCGTCGCCTGGAGCGCGCCGGTCGCGCTCGAGCGGAACTCGAGGTGCTTGTGACCGCTCGCCGAGCTCGCCCACAGCAGGCGGTCGCCCGGCAAGAGCCGCGCCTCGACGAGCTCGATCCAGGCGTCGTCGCTCTCCGTGTGGACGAGCGCGAGCGCGCCCGACTGCGGGTCGGCGCGCCACAGGCCGAGCTTCTTCTGGTCGCGGCCGACGGTCTGGAAGTAGAGCGCGCTGCCGTCCGCGGCCCAGGCGAAGCGGCCGAGGTAGGGTGCACCGCCGCCCGACAGCCCGGCCGCGGCGGTGGCTGCGGCCACGTCGAACGAGAGGCTGCGGCGCGTGGCGAGCTCCACCACGGCGAGCCGCACCTTCGGGTTCGGGCGCCCCACGCGCGGGTAGCGGTGGAGCGCGAAGTCCTCGCGCCCGCTGCGCACGCCCATCACCGGGACCTCGTCGACCTCGCGCTCGTCGACCTCGAGGTACGCGATGGCGTCGCAGCGCGGCGACCAGAAGAAGCCGCTCGGCTCGGCGAACTCCTCCTGGCCGATGAAGTCGCTGAGGCCGCGCGTGACGCCCGGGGGTGCGTCGCGCGTGAGCTCGGTGACGGCGCCGCTCGCCACCGACACCACGTGGAGCTCGCGCCCGCGCACGAAGGCGACGTCCGTGCCGGTCGGACAGAGCTGCGGGTCGATCGCGGGCTCGGCGGCCGGTGCGAGGCGCCGGACCGAGCCCGCACCGTCGCGCACGAGCACCTCGCCGCCGAGTGGCAGGAGCAGGACCGGCGCCCCGGGCGCGCCCGGCGCGGGCTCCGCGGGGGCCTCGCGCGCCCACGCGTAGTGCGTGATGCCTTCGATGCGCGTGCGCTGGCGCTCGCGCCGCAGCTCTTCCTCGCGCGAGCGCGCCGGCTCGGACGCGACGAGGTCCTCCGGGCGCAAGAGCACGCGGTGCTCGCGCGTCGCGAGATCGTAGGCGAAGAGCGACATCGTCTCGCCCTGCGACTCGCTCTGCAGGTAGGTGATGAGCTTGCCGTCGGGCGAGACGGCGATGGACCGCGGCACCTGCCATCCGGGCGGTGGGAAGTCGGCGGCGCGGTGCACGGAGACGCGGGCGGCCGAGGCGGGGGCGAGTACCGAGGGGAGGGGTTCTGCGCTCATGGGGCTCGATGCGACGATGGGCCCTTCGAGGGTCGGCGCGCAAGCGGCGAGCGCCCCGACGAGGGCGACCGCGGCGCGACGAGCGCGCACGACGCGCGTCCTCGCGCGGGTGCGAGCGGACCTGGACATGCCCGTTCCTACCCGAAGCGCGCCAGCGTGGGCCCGAAATTTCTTTCCTGGGTCCGCAACGGTTTCACACCGCTCCCGGATGGGCCCGCGCGCGCCCGCCGTTATCCCCCGCAAACGAGGGGCAGTTCGCCGCCTCGGTCTGGCGCCGGATCGGGCATAATGCGTGCATGGCATCTCTGCGGTCCATGCTGCCTCGCGTCGTCGTCGCCTCCGTCCTCGGCTTTGCCTTGTCGGGTGTCGTGCTGGCGGCCGCATGTAGCAAGAAGTCGGACCTTGGACCTCCAGTCACGCATACGACCACCTCCACGCACAGCAACTCGACGACCGGCTCGGGCGGCCAGGGCGGCCTCGGGGGCGGTGGCACGGGCGGCGCGGGCGGCACCACGAGCAGCGGCGGCTCGGGCGGCGAGTCGCCTTGCGCGCAGGACGTCGCGTTCTTCGCGACGGGCATCGCGTTCTCGGACCCGACGGCGGCCCCGCTCGCCGCGGCGCTCAACGAGGTCTCCGCGGGCGTGCACCCCGTGACGCTGGTCCTCCACCTGAACGCCGGCACGCTCACCGGTGCGCTTTCGGCGACGCTCGCGGGGGGCAGCGGCGAGGTCTTCCCCGCGAACAAGGTGCCCGATTTCCTCACCGTCGTGCCCGCGTTCAACGGTGGGCTCACCACGGTGGGCCCACCGGGCTCGGAGAACGACCCGCAGCAGGTCGGCTACCTGCGCGTCGTCGATGAGCTCGGCACGACCGACATCGAGATCGGCCATGTGCGCTGGGTGGCGACGCCCGATGCCACCTGCTCGAGCCTCACCGAGGTCGTCGTCGACGCGTTCATCGCGGCGAGCGAGCTGTCGCACGTGCTGCACCTCGCCGGCGGCGACCAGACCATCGGCGAGCTCGCGGGCTACCAGGCCTCCGACGCCGGCGCGAACGACTCGGGTGTGGCGGGCGGGCCGCCGAATCCAGGCAACCTGCCCCAACCCATCCACTTCTCCTTCCAGGGCGAGTCGGTGGTGTTCGACTACAGCACGCTGTGAGGATCGCATGAGGAGCAAGCTCGTCTCTTCGATCAACGTCCGGGGCCAGCTCCGCTGGTTGGTCGTTCTCAGCGCGGTGGTCCTGCCCTCGCTGGCGCTGGCCGTGGCGAGCTGCCGCAACGACGGCAACCCGGGCGCCCCCGCGACCGGCGGCACGGGCGCGCAGGCGGGCAACGGCTCGGCCTGCGTGGGCGTCGAGTGCTTCGAGTGCGCGCAGCACACGAAGCCCGGCTGCCCCTGCGAGACCGAGGGCGACCACCTCGCGTGCGGCAAGGTCGAGGTCGTGCTCGACGGGCAGCCCGTGTGCGGCAAGGGCTTCAGCACTTGCACGAACGGCGTCTGGGCCGAGTGTGTGATCGACAACGCGGTGACGCTCGTGCCCGATCCGCCGCCCGAGGGCTTCGAGGCGATGGGCTTCGGCCAGCCGGCGTCGTGCGTGAACAACCCGTGCGACCCGACGTGCATCGACTTCGTCGACACGCCGGACGGCCTCGCCGATGCCGGCACCGGGCTCAAGGAAGGCGACGGCGGCATCACGCTCGCGGGCGACGGCGGCTCGACGTGTGTGGCCAAGACGTGCGCGGACCAGGGCAAGGACTGCGGCCCGGTGAGCGACACCTGCGGCGGCCTCTTGCAGTGCGGCGCCTGCCTCGCGCCCGAGACCTGCGGCGGCGCCGGCGTGCCGAGCCAGTGCGGCGTGCCGGTGAACTGCACGAACCTGTGCCTGCAGCAGGTCACCTGCCAGCCGAACGTGTCGACCACCATCACGGGCAAGGTCTACGCGCCGAACGGCGTCGACCCCTTGCCGAACATCGTCGTGTACGTGCCGAATGCGCCCGTGGCGGCCTTCACGCCCGGCGTGTCGTGCGACAACTGCGCGAACGTGTCCGGCTCGCCGCTCGTCTCCACGACGACCGACGTGAACGGCAACTTCACGCTCACGAACATGCCGGTCGGCCCGAACATCCCGCTCGTCATGCAGATCGGTCGATGGCGCCGCCAGATCACCATCCCGAATGTGGCGGCGTGCACGACCGCCACGCTCGCCGCGAACCTCACCCGCCTGCCACGCACCAAGCTGGAGGGCGACATCCCGAAGATGGCGTTCGTCACCGGCAGCGTCGACGCGCTCGAGTGCGTCTTCCGCAAGATCGGCGTCGCCGACAGCGAGTTCACGAACCCGACCGGCACGGGCCGCATCAACTTCTACGCCGGCGGCTACTACCCGGGCACGTACAAGGGCGGCTACGGCGCCCCCAACACGCCGTGGGAGAGCGCGTTGCTCGGCTCGCCCGCGACGCTCGACGACTACGACATCGTCCTCTTCCCGTGCCAGGGCATCCAGTACTACTACACGGGCGGCTGGCAGGCCGTGTACGAGCAGAACCTCGCGAACTACGCCAACGCGGGCGGGCGCATCTTCTCGACCCACTACAGCTACATCTGGCTCTACTCGAACGGCAACAACCCGTACCTCTCGCCGCTGTCCGGGGCGATCAACTGGAACATCAACAGCGGCTTCCCGCCGAACCAGACGGGCTACATCGACACGGGTTTCCCGAAGGGCGCGCTCCTGTCGCAGTGGCTCGGCGTCGTCGGCGCCTCCGCGATCCCGGGGCAGATCCCCGTCAACACGATTCGCCGCGACTTCAGCGGCGTCGTCGCCCCGACGCAGCGCTGGATGCGGGTCAACAACCCGAGCCTCAACATCCCGATCCACGCGACCTTCAACACGCCGCTCGGCGCTGCGCCGGAGAACCAGTGCGGGCGCGTCGTGTTCAGCGACTTCCACGTCGAGAACAGCTCGAACACCCAGTACCCGTTCCCGACCGAGTGCAGCGCGGGGGCGATGACCCCGCAAGAGAAGCTCCTCGAGTTCATGCTCTTCGACCTCTCCTCGTGCGTGCAGCCCGATCTGCCGGTGTGCACGCAGACGACCTGCAGCGCGCAGGGCCTGAATTGCGGCCCGGCGGGCGACGGTTGCGGCGGCACGCTCGACTGCGGCACCTGTCCCGCTCCGCAGACCTGCGGCGGCGGCGGCACGCCGGGCGTATGTGGCACGCCGTTCCAGTACCAGGATGGTTATTTCGTGCGCGACTACGACGCCACGGGTCTGTGCCAGGACGGCAAGCGCCCGGTATGGCTGCTCTGGTCGTGGAGCACGAGCACGCCGCCCGACACCAAGATCGACTTCACGATCCAGACGGCCACGACGGCCGCCGGGCTCGCAGCGGCGCCCGCGGACTCGCTCGTCTTCTCGAACCCACCCGGTCCCGTCGCCCTCACCGGCCAGGCGGCGGTGGCGCACGCGGCGGGCGTGCCGGCGGGGTCGCCCGACACGATGCTCGGCTCGGCCTCGGTCAACAACACCCTCATGCTGAACAACCGGCCGACGAACAACGAGTTCCTGCGCGTCACGGTCCACCTCGCGCCGTCGACCGACAAGCAGATCGCGCCGACCCTGCAGGCGTGGGATCTACAGCTCGACTGCCAGGACGTGCAGTAACGAGTCGACGTTCGAAGGTCGCGGGTCGGCGCGCTGCGCGCGCCTGGCCCTCGTGCCCCGCGCGGGTCCTCGATTGACTGCCGTCCATGACCGGGCGCACGCTCGTCCGGCGCCCGGCCGGTGTGTCTCCGGGGCGACGGACGACCGATGACCGAGGACCATCACGAGGCGCCGCCCTTCGGCGAGCTAGGCACGGGCGCTGCTCTGCGCGCGCGCGTGTGCGCCGCCGACCGCGCGTACTCGTGGCACCCGTACACGCCGATGCAGGCCTACCTCGACGAGCACCGGCCGCTCGTCATCGGCGCCGCGCGTGGCGCGCGCCTCTACGACCTCGACGGCCGGAGCTACCTCGACGGCAACGGCAGCTGGTGGGTCGCGGTCCTGGGCCACGGGCACCCGCGGCTCGTCGCCGCGCTCCAGCAGCAGGCGGCGCGGCTCTGCCACGTCTCGTTCGCAGGCATCACGCACGAGCCGGGGGCCCTGCTCGCCGAGGAGCTCGTGGCGGTGGCGCCCCCCGGGCTCGCGCGCGTGTTCTACTCGGACGACGGCTCGACCGCGGTCGAGGTCGCGCTGAAGCTCGCGCTCCAGTACTGGCACAATCAGGGCGCCACCCGCCGGCATCGCTTCGTCGCGCTCGACGACGCCTTTCACGGCGACACGCTCGGCGCCTGCGCGCTCGGCGGCATCGAGGTGTTCCGGCGACCCTTCGCGGGCGCGCTCTGCGACTGCGTGCACGTGCCGTCGCCGCCCGAGCCCGGCGCCGAGGACGAGGCCTACGGTCGTGCCTTCGAGGCGCTCGCCACGCTCGTGCGGCGCGATCGCGACGAGCTCTGCGCCGTCGTCGTCGAGCCGCTCCTGCAGGGCGCGGTCGGCATGCGCTCCTATGCGCCGCGCTACCTGCGGGAGCTGCGCGCGCTGTGCGACCGGCACGAGGTCCTGCTCGTGGCCGACGAGGTGTTCACGGGCTACGGGCGCACCGGCGCGATGTGGGCGTGCGAGGCGGCGGGCGTGAGCCCCGATCTGCTCTGCACGGCCAAGGGCTTCACCGGGGGAGTGCTGCCGATGGCGGCCACGCTCGCGACCTCGGCCGTGTTCGACGCCTTCCTCGGCGCGCCGGCGCGCGCGTTCTTCCACGGACACAGCTTCACCGGCAACCCGCTCGGCGCCGCGGTGGCGCGCGAGGTGCTCGCCGTGTTCCGCGACGAGGCGGTGCTCGAGCGCGCGCGCCCGAAGGCGGCCCGCCTCGCCGAGGCCTTCCGGCGCATGGCCTCGCTGCCCGGCGTGCGCAGCCACCGCGCCTGCGGCATGACGGCGGCGCTCGATCTCGCGGGCGTCGGGGGCTACCTCGGCCGCGCGGGGTGGCGTGTGTACGCCGAGGCCCTCGCGCGCGGCGCCTACCTGCGACCGCTCGGCGACACCGTGTACGTGGCGCCGCCGCTCGTCATCGACGACGCCGACCTCGAGGAGCTCCTCGGGATCGTCGAGGAGAGCGTGCGCGCGGCGGTCGCGGCGAGCTGACGCACGCCGGGCCCCGTCAGTCGTCCTCGACGCGCAGCCGGTAGTCGTCGGCGTGACTCATCGCCGGCACGCTCTCTGCCTGCAGGAGCACGGTGCGCACCGTCCAGAGCTCGTCGAACACGCGGTAGCGGAGCGCGGTCGCGTCGAGGTAGTCGACGCCACCCGAGCCACCCGTGCCGGGCCGCCGCCCGATGACGCGCTCGACCATGCGCGCGTGGCGCTGCCGCCACACGAGCATCGCCTGCTCGACGGCGAGCAGCCGCTCGCACAGCTCGCGCGGCCAGGACAGACGCGGCAGCTCGCGATGGCTCTCGATGAACACGAGCGCGGCGCGGATGTGGCGCCGCTTCGGGCGCTCCGCGGGGTCGGCGACGTCCTCGGCGCGCAGGAACGAGGCCGCGGCCGCGACACCGCGCCGATAGCGCTCCTCGACGATGGCGAAGTCGGCCTGCGAGCTCACCGCGCCGCGCGCGCGCTCGCACAGGGCGTTCGCGTGGCGCTCGTGCGCCGCGACGAACGATTCGAGGTAGCGGCTGACGTCGGCCTCGTCGGTCGAGCCGTCGATGGGCGTGCGCGACAGCCAGTCGCCGAGCGCGTGCTTCAAGCTCGGCCCGTCGGCGAGCTCGGCCTCGACGCGCTCGAGCGCCGGCGAGCTGCCGCCGCTCGGCCCGCGCAGGAAGTCCTTGTAGCTGTGCTCGCCCGCGCTCGACAGGCGCCGCTCGTCGTCGAGGCCGAGCAAGATCTCGATCTGGCGCATCTGCGCCGACTGAAAGCCGCTCGCGCCGACGAGGGCGTCGCGGAAGGCGAGGTAGTCGCGGGTACCGAGCGTCTCGACCACGCGCCAGTGCTCGGTCGCGACCTCGAAGATCGTCACCACGCGCGCGAGCGAGCGGACGGCGTCCGCGAGCGCCTGGTCCGGGACCGGGTTCTTGCGCAAGAGCGCGCGCACCGAGCGGAGCTCGGCGAGGACGAGCTTGAACCACAGCTCGTAGATCTGGTGCACGACGATGAAGAGCGTCTCGTCGTTGGACCGCACGCGGGCGTCGCTCCCGTCCGCGGCGCTGCCGCTCTGCAACGCGAGCAGCTCCTCGACCCGGATGTACTCCCAGTACCTCATCGCCGTGCCCGTCCCGCCTCTCTGCCAGCCGTCGCGCGCGCGAGCATAGCGGGCGTGCGCCGGAAGGGAAGCGCGCCGTCGCGCGGCGAGCTCCTCAGGGCGGGCTCGTGAGGTAGTACACGAACAGGAGCAGCATGAGCCCGAGCGCGATGACGATGAGGAAGGTCGCGACCGGCGCGGGTGCCGTGCGCTGCCGCAGATCCGTCGCGGCCCTGCGCACGGCGGCGCTCTTCGCGGTGCGCAGGAGCTCCGCCGCGCCGGTCCGGACCGCGCCGAAGTCACCGCGGTCGAAGGCGTCGAGCAGCGGCTCGAGCGCGGCGTGCTTCGGGTAGCCGCGCGCGAAGGAGCCGCGCACGCCCGCGACCTCGGGCGCGGGGCGGGGCGCGCCCTCGAAGTCCTCGTCGCCGGCCGCAGCGGAGGCGCGTGGGCGGGCCTCCGCTTGGGTCGCCTCGGCCTGCCGCAGCCGCTTCCTGCGGCGCGCCTCGGCCCGAGCGCGCGCGGCCTTGTGCGTGCGCGGCGCTTGCTCGGACGCCGCGTCGTCGGGTGCGACTGCGTCCGCGTCGGGCGCGTCTCCGGATGCAGTCGCGTCCGCGTCGGGCGCGTCGCTGTCGCGCGACGACGAGGGCTTCGGATCTTGCCGTTTCATGCGCTTCGCGAAGGGGCGAGCGCACCGTGGCCCGCGCGCTCGGCGGTGTCAACGCGTCGGCAGCGTCGAGCGGCCGTCACTCGGCGGCGTCGCTCGGGCGCGAGGTCACCGCCTCGGTGAAGACGCGCGCGCGCTCGAGCGCGGCCTCGGCCTCGGGCGAGCCTCCGTTCCAGATGTGGATGGCGTCGTAGGGGCAGTCGCGCTCGCACAGCGTGCAGCCCACGCACTTGCGCGTCACGAGCTCCGCCACGCCGAAGTGTCCGTCGGGGCCGAGCGCGATCATGCGCAGGGCGTCGAAGGGGCACGACCAGACGCACTGCTCGCAGCCGACGCACGCCTCGAGATCCACATAGGCGAGCGGGCGGCGCTTCGCCTCGACGAAGAGGCACAGCTCGCCGCGCTCGTCGTAGATGGCCTCGTCGGGGCAGATGACGCCGCAGGCGCCGCAGTCGATGCAGCGCTCGGGGGCGATGACGTGCAGGCCGTGGCGCTCGCCGGTGATGGCGTCGGTCGGACAGCGCCGGATGCACGCCGTGCAGCCGGTGCAGTTCTCCGTGATGAGGTACGCCATGGCTCGCCGGCAGGGTGGGCGCGGTGCGGTGCCGCCGCGCGCGGCCCGGCGCTCAGAGCTCCTTGGCGTGGCTGCGCGTGTTCGTCGTCGCGGGCGGCGGTGCCTTCGTCGTCGTCGCGGGCGGTGGCGGCGGCGGCGGCGTCGCCGTGGTCGTCTTCGCGGCCGGCGGCTGGGTCGTCGTGGTCCTGACCGGGGGCGGGTTGTAGGCGACGCGGGCCGAGGGCTCGGCGCTCTCGGCGGGTGGCTCGTCGGCGGTCGCGCTCGCGGAGGCATCGGACGTGGCGGGGGCCGCCGTCTCGCTGGCGGTCTCGGTCGCCGTCGCGGCCGTCGACGCCACCGGCGTGGCCGTGGTCGCCGTCGCGGCGGCGGTGGCGGTCGTCGGCGCCTCGCCCCCGCTCGCCGCGGCGGTGCTGGGCGCGCCCTTGCCGAGCAGGAAGTAGGCTCCGACCCCGCCCACGCCGAGGATCGCCACCGACACCGCGGCGATCGCCAGCACCGTGGAGGTGCGCCGCGAGGGCGGCGGCGTCATCGCCATGCCGATCTGCGAGGCGGCCAGGGCGTTCTGGATGCCGACGTTGAGCGGCTGCGCGGGCGTTCCCATGCCCGCGCCCATGCCCGCATCCGGCGCCAGGTTCGGCGCGGCGAACGCGTTCGAGAGGCTGTGCTGCGGCGCCGACTGGAACGACGGGCTCGGCGGCCGGGCCTCGGGCAGGGGCGCGCCCGTGGCGGCGGGCCGCCCGGCGGCCCACTGCTGCAGCACTTCCTGCAGGTGGCGCGCCGACTGGAAGCGATCGTCCTGCTCGCGTGCCATGGCGCG
>JADLAB010000162.1 GCA_020848455.1 Polyangiaceae bacterium
GCCGCGCGTGGCGGGGCTTCCGGTGTAGCAGGGCTGGGTCGTACCGTTGACGCAGCTGCACTGCTCGTCGGTCTGGCCGTTGCAGTTGTCGTCCGTCCCGTCGCAGGTCTCGCCGAGCGGGTTGGGGGTGCCCGGCACGCACGGCACGGGCTGGCCGTTCGCGCACGCCTCGACCGTCACCTGACAGATGCCGAGGCCGCACGAGACCGTGCCGAGATCCTCGTCGATGCCGTGGTCGCAATCGTTGTCGTCGCCGTCGCACAGCTCCTCGCCCGGCAGCACCTCGCCCTCGCAGGTGGTGCCGAACACGCCGTGCACGTCGCAGGTCTGGACGCCCTCGGCGCACACTCCGACGCCGACGAGCAGCGGGTCGCCGCTGTAGCAGGGCTGTGTCTCGCCCTCGATGCAGGCGCAGTCCTCGTCGACGATGTCGTCGCAGGTGTTGTCGACGCCGTCGCAGAGCTCGACGGGCTCGGGCACGCACGGCTCGCCGCCGGCACCCGCCGTGCCTCCGAGGCCGCCCGCGCCGCCGATGCCTCCGACGCCGCCCGTCGCACCCGTGCCCGGGCCCGGGCCCGGATCGGTGGAGGAATCGGTCGCGCAACCACCGGCATTGCCGACGGCGATGGCGCTGACCACGAACAAGCCGACGGCCCAATGGAAGCGACGCATAAGCCCTCTCGCGCTTGCGCCATGACCGAAACGGGTCATCGACGCAGACCACTCACCAGCATCATCTTCTCAGGTCGAGGCCGCGCCGCCAACTGTCGTGGACGCGGTCGCTCGCGATGACGCAGCGCGTCAAGGGCGCGGGGTGCGTGGTGGCGCGCTCGGGACCGACCGCGGGCCGTCGGCGGCGCGGTCCCGAACGGATGCCTCGCGCTCGCTACTTCGGCGGCATGGCGGGCGCCGTGCCACGCGGCGCGGCCGAGGCGGAGCCCGCCGCGCTACCCGAGGGCGCCGTGCTCGCCGACGGCGCCGCCGACGAGGAGCTCGACGCGCTCGCGCTCGCGCTCGCGCTCGCGCTCGCAGAGGCCGGCGGCGAGGCGGTCGAGGACGTCGCGCCCGAGGCGCTCGGGGCGGACGTCGTCTTCGCGCTGGTCGACGACTTCTGGCTCGCGGTCGTGGTCGCTCCGTCGCCACCGCCACACGCCGAGAGCGCCAGTGCAACGGTCACGAGTCCGAACGAAACCCGGCTACGCATGGATCCTTCCTCTCTTTCGATGCGGCGCCGCACGGCGCCATGCGTCGAAGTTGGCGCGCGCGAGCGGGCCGTGCCGTGAAGAGACGGTCACCTTCGCAGCTCCTCGGGTCATGAAACGGTCATGGGCCCGCGCCGCGCGCCAGGAAGGCGTGCTCGACGCCGACGGGTTCTCTGGTAACGTGGAAGTTTCGAGCGGTCCTCGGCGCGGCCGCGGTGCCGGGAACCCCGAGAGAAGCACATGACCGAAGAGCTGGTTCGCGGACGGCTGCTGCTCGTCGAGGACGACGATCTGATTCGCCATGCGTACGCGCGCGGCCTCGCCGCGGGCGGCTTCGAGGTGGACACGGCCCGCGACGGCCTCGAGGCGCGCGAGAAGATCGAGCACACGAGGTACGACGCGATCGTGAGCGACGTCGCCATGCCGGGGCTCGACGGCCTCGGGCTGCTGCGCGAGGTGCGCCGCTTCGATCTCGACGTGCCCGTCGTGCTCATCACGGGCGGCGTCACGGAGACCGTCGCCGAGGAGGCGGTGGCGGCGGGCGCCATGCTGTGCCTGCAGAAGCCCATCCAGCTCGCGACCCTGCAGCAGATCGTGCGGCACGCCGCGCGGCTGCACGCCCTGGCGCGCCTCAAGCGCTGGGCCGTCGACGACGGCGGGCCGCCGAGCCACCGCGCCAGCGACCGCGCGGGTCTCGAGGTGCGCTTCGACAGCGCGCTCGCCAAGCTGTGGGTCGCCTTCCAGCCCATCGTGCTGCCGGCTGCCGAGCGGGTCGTCGCCTACGAGGCGCTCATGCGCAGCGACGAGACGGCCATGCCCCATCCCGGCGCTCTGCTCGACGCCGCACAGCGCCTCGGCCGCACGCGCGAGCTGTCGCGCGCGGTACGGGCCAAGGTGGCCGAGCAGCTGGCGGGGCCGGGGCGGGGGCTGGAGGTGTTCGTCAACATCCACGCCGACGATCTCACGGACGCGACCCTGCTCGCGGCCGACGAGCCCCTCGCGCCCTACGCGCGCCAGGTCGTGCTCGAGGTCACCGAGCGGGCGCCGCTCGACGAGGTGCGCGAGCTCTCCGCGCTGGCGGTGAGTCTACGACAGAAGGGCTACCGCCTCGCCGTCGACGACCTCGGGGCCGGCTACGCGGGGCTCACGGCCGTGGCGCGCCTGCAGCCCGACGTCGTGAAGCTCGACATGACGCTCGTGCGCGGCCTCGGCGAGAGCGAGGTGAAGCGCACGCTGGTGCGAGGCATGGCGCGGCTGTGTCGCGATCTCGGCATGCGCGTCGTGTGCGAAGGGGTCGAGACGGCGGCGGAGCGCGACACGCTCATGTCGATCGACTGCGACTGCCAGCAGGGCTACCTGTTCGCGCGCCCCGCGCGCGGCTTCCCCGCCGTCGGGTGGGGGGCGCGTGCCGCCGGCGTCGTGCTCGGTCGCATGACGCGCCCCGAGCCGCCGTCGACCGCGCTGGAGGGTGGGGGACCGGGTGGCGCGGAGCTCGGCGCGCCGGTCGCCACGGCGCCGGCACGCAAGCGCTAGGGCGCCGCCCCGGGCGCGCTCACTTCTTGCACTCGGGCGGGGGCTCGGGCTTCGGGATGGGCACGGTGAGCCCGAAGGTGAGGACGAGGTTGTTCTGGACCTGCCAGGCGTCGAGGGTGAGCGGCTCGCGCACCGCCTTGACCTCGTAGTCGAGGGTCGCCCAGTCGACGAGCTTGACCGCGAGCGCGGCGCCGAATGCGAGGCTCGTCAGCTGCCCGACGTTGCGCTCGTCGTCGGGCGCGAGCTCGCTGTGCACGAAGGGCACGAGGACCTCGGCGGTCGCCTTGTAGACGAGGCGGTTCTCCGCGGTCGTGCCTGTGACCTGCACGGTGGCCTCGGCGCCGAGCTGGTTCGAGCTCCGGAGCTCCTTCACCTCGACGACGTCCGTGGCCTTGTCGTCGTCGACCGCGAGCTGGCCCTTGGCCACGGTCTCGCGGCCACCGAGGGCCGCGCGGATCTCGAGCGTGACTTCCTCCTCGCTCACCGGCTGGAAGAACGCGCCGATCGACTGCTTCAAGGCGAGCGGACGCATGGGGTCGGTGAGCCGCAGCTTGTGGTCGAAGATGGTCTCCGTGAGTCCGTCCTCATGGCTGACGAGGTAGCTCACCGGCACCGCGCGCACGTCGTAGCCGGGGTAGACGGCGGTATCGAGGGTGGCGCGCGCGAAGGGACCTACCGATTTCACCGCGTGGTAGAGGTAGATGCTCTCGATGGCGAGCGAATCGCGCGCCTTGACGAGGTCGTCCACCGACGGCGAGCGCTGCATGGCGGCGCTCGTGACGAGCGTGTTGCGCCACTCGTGGTCGTCCGGGGCGTAGTTGACCGCGGCGTCGAGCTTGTAGCCGAAGGTCACCGTCGTGCCGTCGGTCTGCCCGATCACCTGGCGGTTGTCGCTGAGGCTGAAGTTGGCCCCGAGCAGCATGCGCCAGTCGAGGTCCTTCTTCGGCGCTGGCGCGGCAGGATCGATGACGTACTGCGGACCCTTGCTCTCGAGCTTGGGGGGCTCGTCGGCGAGCGCCGGGTGCGCCGCGAGCAGGGTGGCAGAACCGAGAGCGACCAGACCTGGGGTGATGAGTCGTCGATTCATTGGGGTATCGGCGCGCGTCGGGAGGCGGCGGCGTCGAAGCGGTGCGATGGACACCCCGCTCACGCGCGCACCCGGTGGTCAGCAAGCACCGTGCCCGCCGAATCTAGCGAAATGCCCGCGATCGTGCCATCCCTGACCGGCGGGCATGCGCGGCGGCTGCGCTGCGGCGCAGCATCTGCGCACCCGGCGCGTCCTCGGACGAGCCCCACCGGGCCCGAGCGCGCCTCTTCTACGCTCCCGAGCCGCGCGTCGCCGTGGTAGTTCCAGGTTCATGACCAGCGATGCCTCCGAGCCAGGCGAGGAGCGAGCCCCCGAGTCGGAGCCGAAGCCGGACGCGAGTCGCGGGGAGCCCGCGCGGGTCGTCCCACCCGGGGAGCCGGTCGTCGGCATCCTGGCGGAGCCCGACCTGCCTCCGCCCGCGTCGGTGCCGCGTCCGATGCCCGCGCCCGCCGTGCGCGTGCTGCCGAAGCCCGCCGTCGACGAGCTCGCGCCGACCGAGGGCTTGACGGTGGTCGAGACGCGCGTGGTCCTGCGCGGCAAGCACCTCTACCGCGAGTCCATCGTGCGCTTCGGCGGCGTCATCGCGATGCCGATCGGGGCGGTCGAGCCGTGGGAGCTCACGGTGCTCGCGCCGTCGCGCGACAAGGCCGGGCCGGTCGAGGTGACGGTCCAGAACCCCGGTGCCCACGTGCTGTCGCTGCCGAGTGCCTACCGCTACGTCGCGCTGCCGCAACCGCAGATCCTGGTGGTCGCGCCGCACCGCGGGGCCGTGCGGGGCGGCACCGAGATCAGCGTGAGCGGCAAGCACTTCGTCGCCGGCAGCGTCGTGCTCGTCGACGGCGTGCGCGCCAAGACGCGCTTCGTCGACGCCGAGACGCTCGAGGCCCGCACGCCGCCCGGCAAGGCGGGGGCCATGGTCGCCGTGGCCGTCGAGAACCCCGACGGCAAGCGCGCGGTCACGCCGCGCGCCTACCTTTACGACGACCGCTACTGAGTGCCGCCCTCCTGGTCGGCGCAGCCGCTCACCCTGCCGCGCGCGCGATGCCGAGCGCCTTGCGGAGGCGGTGGTAGCGGTCGCTGACGACGAAGGTGAGCAGATCGTCCATCGCGGGACCGACCGCGCGCGGGTCCTCGGCGCGCGTCATCGCCTCGGCGACGGCGAGATCGCCGCACAGCAAGAGGCCCGCGCGGCGCGCCGTGGCGTCGGCAGCGGCCGCCCAGTGGCCGAGGTTCGTGCGCCCGCCGTCCTCGACGAAGCGCAGGAAGGCGCCGCGCAGCCGATCGATCTGCGTGCGCTCGAGCAGGGGCTCGATGGCCTTGGCGATGGGCTCGACGCGCGCCTTCACCCCGGCGGCGAGGGGCAGCCCCGGGTTGCCGACCACGAGCGCCGCGAGGAAGGCCTCCTCGAGGTCGACCACGCTCGGGTAGAGGAGGCGCACGAAGCGCTCCTCGCGGTAGTAGGCGAGCTGCCGGCCGCACACGTAGGCGAGCTCGTGCGCGCTGCGCCCGCTCAGGGCGGCCTTGCCGAGGCGCGTCAGTGGCGGCACGCCCGGCACCATGTCGACGAGCCGTGGGAACTCCGGGACGACGTAGAGCGGCGGGATGACCATCCCGAGGATCGCCGCCGCCCAGGAGAAGCAGCGCACCGCCTGCACCGTGCTCGTCGCCGCGTCCTGGCGCCGCGACGGCTCGATCTCGGGCAGGGCCTTCTGGTGGCGCAGGACGGCCACGCGCCCGAGCAGGAGCGCCGGGGCGAGGCAGCCGAAGATTTCCCCGGTCGTGAGGTCCTCGTCCGGGTGCATCAGCATGCGCCGCCACGCGGCGCCGTCGAGCGCGGCCTTGGGCTCGATGAGGCCCGTGGCGGGTCGGCCGGCGCGCACCGAGGCCTCGATCTCGGCGTCGCCCGCGCCGAGGTAGGTCAGCGCGCATGCGGCGCACCACTGCCGGTCGACCTCGGCGCGCACGCCCCACGCCCGGTAGAGCGCCCGCAGGCTCTCGGTGTCGCGCGGGTCGTGGCGCAGGCGCCGCTCGAGCGCGGCGGGGTCGTCGGCCTCGACGCCTCCCGCGGGGCCCGGCGCCGTGGCGTGCGCGATCTCGCCCACGTCCACCTCGACCGCGAAGCTCGCGCGGGCCTGCTCGAGCTCGTGCTCGAGCTCGCGCACCCGCGCCTCGAGCTCGGCGACGCGCCGCTCGAGCGCGAGCGTGCGCTGGTCGGTCGGCGGCGCGAGGGGCACGAGCGACGCCGGTGCCCGAGCCGCCGCATCGGCGCCGTCCTGCTCGCGCACGCGCACGCCACGGTGCATCTCGTAGGCCGCGGAGAGCGCGCGCTCGAGCTTGCGGAGCCGCTCGCGGTCGAGGCCGAGCTCGTCGGCCGCACGATGCAGCTGCGCCCGCTCCTCGGCGGTGATGACACCGTCCTGCATCGCGTCCGCGAAGAGCTCCTCGTAGTACGCCTCGTAGCGGTCGAGCGCGAGCCCGCCCGACGTCTCGCTCGTCACGAAGCCGGGGGCATGGGCGAAGGTGCCCACCGCGTCTCGATCTGGCTCGGATTCCATGGCTCGCTCCGGTGGCTGGTCCCCGCGGCGCGGGGCTCGCTGCGACCATGGCAGAGGTGCGCCGAGGCCGGAAGCCGGACGGTTCGGGCCCGTGGCTCACCCCGCGAGCCGCAGCAGCGCGAACGCGAGCGCCGCCCCGACGAGCATCGCGAAGAGGAGCCCCACGACGACTCGGGCGTCGAGCGGGCGTCCGCGGGGCGGCGCCGGAGGTGGCGTGGGCACGGGCGCGGGCCAAGGTGCGCGGCGCGGAGCGGCGGGGTCGACCGTGGGCCGGGGCTCGAGCGCGCGACGCGGCGCGATCGCGATGGGGGCGAGGGGCTCGCAGAGAACGGTCGGCAGCGCGCGTGGCGGCAACGGCAGCAGCTCCGGCAAGCGGATCGTCCCAGAGGCGGGCAGCGCCTTCGTCGGGAGGTCGAGGGCCTCCCCGTGCGGCACAGGTGCCGGGGCAGGGGCGGCTCCGTGCGGCGCGCGCGGTGCCCGGCGCTCGGTCACCATGTCCTCGGTGTCGACCTGCGGAGGGAGGGCGTCCGCCGGCCGGTCGCACGGCGCGGGAGCGGCCGCGCGCCGGTCCGCATCCGCGAGCACGCGCCCGAGCGCCGCGTCGAGCTCCGCGGCCGTCGCGAAGCGGTCCTCCGGGCGCTTCGCGAGGCAGCGCATCACGACCGCCTCGAGCCCGGCCGGGAGGGGCCCGTGCGACGGCGCCGCATGGCGCGAGGGCGGCTCCGGCGTGCGCGTCGCATGGGCCTGGAGCATGTCGACGGCGCTCGGGCAGTCGTCGAAGGGGCCGCGTCCGCACAGGCACGCGTAGAGCACGAGGCCCATCGAGTAGAGGTCGGCGCGCGCGTCCACCCGTCCGCCGAGCACCTGCTCGGGCGAGGCGTAGCGCGGCGTCCCGACGAGGACACCCTTGCGCGTCGGCAGGGCGAGCGGCGCCGGCGCGTCGCTCGCGGCGTGGATCACCTTGGCCACGCCGAAGTCGAGGAGCTTCACCCGCGGCGCCTCCGCGCGCGGCAGAGCTGGCGCGGCGGTCCGGCAGAGGAAGATGTTGGCCGGCTTCACGTCGCGGTGCACGAGGCCCGCTTCGTGCGCGACGCCGAGCCCGGCGAGCGCCTGGCGCACGATGCCGATCGCCTCGCGCGCCGCGAGCGGCCCGTGCGCGCGGAGCTCGTCCGCGAGCGACACGCCCACCAGTCGCTCCATCACGAAGTACGGCGCGCCGCCCGGCGCGACCCCGAAGTCCGTGACGGCCACGAGGTTCGGGTGGCGCAGGCGCGCCAGAGCCTGCGCCTCGAGCCGCATGCGATCGACGCTGCGCGGGTTGTCGGCGAGGTGCTCGTGCAGGAGCTTCACGACGACCGTCGCGCCGAGCGCGCGGTGCAGGGCCTCGTACACCTGCCCCATGCCGCCCGCCCCGAGGCGGCGCACGACCGCGTACTTCGGATCGCCGGCCAGGGGGTCGTCGCCCGGCGGCCCGCGGCCGTCGCGGTCCTCGTCGGTCCTGGGGTCGGGCAGGGTGCTCGGCTCGGGGCCTTCGCCGGGCGTGCGGCCGCCGTGCCGCTCGGGGATGGTGCTCGCCTCGTGACGGTCGGGGGCCAGGCGCCCGCGAGGTCGTTCGTCGTCGTGCATGTCCATGGAGTCGACACGAGCGCGGCCGAGTTGCGCGCAACGACGGCCCGACATCCGCCCTGCTTCGCCCGCGCCCCGGGGCCCGGATGGCCCGCGCCCCTCGTCGGAGCCCGGACGCCGCCGACGCTCGCCGACGCCATCGCGGAGTGCATGCGCGGTCACGCCGGCGTACGGTGAGCCGGGACCGTGAACAGCGCCGGCGCCGCCTTCTTCGTGCTCCAGTCGGTCAACCCGATCGCCGGCATCCTCGTGTCCATCCCGGTGGCGATCCTCGAGCTCGAGTGGCATCCCCTGCCGGTCGCGGCGGCGGCGATCCCGCTCTGCTACCTGCAGGTGCTCGCCGTCGACGCGCTCTGGAGCCGCCTGTGTCGCTGGGAGGCCTGGAACCGCTTCCTCGCCCGGAAGCGCAGCGCGCGCATCGACCGGCTCGTGGCCTCGCGGGGCGCGTTCGCCTCGACCGCGCTCCTCGCGCCGCTCGTCGGCCCATGGGTCGTGATGAGCTTCATGCGCTACGCCGGGGTGTCGCAGCGCGCCGTCGCGCTGCCGATCGTCCTCGGCATCTCGTGGATGACCGCGCTCGTCACGGCGACCTCGTACTTCGCCCCGAGGCTCCTCGACGACTTCAGGACCGCCGCCCCGATCGCCGGCGGCGCGCTCGTGGTCGCGCTCCTCGCCGTGGTGCTCGCGCCGAAGCTCCTGCGACGCCGCTGAACCCGCCCGGTCGAGGCGACGTTGCGATACGGGCCGCGATCCCGTAGAGTCACTAGTCACGTGATCGGCCAGGTCATCGACGGCAAGTACGAGGTCAAAGCTCTGCTCGGGCAGGGCGGCATGGGTGCGGTCTACGAGGCCGAGCACACCGGGACGGGCCGTCGTTGCGCGGTCAAGGTCATCATCAACGAGGAGTTCGTCCACGACCCGAAGGTCGTCGGGCGCTTCCAGCGCGAGGCCCGCGCGGCCGGCGCGGTGGATACTCAGTATATCGCGCAGGTGCTCGACGCGGGCGTGGACCGCGACACGGGCCTGCCGTTCCTCGCGATGGAGTACCTCGACGGCGAGGATGTCCAGCACCTGCTCAAGCGCGTCGGCCCCATCGCGCCGGACACCGCGCTGCGCATCGTCGCGCAGGCCTGCCTCGGGCTGCAGAAGGCGCACGCCCAGGGGGTCGTTCACCGCGACATCAAGCCTCACAACCTGTTCCTCACCAAGCGCGACGCGGGCGAGGTGATCGTCAAGATCCTCGACTTCGGCATCGCCAAGGTGAAGATGGACCAGTCGAACTCGACGGAGGGTGCCGACCTCACGAAGACCGGCAACCTTCTCGGCTCGCCGCTCTACGTCTCGCCCGAGCAGGCGCGCGGTCAGCGCGAGATCGACCACCGCACCGACATCTGGTCGCTCGGCGCCGTGCTCTACCAGATGCTCTCGGGCCGCACGCCCTACCAGCACGCGACCGCGCTCGGCGAGCTCATCCTGCTCGTGTGCACCGAGCCTCCGCCCCCGATCCAGGATCACGCGCCCTGGGTGACGCCCGAGGTCGCCGCGGTCGTCCACAACTGCCTCAAGCAGAACGTGAAGGAGCGCTACCAGACGGCGGGCGATCTGTTCGAGGCGGTGCGCCCGCTCCTGCCGGGCGGCTGGACGCTGACCCAGGAGATGCTGCTCTCGCTCTCGGACAGCCAGCGCCTCGAGTCCGCGCCGCGGCTGCCGACGAGCATGCCGCCACCGGCGCCGATGCTCACGTCGAGCGGCAGTACCGCGATCCCCGGCGTCACCGGGCTCGGCCGCACGACGGCCCTCGGCGTGAGCGGGGTCGCCGCGCACTCGATCTCCGGGGACGCGGCCGTCACCACGAACGGCGCCGCCGTCGTGTCGCAGGCCGGCGAGCCGCGCCGGTCCTCGAAGCTGCCGGTCGTCCTCGGTGCGATCGCGCTCGCGGCGGCAGCCGGGGTCGGCATCTTCCTGGCGACGCGTCCGGGCGGTGGGGGCGACTCGGTGGCCACGGCCGGGCCGTCGACCACGACGATGACGGCGCCGGCCACCGCGACCACCGCGCCGACCTCGCAGGCCACCACGAGCTCGACCCCGGCGCCCACGGACGACAAGATCCGCTACAAGATCCGCGTGCTTCCGAAGGACGCGACGGTCGAGGTGGACGGCGCGACGGTCGAGGTGGCGGACAAGGGCGATTACGGCGAGTTCGAGGTCAAGGCCACGGTCGGCGACAGCGTGAAGGTGCGCGTCCAGAAGGGTAGCGCCGAGGCGACGGGCGAGGTCGCCTTCATGAAGGCCGGCCCCGACCCGGCCATCGTCGAGCTCAAAGAGGGCAAGAAGACCGAGATCAAGCGCACCGGCAACCCGGGCGTGATCACGACCGCGAGCGCCACCGCCGCGGCGCCGAAGCCCACGGTGAAGGGCATCGGAACCGACACGGGCGAGTTCGGCGAGCCCCTGCCGCCGAAGAAGTAGCGCCGGGCCGCCGCCCGTCCCGCCGCGCCCGGCGCCCCGATCGGGATGCACGACGGTGCGCTCTGGGTGGCGCTCCGTAGCGTCATCTCTGTTAGAGTACCGCCGATGCTGACAGTCGCGAACACGAGGCGGATCCACGCACTCGAACGAAGCCTCGCCGCGTGCCTGTGCGCGCTCGTCCTGGCGTTCGCCGGCGTGGCCCGGGCGCAGCCCACCGAGCCGCAGCCCCCCGCGCCTCCGACGGCCCCCGTGCCCGCCGAGCCACCGCCGGCCGCCGCACCGGCGCCGCCGCCGGCGGCCGAGGCGAAGGAGTACACCCCGGAGCAGCGCCAAGAAGCGCTCGGTCACTTCAAGAAGGGGCTCGCTCTGCTCGAGGAGCGCGCGTTCGCGCCCGCCCTCGCCGAGTTCATGATCTCGCGGAGCATCTTCCCGACCGCCATCGCGACCCGGAACGCCGCCGCCATGCTGCGCGCGCTGCAGCGCTACGACGAGGCGGTCGAGATGTTCGAGACCCTGCTGCGCGAGTTCAACGTGCCGCCCGGCGAAGAGGAAGGCCAGCGCGGCTGGGCCCAGAAGCAGGTGTCCGAGCTGCGCGGCCTGGTGGGCACCGTCGACGTGTTCGGCGCCGAGCCCGGGGCCGCCATCGTCGTGTCGGGCGAGGCCAAGGGCGAGTACCCGCCCGTGCAGCCGATCCGCGTGCCGGCCGGTACGCACGTCGTGCGCGTGTTCAAGGAGGGCTTCGAGCCCTACGAGACCCGCATCGACGTGGCGGGCGGTCAGACCGCGAGCGTGCAGGCGAAGCTGCGCAAGCTCGCCGACAGCGGGCGGCTGCGCGTGAGCGAGCGCAGCGGCAAGAGCCTGGAGGTGCTGGTCGACGGCGTGACCATGGGCAAGACCCCGTGGGAGGGCGTGCTCGGTGTGGGCGACCACATGGTCGTGCTCCGCGGCGAGGGCAAGCTCGGCACGCAGCCGGCCGCGGCGGCCGTCAAGTCCCAGCAGACGACGCAGCTCGCCCTCTCGGCCGAGGACCTCGACGCCACGCTGCGCGTCGATCCCACGCCGCCGGGAGCGAGCGTCGCCGTCGACGGTGTCACGGTCGGCAACGGCGTGTGGCTCGGCCGCATGCGCATCGGCAAGCACACGGTCGAGGTGCGCAGCGACGGCTTTCTCACGGCGACGAAGGAGATGACGCTCGCGCGCGGCCAGCGCGAGAACCTCGCCATCGAGCTCGAGCGCGACGAGGACGCCCCGGTGTGGCGCGTGCCGCCGAAGTGGGTGGTCGACGTGAGCGCCGGCCTCGCCGTCGTGCCGAGCTTCGGTGGGGACATCGGCGCGGCTTGCGAGAGCGGTTGCCAGCGCTCGATCGGCCTCGGCGCCACGGGCTCGGTCTCCGCGAGCTACGAGCTCGGCTCGGGCCTCGGCTTCGGCCTCGAGCTCGGCTACCTGTTCGCCTGGCAGGAGGTGCGCGGGCGCAAGGCTGCGCTCCTGCCCCACGGCTTCGCGACGCCGAACAGCGGCGAGGCCACGGACTCGCTGCGCCTCAGCGCCTTCCTCGGCGGGCTCAACATCGGCTACCACTTCGAGGGCGACGTGCCGGTGGCGCTGCGGCTCGGCGCGGGGGCGCTCGTGGGCCAGCTGCGCGACGAGCGCGTGGGAGCGTTCCTGACCCAGGACGGCAGCGGTGTGGCGACCTATCCGGTCGTCGACTTCCAGCGGGCGACCTACTTCTACGTCGACCCCCAGGTGCGGGTCGGCTTCCGCTTCGAGGAGCACTTCGAGCTGTCGGCGTTCGTGCAGGCCCTCTTGCTCGTCGGCATCGAGGTCCCGAAGTGGGATTCGAGCCTCGAGCTCGCCGCCGGCAGCGACGGCATCGGGACCTACCCAGAGGAGAGCCTGCTCGGCTCGTTCATCGTGGCCGTCACGCCGGGCCTGAACTTCCGCGGCGACTTCTAGCAGGATACTCGGCTCCAGCGTGACGTGGCTTCGGGCTTCGGGCTTCGGGCTTCGGGCCCAGAAGCCGGAGCGCGGATCCCACGCGGAGTGCACGCACGTACGCGCCCGCAGGGGGCGCCGTTTCGTCCGACGCGGGTCGGGCGCGGCCCGGTGCTGGAACTGACTCGCCTTCGCCCTTTCGGGCGAAGTCTCGCGGCTACAGGGATCAGGCTTCAGACGTCAGGCACGAGACTCGAGCGAGCGAATCAGTCCCTCGAGTGCACGCACGAGCTCATCGTATCGCGGCTCGAGCTCGTCACGATGGGACGCGGCGAGAATCTCGAGGCGCGCGGCGAGCGCGCTCGAGTAGCGCGCCTCCGACGCGGAGCCGAGGGCGATGACGAGAACCTCGGCGTAGTCGCGCGTCCTCAACGCTTCTGGATGACCATGAACTGCACGCGCCGGTTCGCCGCGCGGCCGGTCTTGACGCGGTTGTCGCCGAGCGGCCGGCTGAAGCCGTAGCCCTTCGCCACGACGCGCTCGCTCGGGATGCCGTGGCTGGTGAGCCAGTCGCGCACGGCGTTCGCACGCGCCTGCGACAGCTGCATGTTGTACTCCTCGCCGCCGTTGTCGTCGGTGTGCCCCTGCACCTCGACGACCTCGAACTCCGGGTGCGCGAGGATGGCGTCGCGCACCTCGGCGAGCAGCTTCTCGGAGTCGCGCGAGACCGTGTCGTGCACGCTCTTGCCATCGGAGATGAACTGCACCTGCTGCCGGATGACGATCTCGCCGTCGGTGACCGAGATGAGCTCGGAGCAGCCGTTCTGCGCGGGGTCGGGGCTGGGCGAGCCCTTCTGGTCGGGGCACGCGTCCTTCGCGAGCGGGATGCCGTCGCCGTCGCCGTCCTCGGGGCAGCCGTGCCACTTCGGGTTGGTGCTGTCCGGGCCGGCGAGCTTCGGGCAGGCGTCCTTGCGGTCGACGATCCCGTCGCCGTCCGTGTCGTTGGGGCAGCCGTTCTTCGCGGGGTCGTCGCTCGGCTCGCCCGCGACGGTCATGCAGGCGTCCTTCGTGTCGGCGACGCCGTCGTTGTCGCCGTCGGGCGGGCAGCCGTTCTTCGTCGCGTCGCCGGAGCGCTCGCCGGCGACGGTCGGGCACGCGTCGTCGACGTCGAGCACGGTGTCGTCGTCGCGGTCGGCGGGCGGGCAGCCATCGAGCATGGGATCCGTGTTGGGCTGGCCCTTGACGGTCGGGCATGCGTCGTCACCGTCCGGGATGCCGTCGTCGTCCCCGTCCTTCACCGGCGGAGCCTCGGGCTCGTCCTCGGCCGGCTCGGCGAGGGGCGCCCAGCCGACCATGCCGAGGAAGCGGAACGCGGGCGTCCCGACGGACGTCCCGATGCCCGGGCCCGCGCCGGCGCCGAAGGTCAGGCCGCCGAGCACGCGGACCTTGGTGCCGAACATCATCTCGAGCTTGGCGGCCGTCGCGGTCACCGTGACCGGGTCGGTCGAGAGCGGGGCGCCGCCGCTCGGGCTGAAGTCGCCCGCGCCGACGAGCTCCGCGTCGAGCTGCAGCACGTCCTCGAGCGCCAGGAGGCCGATGCCAGCTCCGAAGCGTCCCGCGTGGCCGCGCTCCGACGCGCGCAGCTCGACCCCGCCCGACGCCGTGTAGACGAAGGCGACGTCCTTGCCACCCACCCGGCCGCCGAGCGACACATCGAAGATGCCGCGGACGGCGCCCTCGCCGAGGTACTGCTCGCGCTTGCCGGTCGGCGCGAAGAGGTAGCCCTCGAGGCCGAGCTGGAACGGTCCCCCCTCGTCGCCGAAGAGCCGCCCGCGCGCGCCGAGGCGGAGATCTCCCGCGTTGGGCGCCGTCAGGGTCGGGTACACGACGCCCGGGAGCGCCGGGTCATCGCCCTTGTTCAGCACCGAGACGGGCATGTGCACCGACACGAGCAGCCGGTCGAAGAACGCCATCGAGAAATCGGCGTGCAGGCTGCCCTGCGCCGAGACGACGGCCAGATCCTCGGCCGCGACGTTGCCGGCGCTGTCGCGGAGCACGATGTGGATGGGGCGGTGGGCGTAGTCGAACGCGACGTAACCGCGAGGCGCGACGTGGCCGCTCGCGAACGGGGAGGGCACGCCCCAGAACACGTCACCCGCGGGCGTGAGCTCGAAGGCGTCGAGCGCGAAGCCACCCTCGTCCTGGGCGCGCGCGGTGGCCGCGAAGAGCGAGGTGGCCGTCGCGGCGAACGCCGCCAGCGTGGCAGATTTCATGAGGGGCTCACGATAGTTGGGGCAGCGGGGAGCGGCAACGGTGAGGTGGGGAGAGGTGCCCGGGGCCCCGACGGCGGGGGCCCCGTTCCGAGCGGAGCCGCGGTGCGCGCACCCCCAGGCGCACCGCGGGTCGGCGGGGGGTCACGCCGCGCGGCGTGACCGGCGGCGCAGCAGGATGGCGCCGAGCCCGAGCAGGAGCCCGAGCACGCCGGCATCGCCGCTGCCCTGCGCGGGCAGCTGGCAGTTGCAGCCACCCTCGAAGTCGGGAGCGAGCGGGTCCTCGGGAGCGGGGCCGACGCCGCCGCCGGCGCCGCCGCCGCCGCCCGCGCCGCCGGTGCCGCCGTCGCACGCGTCGCCGACGCCGTTGCTGTCGGCGTCTTCCTGGCCCGGGTTCGCGTCCTCCGGGCAGTTGTCGCAGAGGTCACCGACGGTGTCGGTGTCGACGTCGGCCTGGTCGGGGTTGTTCACCGTGTCGCAGTTGTCGCACGCGTCGCCGTACACGTCCGCGTCCGAGTTCTCCTGCAGCGGGTTGGGGTCGCTCGGGCAGTTGTCCGAGCTGTTCTGGATGCCGTCGCCGTCCGTGTCGTTGGCCGGGTCGCACGCGTCGCCGATGCCGTCCTGGTTCGCGTCCGCCTGGTTGGCGTTGGCCACGGTCGGGCAGTTGTCGCAGAGGTCGCCGACCCCGTCGGAGTCGCCGTCCGCCTGGTCCGTGTTGGCCGTGAACTGGCAGTTGTCGAGCGGGACCATGGTGCCCGTCGAGCAGCTGTAGCCGCCCGGGCCGAGCGTGAGCACGCCGCCGCCCGTGCACTCGAAGTCGGCGACCGTGTCGTTGTCGTCGTCCGGATCGCAGAGATCACCGGACGCTCCGCCGTCCGCGTTCGCCTGGTCGGCGTTCGGCACGAACTGGCAGTTGTCCACGGCGTTGAGGACGCCGTCGCCGTCGGCGTCGGCGGTCGGGTCGCACATGTCGCCGCGGAAGTCACCGCCGGTGTTGGCCTGGTTCGGGTTCGCGACGCTGATGCAGTTGTCGTCGCAGTTCGTCGTGGCGCCGCCGGTGCAGTAGTTGTCGTCGGGGAAGCCCGAGGCGTCGCCGTCGTCGAGGATGCCGTCGCCGTCGCTGTCGCCGTCGCACACGTCGCCGATGCCGTTGCCGTTGCTGTCGGACTGGTTCGCGTTCGCCACCAGCCGGCAGTTGTCGCCGCCGGGCGTGACGGTGCACACGCCCCCATCGCTCTCCGGGCCGTCGCACACGCCGTCGTTGTCCGTGTCGACGTCGCGGTAGTCTTCCGTGCCGTCGCCGTCCGTGTCGATGGGCTCGGTGGCGAGGTCCGCGTCGCCGGCCTCGTCCGCGTCGCTGATGCCGTCCGCGTCGCTGTCGAGGTCGATGGCGTCGATGGCGCTGTCCCCGTCGGTGTTGTTGAGCAGGTCGGCCGGGTCCGCGGCGTTCCGCACCTCGGTCGCATCGGCGATGGTGTCGGCGTCCGTGTCCTGGCTGAGCGGGTCGGTGCCGAGCCCGCCCTCCTCGGCGTCGGTGAGCGTGTCGGCGTCGTCGTCGTCGTCGCACACGTCGCCGAGCGCGTCGCCACCGGGCAGCGCGAGGTCGGTGTTCTTCTGGTCGGTGTTGACCGTGAAGATGCAGTTGTCGACCGGCAGGAGCACGCCCACCGTGCAGCCGTAGCCGTTGATGCCGAGGGTGAGCGTGCCGCCGCCCGTGCAGGCAAAGTCGCCGACGTTGTCGTTGTCGTCGTCCGGGTCGCAGGCGTCGCCGAGGGCGTCGCCGTCGTTGTTCTCCTGCAGGGTGTTGACCACGAACTGGCAGTTGTCGGCGAGGTCCGTCACCGTGTCGTTGTCGTCGTCGTCCTCGCAGAGGTCGCCGGGCGCGTCGCCGTCGTTGTTGGCCTGGTTCGTGTTGGCCGTGAACTGGCAGTTGTCGACGGGCACGAGCACGCCGACGGTGCAGCCGTAGCCGTTGATGCCGAGCGTGAGCGTGCCGCCGCCGGTGCAGGCGAAGTCGACCACCGTGTCGTTGTCGTCGTCGTCCTCGCACAGGTCGCCGAGGGCGTCGCCGTCGTTGTTGGCCTGGTTCGTGTTGACGACGAAGTGGCAGTTGTCGGTCGTGTCGAGGACCGTGTCGTTGTCGTCGTCGTTGTCGCAGGCGTCGCCGAGGGCGTCACCGTCGTTGTTCTCCTGCAGCGAGTTGGCGATGAACTGGCAGTTGTCGCTCCCGTCGAGCACGCCGTCGGCGTCGTCGTCGCCATCGCAGATGTCGCCGACGCCGTCGGAGTCGTTGTCTTGCTGCAGCGTGTTGGCGGCGAACTGGCAGTTGTCGTCGCAGTTCGCCGTCTGGCCGCCGGTGCAGGGGCCGGGGCCGCCGTCGTCGAGGATGCCGTCGTTGTCGTCGTCGTTGTCGCAGGCGTCGCCCTGGCTGTCGAGGTCGTTGTTCTCCTGGCCGGGGTTGGCCGCGAACGGGCAGTTGTCGGCGAGGTCGGTCCAGGTGTCGTTGTCGTCGTCGGTGTCGCACACGTCACCGAAGGCGTCGCCGTCGTTGTTGGCCTGGTTCGGATTGCTCGTGAACTGGCAGTTGTCGGCCCCGTCGAGGTCGCCGTCGTTGTCGTCGTCGGGGTCGCACGCGTCGCCGATGCCGTCGGGCTCGTTGTCGGCCTGGCTCGTGTTGGCGATGGCCACGCAGTTGTCGCAGCTGTCGCCGACGTTGTCCGAGTCGCTGTCCACCTGAGTCTGGTTCGAGACGGTGGGGCAGTTGTCGCAGGCGTCGCCGCGGTTGTCCCCGTCGCTGTTCTGCTGATTCGCGTTGAAGACGAACTGGCAGTTGTCGGCCACGTCGAGGTCGCCGTCGTTGTCGTCGTCGGGGTCGCACGCGTCGCCGACCGCGTCGCCCTCGTTGTCCTCTTGCTGTGTGTTGGCGGCGAACTGGCAGTTGTCGTTCGCGTCGAGGA